>NZ_JBHJXS010000017.1:0-231230 GCF_042269265.1 Nocardia sp. NPDC056000 | reverse complement strand
GTTTGTGCTGGGGCGTGTTATTCACCTCCGCCGGCGCTTTTATCTCTTGGGGGGCCCCGGGTGGTCGCCGCGGGGGCCCCCACCGCTGTCTGTGGATAAAGGTTGGGGCCCGGAGGATTCCGGGCCCCAACTCCTGTTTGTGATCTATCCCAAGTCATCCCAAGGGTTATCCACAGGCGGTGGATAACCTGTGTGCGAAGGGATCTCGGATCACTCGCACTTCACGATCGGGATGGGGTCGTATTTGACGGTGCGGGTGTGGCGGTAGGTTTCCTTGCCGGACTTGGCATCTCGAATGATGCGGGTATCCGACGTGGTGAAACCCGGTGCGCCTTCCGAGGCGATGCAGTTCTTGCCCTTGGGGAGCGTCACCGTATTCGGCTCGGTCGGCTTCACACGGTCACCGGTGATCGACTCCACCTCAACGGTTTTGGTACTCCACAGGCGCACCGTCAGCTCCGAGTCACCGCCGATGGTCTCGATGTAGATGCCGTACGGGGTGTTGTTGCGGAACTTCAGATCGATCGCGCCGTCGAAGACCGTGGCCTCGCGGGCGGCCGGATACCGGGAGATGTAGTAGCTGTGCTCGGTGTGGTCGACATCTTCCAGACCGGCGAAGTAGGCCGCGTTGTAGAGCGTGGTGGCGAACTGGCTGATACCGCCGCCGACCGCGGTGCTCGGGCGGCCGTGATCGATGATGCCGGACTCGACATAGCCCTCCGCCACACCGCGGGTACCGGTGAAGTCGTTGAGCGAGAACACATCCCCGGGCCGGATCACCGCACCGTCCACCTTGCGCGCCACCGTGCGGATGTTCACGCCGGACGGGCCGCTGAAACCGCCCGTGGTGAACGATCCGACGGGCTGCACCACACCGAACTTCTCGGCGTCGGCGGTGGTCAGCTTGGGCTGCACCGGTTCGTAGACGACGGCCTTGGCGTGATCGCCGGGTGAAATCAGCAGGGCGGGAAGACCTTCGAAGGTCTTGTCCCAGTTGACGGCATCGCCGACCACCGCGGGCACCAGGGTGGCGCGGCTGCCCGCCAGCGTCCAGGTGGCGTCCTTGGGTTCCACCACGGTGGGCTTCAACTGTGGTTCCAGCGCCGCGATCAGCGCGTCCCGGTTGTACGAGAGCTCCAGTGCGCCTTGATCGTTCGGCTGGAAGACGAGCGCGCCCGCGAGCTGGGCGGGGTCGAGCACGGCATTGCCGCCCTTACCGGTGAAGGTGACCGGGACGCGCACCGCGGGCTGGGCGATCTCGCGCAGCGCCCTGTCCACCGCCGCGGAGCTGACCCGGGCCTGCTTCTCGACGGCGGGCAGATCCAGCACCGAACCGTCGGCCCAGTGGCCGACGAGCTGGGCGCGCGCGGCGGCCACATCGAGCACCCGCCCGGGCACCGGGTGCACCGGCACCGGCTTGCCCTGGTCGAAGACGATGCCGCCCTCGACGGGCTGGCGGTCATTGGCACGCAGCGCGTCCAGCTGGGTGGTCATGGCGGCGTCGTCGACCAGGGTCGCGGGTTCCACCCGTCGGGTGGTGAACACCGACCACACCCGGGTGAACGGGTTCAGCGGCTGACCGCCGATGCGGTCCCAGGTGCCGTCCCAGTCCACCGACAGGCCCGCCGTGCGCGGCACCAGATCGGCGCGCACATCCCCGATCTCGACCGTGAGCGGTTGTGCGACACGCTTATCGAGTTCCAGCTCCAGCCGGGTCTGCGCCTGTGCGCGCTGCAGCCCGCCGATATCGATGCCCGCTACCTGCACGCCACGCGGCGTCTGCCCGGATGAGAGCGTCCAATCCACCGCGAAAGCGATGCCTCCGACCGCCATCAGCACACCCGCCGCGATCCCGGCGCGGCGGGCCGTCGGCGAGTTCAGGAACTGGCGTACGGGTGTCGAAGGTTCGGCCGGGGTCTGTTGCGCACGCGCATGCCGCCCGGGACTTCCGCTGGTCACGAACCATCCTCCCAAATGGTTGAATCCGGACTCGCGCACGCGAGCCCGCCACCCACCATAGTGGGCGGCTCCGACACGGGGGTTTGTCCAGGCTCGCAGCAACTTCTGTGCAATACGGCACCGGAAACGAAGAGAGGCTCCGTGCGGTTGCCGGGTCGGGGGTCTGGCAACAGCACGGAGCCACCCCTTTATCGACACCCGTTCGAGGGCGTTACACACCTTCCCGATGAGACCGGAAAAAACTTCCGGCAACCGGAACTGGGACAATCAAGACGATCGCACCGGAACAGTCAGTAGAACCCGGGGCCGCCCGTGGTTCGGGACGACTCGAGGAGATGACATGCAGCTCGGAATGATCGGCCTGGGCCGGATGGGCGCCAATATCGTGCGGCGCATCGTCCGGGACGGGCACACCGCCGTCGGCTTCGAACGCAAGAGCTCGCATATCGACGAACTCGGCGCCGAACTCGGCGACAGCTTCTCCGGCAGTACCGAACTGAGCAAGTTCGTCGCCATGCTGGAGACGCCCCGGGTGGTGTGGGTGATGATTCCGGCGGGCGCGACCGGCGCGGTGATCGATCAGGTCGCCGAACTGCTGGAACCCGGTGACATCATCATCGACGGCGGCAACAGCCGCTACCACGAGGACATCAAACGCGCGAAGGCGCTCCAGCCCAAGGGTATTCACTACCTCGATATCGGAACCTCGGGTGGCGTATTCGGTTTGGAGCGCGGGTTCTGCCTGATGATCGGCGGTGAGGCCGAGACGGTCGCCCATGTCGAACCGCTGCTCAAATCCATTGCCCCGGGCGTGGATACGGCCCCGCGCACCCCCGGGCGCACCGGCACCCCCGCCACCTCGGAAGAGGGCTATCTGCACTGCGGCCCCGCCGGTGCGGGACATTTCGTGAAGATGGTGCACAACGGCATCGAATACGGCGCGATGGCAGCGTATTCCGAGGGCATGAACATCCTGCACCGGGCCAATGTCGGCAACGAGCAGGACACCGAGCATTCGGCAGAGGTCACACCGCTGGAGAATCCCGAGTTCTACCGATACGACATCGATATCCCCGAGGTCACCGAGGTGTGGCGGCGCGGTTCGGTGGTCGCCTCCTGGCTGCTCGATCTCACCGCCGCGGCGCTCTACGCCGATCCGAACCTGGATTCCTTCGGCGGCAATGTCTCCGACTCCGGTGAGGGCCGCTGGACGCTGGACGCCGCCATCGACGAGGGCGTGCCCGCGCCGGTGCTGTCCGCGGCGCTGTTCCAGCGCTTCTCCTCACGCGGTGAATCGCTGTACGCCGACAAGGTGCTGTCGGCCATGCGCCAGGCCTTCGGCGGTCATCACGAACTACCGAAGACCTAGCGGACCGGAATCAGAGACCCAGTGCCTGCGCCAGCATCTTCGCGACCGCCAGCGGTCCGAAGGTGAGCAGGTAAACCACACCGTCCACGATGGCCATCATCGGGCGGCTCCTTTCGATAGGGGTGTCATTCGAAGTTGCCGTCGATCCAGTCGATGGTCTGCATGCCGAACAGGTCGACGCCCCAGCCGTACATATCGGTGATGAAGCGTTCCATGCTGCAATCGGTCGGGGCGTACGTGACGTCCGCGCCCTGACCGCGATAGGTCTCGGCGAGGTTCCTGGCGTCCGCGGCGGGCACCAGCGACATCGGCGAATCATCCTTGGCGCACGAGGAGATCATGATCTTCGACGTCGGAGTTCCATTGCGCCCCAGCACATTGTTCGCGAACGCGCGCTGGAAATCCGGCTCGTCGGCCGGATTGCGGCCCGAGGTGAACAGCGCCTCCATCGGCACGAACGGCAGCCCGAAATAGGCGGGCACCTGGCACTGCGTGCGATAGAAGTTCGCCAGCGCCTGCCCGGCGGGGTTGAGCTTGTCGTTCACCCGCATCTCCGGGTACCAGGGCTCCAATCCGAGCAGCGTCGCGAGCGCGAAGCCCGAACCGATCGAACCGCTGGTGACGCGCATGAAATTGGCGGGATCGACGACCATGCCCTCCAGCAGCGTGGACTTGATGTCGAGCTCCGGTGCGTACACCGGCGCCATTTCCGCCGAGAAGGCCGCTCCCACACCGCCGCCCGCGATACCGAACAGGGCGATCTGGGTGTCATTGCTCAACCCCGACGCCGGAAGCCGCAATGCCGCACGCGCGCCGTCCAATTGGGCGTGCCCGGAGTAGGTGCCGACGAAGACGCCGTGCGGATCGCGGTCCGCGTCATTGCCGACGTCGGAGATCATCACCGCGTAGCCCTTGTCGAACATGAGCGCCAGCGGGCCCAATGCCGACCAGGACGAACCGTCCAGGGGCGCGCCGCCGGTCCACTGCGTGCTCGGATGGCACGACCAGCCGACGCTGTCGTTCGCCTCCTGATAGGAGATGAGGCGGCGTTCGGCGGCGGGTTTGCCGTCCTTGGGGATCATCAGGATGCCGGTGCTGATGACCGGGGTGACGCCGTCCGGCGCGGTCGTGACGTACATCAGTTTGTGCGCGTCGACCGTCGTCGGCTTGACGCCCAGGAACATCACGTCGACGGGCTTGGATTTCAGGATGTCACCGGGCTTTTCGGCACCGGTGAGCGGAGGTTCCTGATAGAAGGGGTCATTCGCGAGCAGTGCCTCGAATTTCTCCTCCGGAGAAGCGTTTTCGGCGGTGTTCAGCGTGCCGATGACGAATCCGTTGAAGACCCGGTCGATTCCGGGCACCGGATTCACCGGGGTCACGGGATTCACCGGGGTCACGGGGCTCGCCGGTTCGGCGGTCGCCACGGCGGTGCCCGACAGCAGGACGGCCGCGGCGAACAGCACGGCGGGAAGTGTGCGTCGCATGGTTATCGCACCGCCATTTCCGCGCCGGTGGTGACCGGGTTCGCCGGTGTCACCTGCAGTTGCCGCACAGCCGAATCGAGCAACTGCGGAATGTTCAGCAGCGGGCGCTTCGATTCCATCTGCACCTCGTAGGGCGTGCGCATGGTGGCCTCCAGGGCGGGCCAGTTGTTCTCGACCTGATCGCGGTACTTGGGCAGCAGTTCCTCGGTGATGTACTCCCAGCGCGAATCCAGCACCGACCAATTCCATTCCGGCAGCGGCAGAGTCAGCAGCGAGGGGGTGCCATCGGCCGCGGTGAACGGGATCCGGATGGGGTGGAACTGGCGGGGCGGCACCACGCCCGCGACCGACGGGGAACCCGCCGCACCGCTGAGGTAGGTGATGGCCTCGCCGACATCGCCCTTGTACGAACGCACTTCGTCCCACTGCCGGGCGATGGCCCACTGCTGTTCCCGGCGCAGCAGGGCGCGATTGCCGGTGGCGACGCGCTCGCCGTTCCCGGAGGCGACATCGCGCCACGCGGCCATGATGTCATCGCCGAAGAGTCCGGCGGCCTGGAATTCCGCGAGCGCGGGCAGTCCGCCCGTGACGTACGCGTCGTGCATGGGCATGAGGTCGGAGAAGATGTTCTTCTGCATCACCAGGATTCCCGCGATGACGTGGTCGACATCCTCGGGGGTGATGCGCGGGGCGGCCGACGCGAGCGCGCGCAGCCCGGCGGGCAGTCGCTGCACGGCCTGCGGTCCCGCGGCCCGCTGCACGGCGTCGAGCACCGCACCGGCCGATTCGGAAATCCCCGGCAGCCCATAGAGATCCGAGCCCATCAGCTCGAAATCGATGAGCCCGCCGCCGAAGTCGGCGCCGACCTGGCCGCCCATTCCGGCCCACTGGAGTTCGCGGTGCCCCAGTTGCAGATCCTCGTAGTAGCGGTAGGACCTGATGAGATTGTCGCGATTGGCGCGCACCCCGTCGCGCGGATTCCAGGCGCGCAGGTCGATGCCCGCCTTGCCGGTCGCGTCGACGAGCCAGTACTGGTAGAGCAGGGCGGCGTAGCGCTGGGGCGGAACATTCTGTGCGCGAGCCTGTTCGAGCAAGGTGCCGAGTTCGGTGCGGTCGTAGGGCAGGTCCGGGTGGACACCGCCGGGACCGGCGGCCGCGTCCCGGTTGACCAGCGGCAGATCGAGATAGCGGTCAACTTCACTCGCCGAGGCCGGTGCCGCGGCGGCCATTCCCACTCCCACCGCGGCGGCGACTCCCAGCGCGGCCGTGCGCAGCATTGCGCCGATTCGCATATGTCAGTCCTCCATCAGGTTCGTCCCATAGAACCGGCCCGGCAGGTTTGCCACAACACTGCCAATGGCCGATCTGAGACAACTTCCCCTTGGCGCACATCCGCCAGATTCGGCTCGATTCCCCCGCAACAATCCGCAGACGTGCGTATTTATGCAGCTAGATAGGGCTATCCAGCGCGCGAACAGGATGCTACTGGACGGATGTCCGAATCACTTAATCGCCATATGTGTCGATCGCCACAGGTTTGCCAAAATCAGGCCCATAGGGGTGCCCACACAAACCGGACCGAAACACCGGTGTCCGAATAGGCGCGAACCCCGGCGGCGGCTACCGTCGGATGCCATGCGCAACGCTCCTGGGATCGTGATCGCACTCACCGCCCTCGTATTGGCCGGCTGCTCCGGCAGCGGGTCCGATCAGTCGGCCCAATCGACCACCACCACAACGGGATCCAGCGAATCCACCCCGCCGCCGACCAGCTCCGCACCGCAACAGGACTGTGCGGCGGGGTATTTGGCGAATTTCACGCTGCGGCAGAAGCTGGCGCAATTGCTCACCGTCGGCGTGACCGGCGAGGCCGATGCCGAGAACGTGGTGAAGACCGAGCAGATCGGCGGCATCTTCGTCGGCAGCTGGACCGATAAGGCGATGCTGGCCCAGCATCAGATCGACAAGGTGCAGGCCGCCTCCCGCACCCCGCTCATGGTCACCATCGATGAGGAGGGCGGCCGGGTTTCGCGGGCCAAGGACCTGATCGGCGTCGCACCGTCCGCCCGCGCCACCGTCGGCCAGATGAGCGCCGACGAGTTCTACACCTTCACCCTGGATCGATCCAAGAAGCTGAAGGCGCTCGGCGTCACCGTCGATTTCGCGCCCGATGTGGATGTGAGCAGCCAGCCCGACGATTCGGTGATCGGCGACCGCTCCTTCTCCGATGATCCGAATGTGGTGGCGCAGTACGCCGATGCGTACATCCGCGCCGCGCACGACGCCGGGCTCGGCACCGTCATGAAGCATTTCCCGGGCCACGGTTCGGGCTCGGGCGATTCGCACACCGGTGCGGTGAAGACCCCGCCGCTGGCGCAATTGCAGACCTCGGATCTGGTCCCGTATCGCAAGCTCATCGACTCCGGTTCGGCCGTCATGGTCGGGCACCTCGATGTGCCCGGACTGACCGAGCCGGGTAAGCCCGCCAGCATCAGCAAGGAAGCCATGGATTTGCTGCGCCAGGGCACCGGCTATGGCGCTGCCCCGTTCGACGGCGTGATCTTCACCGACGATCTGGGCGGTATGGCCGCCATCACCGCGCGCATGAGCATCGAGGACGCGGTGGAGGCCGCCCTGGTCGCGGGTGCCGACAATGCGCTGTGGATCACCACGGACGCCGTTCCGCAGGTGCTGGACCGCCTGGTGCAGGCCGTGCAGAGTGGCCGCCTACCGGGAAGCCAGGTGGATGCCTCGGTACTCCGGATGGCAAAGTACAAGGGCACCGCTCCACACTGCTGACGCCCGATGGCGAATCACCGGCAATTCGCACTCGCGGAACTTACCTTGGAGTAAGATAGGGGCTTCGATATGTCCTAGGAGATGTGGATGGCAGGCGGAACGAAACGACTTCCCCGCGCGGTGCGCGAGCAGCAGATGCTCGACGCCGCGGTGGAGGTCTTCTCGCGCAAGGGTTATCACGACACCTCCATGGACGCCATCGCCGCCGAGGCGAAAATCTCCAAGCCCATGCTCTACCTGTACTACGGCTCCAAGGACGAACTGTTCCGCGCCTGCATCCACCGCGAGAGCATGCGGTTCATCGAAGCCGTCGCGGTGGCGGGCAACCCCAAGCTCACCCCGCACGAACAGCTGCGGGCGGGCCTGGAGGCATTCCTGTCCTACGTCGATCACAACCGGCTGTCCTGGCAGGTGCTCTATAGACAGGCACTCGGCCAGCAACCCTTCGCCTCGGAGATCTCCAACAGCCGGGACCGGGTCATCGAGCTGACCGCGAAACTGCTCGAATCCAGCGCCAAGTACGCCGAGCCCGGCACCAATTTCGAAGTGGTGTCGGTCGCGGTGATCGGCGCGGGCGAGGCCATCGCCGACCGGGTCGCCAGCGGCACCGTCGATATGGCCGAGGCCGTGGACCTGCTCGACAACCTCGCCTGGCGCGGTCTGTCCGGTAAGAAGAAGGAAGCCGAACCCGCCTGACGGGACGAATTTCCCGCAGCGCTTGCCAGTCCCGTTAACGCCTGCCACAGTCGCTCGGATTGTGTTGTTGGACGGCCGGTGCGCACCGGCCCGGGAAACGGGGACTCGCATTGTTCGGAATGCTCAAGCCGTGCGCGCACAGTGCCGCCCGATACGGTATAGAAGCGACCGCCTGGCAAACCCAGATGTGCGGGCTCTGCCTGGGGCTGCGGGACGGGCACGGGCAGCTCGCACGGGCCGCCACCAATACCGACGCCATCGTGCTCGGCGTACTCACCGAGGCACAGCAGACGCTGACACTCGAGCGCACCGAGGCCGGGCCCTGCCCGCTGCGCGGTATGCGCAAGGCCAGCGTCGCACCCGCGGACTCTCCCGGCGTACAACTGGCCGCGACCGCCTCACTGCTGTTGGGCGCGGCCAAGATTCGCGATCACATCGACGACGGTGACACCCGACGCCTGAGCAAGCGGCCGATGGCGCACGTCGCCGAACGCTGGCACAACCGGGCGCGCGCGGCCGCCGCACCCATCGGCCTGGATATCGACCCGCTCATCACCGCGATCGAATCGCAAGTGGCGCTGGAGGAATCCGGAGCATCACTCGCGGAACTGACCGCGCCCACCCAGCTCTGCGCGGCGGAGTTGTTCGCGCACACCGCGATTCTGGCCGGACGTCCCGAGAACACCGACGCGCTACGGGAAGCGGGCTGGCATTTCGGCCGCATCGCCCACCTCGCGGACGCCATCGAGGATATCGACGAGGACCGCGCGGCAGGCCGCTTCAATCCCCTGACCGCCACCGGAACCAGCACCGCCGATGCGCACGCCCTACTGCGCGAATCGAATTCGCTGCTGAAGGCCGCCCTGGTCACGGTCGGCCTGGACCGCACCGCGTCCATCCGCTGGATGCTGCTGGACCCGCTGCACGGCGTCGTCCGCAAGCTGGGCCGGGCCGCCGGAACCGTGCACGCCTGCGCCACGCACGCCTGCGGCACTCATCGGAGCACCGAATCCTTGGTTCCCACAGCCGGTTCGGAATTCCTGGTGACCGCCGTCGCGAACGGGCCGCACGCGGTGTTCGGCACCGAGCCGCCGCGCACGCCCTTCCGCAGGCCCGGATTCTGGGAGGGCATCGGAATCGGGTTGTCCCAGTACTGCACCGGATACGCCTGCTGCGCCGAGCACACCAGCCCGTGCAGCGGCGAACGCAAGGACTCCTGGTTCAACCGGGGATGCTGCGATTGCAGCGACTGTTGTGACTGCGGCGATTGCTGCAGCGGCTGCGACTGCTGCGATTGCGACTGCTGCGGCTGCGATTGCAACTGCTGAGCGCCGAAAACGTAAAAGCCGCACACCGATTCCCCCTCCGGATGTCGAAACCCCTGCGTGGCGACATACGGTGTTGAATCGGTGCGCGGCTCTCGCCCCGCCCCTGCGGGGCCGACGCTGTCGGCGGCCCGACCATACCTGTGATGGCCGGACCCCGTGGTGGTTCGGAAACCACCGAATCGGCGTGACCCCGGGTCTTCGGATGAACTGTCACCAATTTGCCACACTCGGTGCGACATTGCTGGCTTCGGTGCGCCACGGTCTCAGCCGAGACCGTGGCCGAACCGACTCAGCGAATGGTGGCGGTCAGGTGGGGGTAACCCTTCTTCGGGTTCTTCAGGGCGAGATCCCAGCCGCCCTCGACCTTGTCGGCGTAGACGTTGATCGTCGACGGCAACAGGATCGGCTTACCGAATTTGACCGCGTACGTGGCCTTTTCGGGAACTCGACCCTCGAGGTTGGACAGGATGTTGGCCGCGGACCACATACCGTGCGCGATCGGCTTCGGGAAACCGAAAGCCTTGGCGCCCAACGCCGAGGTGTGAATCGGGTTGTGGTCACCGGACGCGTTGGCGTACCGGCTGATGGTCTGCTGATCCACCCGCAGCGTGCGCAACGGCGGCGGCGGAACCTCATCCGGCTTGGGCTCGGGCTTGGGCCCGCCGGACAGCGAGGTGCGCTGCTGGTGCAGGAACGTGGTGACCTGACGCCACACCAGTTCCCGGCCCACGCTCACCTCGGTGATGGCGTCCACGAGCAGACCCTTGGGGTGCTCGCGCAGGTTCTCGATATGGGTGTCGAAATCCAGCGGTTCGGAGACCGAGATCTCCCGGGTCCGCTCGATCACGTTCTCCGCGTGCACCGCGCCGACCGCCACGAACGGGAAGTCGCGGGCGACGACCAGCTGCATGGCGAGCGGGAAGCTGAGCACGAACGGGTAGGTCAGCGGCAGGGCGTCGCTGAACCGCAGTCCGGTCGCGCGGCAGTAGGCGGCCAGGTGATCCGGATCGACCTTGAAGCCCTCCAGCCGCACGGTGCGGTCCGGCAGCTTGGACGGGCGGTTCGACAGTCCGGGCACCGGCAGCGCGCCGAGCGCGGCCTTGACGAAAAGGCCGGAGTTCTTCGGCACCTCGCCGAGCTTGATGGTCTGGCTCATCATGCTCCGATCAGGCTCTGGCCGCAGACGCGAACGATGTTGCCGGACACCGCGTTCGACGCCGGGGAGGCGAAGTAGGCGATAGTCTCGGCGACGTCGATGGTCTGACCGCCCTGCAGCAGCGAGCTCATCAGGCGACCGGCCTCACGGGTGGTCAGCGGGATGGCCGCGGTCATGGCGGTCTCGATGAAGCCCGGCGCGACGGCGTTGATGGTGATGCCCTTCTCGGCCAGCTTCGGGGCTTCGGCGTTGACCATGCCGATGACACCGGCCTTGGACGCGCCGTAGTTGGTCTGGCCGCGGTTGCCCGCGATACCGGCGATGGAGGACACGTCGATGACGCGGCCACCGGACTTGAGCGCGCCCGCGGCGACCAGGCCCTCGGTAATGCGGTGCGGGGCAGCCAGGTTCACGTTGATGACCGAGTTCCAGCGGCCCTCGTCCATGTTCGCGAGCAGCTTGTCGCGGGTGATACCGGCGTTGTGCACGACGATGTCGATGCCACCGAAACGCTCGGTCGCGAACGCGGCCAGCTTCTCGGCGGCGTCGGCGGCGGTGACGTCCAGGGCCAGCGCGGTCGCGCCGACCTTGTTGGCGGTCTCGGACAGGGCCTCACCGGCGGCCGGGATATCGGCGACGATCACGGTGGCGCCGTCGCGAGCGAACACCTCCGCGATGGTCGCGCCGATGCCGCGGGCCGCACCGGTCACGACCGCGACCTTGCCCGCGAGCGGCTTGTCCCAGCTGGCCGGGGCGGTGGAGTCGTCCTTGCCGACGCGGAAGACCTGGCCGTCGACGAAGGCCGACTTGCCCGAAAGGATGAAGCGGAGAGTCGATTCCAGGCCGGTGGCGGTGGCGGCGGCCTCCGGGTGCAGGTACACCAGGTTGCCGGTGGAACCGCGCAGCAGCTCCTTGGCGACCGAGCGGCTGAAGCCCTCGAGCGCGCGCTGGGCGATCTGCTCGTCGACGGACGCGGTCAGCTCGGGGGTGGTGCCCACGACCAGGATGCGGCCGGACGCGGCGAGGCTGCGCATGGCGGGCTGGAAGAACTCGAACAGCTGCTGCAGCTCTTCGATGGTGCGGATGCCGGTGGCGTCGAAGACCAGCGCACCGAGCTTGGTGCCCGGGGTGACCGAATCCACAAAGCTGTAGTCGGACAGCAGGTTACGGGCGGCATCGGCGACCCGGCCCTTACCGCCGAGCAGCACCGGACCCGGGAGCGCGGGCTGACCTGCGACGTAGCGGCGCAGGTTCTCCGGCTGCGGCAGACCCAGCTTGCTCGCCAGGAACGCGCCCGGAGCAGAGTGGATGAAAGATCCGTACAGGTTGGGAGCGCCCTTACTCTTGCTGGCTGCCACTGTTCCTACCTTCTCTTGTCTAGGCCCCGCGGGCGGTCTTGGGCACATTCGCGGGGTACGGTGTCGACAAATGAACTTACTCCAGAGTAAGTTTAATGTAAACCGACCAATGCCGGTCCCGCGGGACCGTGCGAGTACGGAAATCCACCCGACGAGACACTGGAGACTCGAGTGACCACCAAAGCCCGTTCGGCGAAGCCCGCGGCCAAGACCGCCAAGCAGGCCAAGCCTGTCGCGATCCTCGGCGGCAACCGGATTCCGTTCGCCCGTTCCGACGGCAAGTACGCGCACGCCTCCAACCAGGACATGTTCACCGCCGCGCTGAACGGTCTGGTCAGCCGCTTCGGGCTGCAGGGCGAGCGCCTCGGCATGGTCGTCGGCGGCGCGGTGCTCAAGCGCGTCGGCGAGCACGGCATGATCCGCGAGAGCGTGCTCGGCTCCACCCTGTCCCCGTACACCCCGGCCCACGATCTGCAGCTCGCCTGCGGCACCGGCCTGCAGGCCATCCAGACCGTGGCCGACGGAATCGCGCTGGGCCGCTTCGAAGCCGGCGTCGGCGGCGGTACGGACACCACGTCCGACGCGCCCATCGGCGTCAGCGAGTCGATGCGCGAGTGGATGCTCGACGCCAACCGCGCCAAGAACAACAAGGACTACGCCAAGCTGGTCGGCCGCCTGCGCCCGTCCATGGTCGGCATCGAGATCCCGCGCAATGCCGAACCGCGCACCGGACTCTCGATGGGTGAGCACGCCGCCATCACCGCCAAGGAATTCGGCGTCGCCCGCGAGGCCCAGGACGAGCTGGCCTACCTGTCGCACAAGAACATGGCGGCCGCCTACGACCGCGGTTTCTTCGACGACCTGATCACCCCGTTCCTCGGGCTGACCCGCGACGACAACCTGCGTCCCGGCTCGACCATCGAGAAGCTGTCCACCCTCAAGCCGGTCTTCGGCGTGAAGCTGGGCGACGCCACCATGACCGCGGGCAACTCCACCCCGCTCACCGACGGCGCGTCCACCGTGCTGCTGTCCACCGACGAGTGGGCCGCCGCGCGCAACCTGTCGCCGCTGGCCTACCTGGTCGACTCCGAGGTCGCCGCCGTCGATTACATCCACGGCCCGGACGGCCTGCTCATGGCCCCCACCTACGCGGTGCCGCGCCTGCTCGCCCGAAACGGCCTGACGCTGCAGGACTTCGACTACTACGAGATCCACGAGGCGTTCGCCTCCGTGGTGCTCGCCACCCTGCAGGGCTGGGAATCGGATCAGTACTGCAAGGAGCGCCTGGGCCTGGACGGCGCGCTTGGTTCCATCGACCGCAGCAAGCTGAACGTGAACGGCTCCTCGCTCGCCGCGGGCCACCCGTTCGCCGCCACCGGTGGTCGCATCATCGCCTCCACCGCGAAGATGCTGGCCGAGAACGGTGGCGGGCGCGCGCTCGTCTCCATCTGTGCCGCGGGCGGCCAGGGCGTCGTCGCCATCGTGGAGCGCTAGGAATACTCCGCTCGCGCGGAAGCGAAATACCAAGGGCGGGGCCCGGTTCCGAGGGAACCGGGCCCCGCTCTCGTCTTTCAGGGCAGTAGCCGGTGGGTTCTGGTCGCGAGATCGGAGATGCGCAGGGTGGGGTAGCCGGTGACGGCGCTGTGCAGGGTGTCGCCCAGGGAATCGGTCCAGTGGGCGGGGATGCGGGACGCGCCGGTGCAGATGCCCGCCACCGAACCCGCCGTCGCGCAGTTCGATCGCGAATCCCAGCCCGCACCCGCGGTCAGGCGCACGGTTTCGGTGAAATCGCCGTCGCCCCAGAGCAATCCGGCGGCGATGAGACAGGCGTTGCCGATCGAATGCAGGCGGTTGTAATGCGCGTGGCGTTCATGGATCGCGAGGCGCGCCCGGTCGAAATCCAGGTAGTTCGCATGATCGTCGATGACCTCCGAGAGCGCCACCGCCAAACGGGAATTCGCCGGGATGACACGCTGCGCCCGATCCAGCGCCTCGCCCGGACGCGCGGCCGTGAATGCCGCCGCTATCAGCGCCGCGGCCCATCTCGCCGCCCATAATCCATTGCCGGTGTGCGAGACCGAGGCATCCCGGGCGGCCAGTTCCGCGGCGCGGACCGGATCACCGGGATTGGTGTAGCCGTAGATGTCCGCACGCACCAGCGCACCCCGCCACTCCCGGTAGGGATTTCGGTAGCTGGCCGTATCCGGGGGCAGGAAACCGTCGATGAGATTGCGGTAGGCCACCCGCTCGGCGGTGGTGGTGCGCAGGAACGGCAATCGTTCCAGCCACAGCGCCGAGACGTCGTCGGCGATGAATTCGGCGCCGTACTGTTCGAGCAGATGCAGGCCGAGAATCGTGTAGTCGAGGTTTTCGTCACGCGCGCAACCGATTACGGCCGAGACCCGCGGACCGGACAGCGCACACCCCGCGCATCTGCCCAGCCAGCCGCCATGGATGCGGTCGAACAGCTCGGTCCGGGAGTAATCCACCGGCGTGCGATATCCGGGCGAATCACGGGCCGCACCAAGGTTGTTCGGATCACCGCCGGTGGCGCTCCATTCGAAGTACCGCCAGTCCGGCGACCGCGCCGCCGATTCGATGCGATCGAGCAGTCGCCAGCAGGCCGCGTCCATCGGCCGGTCCGCCCGCGACAACTCGTTCACATCTTCGGCGAAATCGGCTACCGCGTAACCGGATTCGAGACGCTGGCACCATTCGTAGTAGAGCAGTGCGCGGGGATCTGCCTCATGATGGCCGAATACGGCCGCTTCGATCGAGGACACCGGATCACAGCACCGCGATGGTGGCGTCGAGTAGCTCCGATAACAGGGGTAGCGATTCATCGCGCTGGGGTGCGCGCGCCCACCACCTGCCCTCATGGGTGTGCCTGCCGAATCCGGTGGGCAGGATGACATTACTGCGATGCGGGCCGATGTCCACGCTGTTGCGCTCCAAGCGTTCGAGCCATTCGTCTGAAGGATACCCGTCGAACACCGCCAGGAAGGTGCGGCGCGGCGGCCGATCGCGCACCAGCACCGGGCCGGGCACGCCGCGCACCGTCAATTCGCCGAGTATCAAGGCGCCCAACGGTTCCGGGGTGTTCAAGGCCGCGATGGTGTCCACCAGGGGTAGCACCACGAAGCCGGGGGTGGTGACATGCACATGCGGCAAACCGAACAGGGAGCGATACACGCTCGCCCATTCCTGCGGGGTAGTCAGCTCGTCCAACCGCACAATCCACCCCTCGTCCGGGCTCAGCTCCAACGACGGCGATGTCGAGTCGGCGGTATGGCAGGTGCCGACACGTCGGTGAGAAAACCGACTCCTGTCAGTGAAAACCGGAGTCGCGTATCCCACCACTGATTTGGGTGAATCGTTCGCAAACTGTGGACAACCCGCGACAGACGGAAGTCGTCAAGTCGGCTTCCGGCAACCTTTCCGGGGTAACCTCGATACGGAGACATGCGTTCCCATCAGGAGGTTCGTCATGCCGTGCGATTTGATGCTCATCGCGTACGACGGGTCCGAGAATGCGCGCCGCGCCGTCGAATACGCCGGGCGGTTCCTGTCCGCGAACAGAGCAGTGGTCCTCACCGCCTGGGAGCCGATGGCCCGCCAGGCCGCGCGACTGTCCGGACTCTCCGGAGTGATGCAACCGGAATGGATGCCCGACGACGAGATCGAGGACGTCGCGTACGTCGACGCCAGGACCATCAACTCCGAGGGCGTGCGGCTGGCCAAACTCGCCGGGCTCAATGCCGAGGCGAGCACCGTCGAATGCACCACCACCATCTGGAACGCCATCGTCGAGGTGGCCGACGATCTGGATGTGGACATCATCGTCGCGGGCACCCGCGGGGCGACCGGCATTCGGGCGCTCATGCATTCCAGCGTCGCGGACGCGGTGCTCAAACACTGTCACCGGCCGGTGCTCATGGTCCCGCCCGGCCGCGAACCCGCTCCGAAATCCTGAGCGATCGGCACGCGTGACACTCCCCGCCGCACCCGCCGCGCGGGCCTGCGAGATGAGTCTTTCAGGGCCGCAATGACACTGGGGACCTGCGCCGGAGCGGTGTGATCGGCGCGACAGAGACTTCCGTCGCTCCGGGGATTCAGCCGCGCGCGAGCGGACTATGGTCGGAAGACCATGGACGGATTTCTGCTGGCGTCACCCAATGGCGTGGTACGCACCAGAGGCGCCCGCATCAGCTTCGATGCGGCGGCCGACGCGGCGGCCGCGCTGCGCGCCGGAGACGCCGAGCTGATCACCGGTGCGCTGGCGTTCGATCCGCGCCGACCGGCCGCACTGTGCGCACCCGAAGAAGCGCTGCACACCGCCGGGCCGTGGCGGCCCGCCGCGCTGCCGGAATTGCCCGCCGTGCGCGTGGTATCCGAAATGCCCAGCGCCGCAGAACATGTGGCGCGCGTGACCAAACTGGTCGAACAGCTCTCCGATCCGGAACAGCCGCTGCGCAAGGTGGTGGCGGCGCGCTCACTGCTCGCCGAAGCCGACGCACCACTGGAACCGGAGGTGGTGGCCGCGCACCTGGTCACCCGGCATCCGCGCGCCAATGTGTACGCCGTCGACCTCACCCCGGCCGGACGGCCCGGCGAGACACTGCTCGGCGCGACACCCGAGGTACTGGTGGCGCGACAGGGACGCACCGTCACCCTGCGGCCGCTCGCGGGCACGCTGCCCCGGCTGGCCGATCCGGACGCCGATGCGGCACAGGCGCGAGAACTGTTGTCCAGCAGCAAGAATCTCGAAGAGCACGCGTACGTCGTGGAATGGATTCGCGACCAACTCGCACCCGTCTGCGGCACGCTGAACATCCCCGACGGCCCGGAACTGCTGAATACGCCCGAGGTTTGGCATCTGGCCACCCCCATCACCGCCGAACTCGACGATCCGTCGGTCACCGCCCTCGACCTGGCGGTACTGCTGCACCCGACCCCCGCCATCTGCGGCACTCCCACACCGCTGGCCCTCGACGCCATCTGCGATCTCGAAGGCGACCGCGGCTTCTACAGCGGCGCGGTCGGCTGGTGCGATTCCAGCGGCGACGGCGAATGGGTGGTCGCCATCCGCTGCGCCGAACTCTCCGCCGACGGCCGCTCACTGCGCGCCTTCGGCGGCGGCGGCATCGTCGCGGCCTCGGACCCGCACACCGAACTGCTGGAAACCACCGCCAAACTCCGCACCTTCCTCGGCAGCCTGCACTGCCCGGTCCCCGAATAGCGCGGCGGTGCATCCGCCCGGTCAACGGGCTGTTCAACTGTGCAGAATGCCCGGATGCGGACGCCGAGCGGGCTGGGCGGTACGGACCTATCCGCTTCCCAGCGCTCAACCTGCTAGGTTGGCTCGAGTTACGCATGCGTCGATGTATGGGAGTCCGCGATGAAGTTTGCCGTTCCTGGTGTAGCGAGCGCTGCCGGTGGGGCCCTGATCGGGCTGGCGGTGGTGCTGGGCATCACGATGGCGGCCTCACAGGACAAGCGCCCGGAAATCGACCGGAGCGGCGACGCCTCCTCGTCGCTGCTCAACCACGTTGAGTACGGCGCACGCTGACCGGCTGACCTCCGATCCCGCCGCGACCGGTCCAATCGGAGACCGGTCGCCGAACACCACACCGCTGGGCCGCCGCTGGCTGCTCGGCAGCGTCCTCGCCGCCTTCCTGCTGACCTTCGCGCAGGCGCCCGGCCGCACCGTCGCGGACACCAAATACGATCTCGCGCAGAACCCACTGGGCTTCCTCGCGCGCGCCAGCCACCTGTGGAGCAGCCAGGCCCCGATGGGGCAGGTGCAGAACCAGGCGTACGGCTACTTCTTCCCGCACGGCGCGTTCTTTTCACTCGGGCACATCCTCGGCCTGCCCGCCTGGGCCGTACAGCGCATCTGGTGGGCGCTACTGCTGCTCGCCGGATTCTGGGGCATCATCCGGCTCTGCGAAACCCTCGGCATCGGCAGTCGCGGTTCACGAATCATCGCGGCCGTCGCCTTCGCCCTCTCCCCCCGCGTGCTGACGACGCTCGGCTCGATCTCCTCCGAGACGCTGCCGATGATGCTCGCGCCCTGGGTATTACTCGCCCCCGCCGCGCTGGGTGTGGCGCTGCGGCGTACCGCCGAAAATTCCGAGGGAGACGACAGCACCCCGGGCACGAATACCGAGACCGCTCTCGATAATCCGAGCAGGTGGCGCGGGGCCGCCACACCGGCGGGAAGCGCTTTGGCGTTGGCGCTCATGGGATCGGTGAACGCGGTCGCGACGGCGGCGGCGTTCCTGCCCGCGGCGCTCTGGTGGATGTCGTATCGGCCGAATCGCGCCTGGTGGCGGTTCACCCGGGCGTGGATTCCAATGCTGGTGCTGGCGACGTTCTGGTGGGCGGTGCCGCTGCTGTTGCTGGGCAAGGTGAGTCCGCCGTTCCTGGATTTCATCGAATCGTCGGGGGTGACCACGCAGTGGGCCTCGCTCGGGGAAGTGTTGCGCGGCACCGATAGTTGGACGCCGTTCGTCTCGCCGGAGCGCATCGCGGGGGCCGTGCTGGTCACGCAGCCCGCAGCCGTACTGGCCACCGGCATGCTGGCGGCGGCGGGCATCGCCGGATTGGCCATGCGGTCCATGCCCGGGCGCGGGCGGCTGGTGCTGATCCTGTGCGTCGGACTGGTCGGGATCTGCGCCGGATACGCGGGCGAATTGGGCGGGCCGTTCGCGGAGCAGGTGCGCACCTTCCTGGACTCCGGGGGCGCACCGCTGCGGAATGTGCACAAGCTGGAACCGCTCATCCGATTGCCGCTGGTGCTCGGGCTCGCCCACCTGCTGAGCCGGGTACCGCTGCCCGCATCGGTGCCGATGCCGGTGTGGCGCAGGGCCTTCGCACATCCCGAACGCGACAAGATGGTGGCAGTCGGCGCGCTGATCCTGACGGCGCTGACGCTGTCCACCTCACTGGCGTGGACGGGCAAACTCGCACCGCGCGGCGACTACGACAGGGTGCCCGACTACTGGCATCAGACGGCGGATTGGCTGGCGCACAACGCTTCCGACACCCGCGCGCTGATCGTGCCCGGCGCGCCGTTCGGCAGTCAGACCTGGGGACTGACCCGCGATGAACCCATTCAGGCTTTGGCGAGTACGCCCTGGGCGGTACGTGATTCGGTGCCGTTGAATCCGCCCGGCGCGATCCGCGCCATGGATTCGGTGCAGCGGCTCATCGCCGACGGGCGGCCCTCGGCCGGAATGGCGGCGACGCTGCTGGACCAGGGCATCGGAATCCTGGTGCTGCGCAACGACCTCGACCCGGAGACCTCCCGCTCGACCCGGCCGATGCTCGCGCACCAGGCCATCGAGGGCTCACCCGGACTGAGCAAGGTCGCGCAATTCGGCGACCCCATCGAATCCGGGAAACTGGCGGGACTGGTCGCGGACGCGGATCTGCGGCCCTCGTATCCGGCGATCGAGATCTACCGGGTACGACAGCCCGATGCCACCACCGCACCGAACGACCGTGCCGAAAACCCCGGCACCGACCTCGGATCGCGTGAAACCGCGCGCACGGCAGCCGATCTGCGCAGCGGCACCGGTGCGCCCGGTTCGTTCCCGGGCGCTTACACACTGCCGCTGGACGGCGTGCCCGTCGTCCAGGGCGGTCCGGAAGCGCTGGAACGCCTGCGCCGCGATCCCGCGACGCCCACCGGCCCGGCCTTGCTCGCGGCGGACGCCGCGCAGGCGGGACTGCCGGTGGACGGCGTCACGATCACCGACACCCCCATGGATCGCGAATCCGACTTCGGGCGGGTCGACAACCACGGTTCGGCGCTGCGCGGTAAGGATGACGCACGGCGGACGCACAATCTGGTGCCGGACTATCCCGTGCCCGGTGCGCAATTGGTCGAGGGCGAATGGTCCGGCGCGCGGATCACCGTCTCCAGCTCGGCCGCCGACGCCACCCAGCTGGGCGGGGCCGCGCCCGGCAGTTCCACCGCCGCGCTGGTGGACGGCGATCCATCCACGGCGTGGATCAGCAACGGTGTGGAATACGCGCTGGGGCAATGGATTCGACTGGATCTCGACAAGCCCGTCACCTCGGCGGTGCTGCATCTGACCACCAGCGGCGCGGTCATCGGCAGTCCGGTGAAATGGGTGGAGGCCAAGACCTCCAAGGGCACGGTGTCCGCGCGCATCACCGAGCCGGGCAAGCCGGTGTCGATCGCGCTGCCGCCGGGTAGGACCGACTGGATCAAGATCACCGCCATCAGCACCGAAAACGGCAGTCTCGGTGGGCAATTCGGGGTCAGCGAACTGAGCCTGGACGACTACGCCGACCGCGAGAACCCGGTGACCGTCGATATCCGGCATCGCGCGGTACTGCCGCCCACCCCGGCGGGCGCACAGGTGCGGGGCTGGCGGCTCGGCCAGGAATTCCCCGGCCGCGGTGCGTGTTTCGAATCCCCCGATCGGGTGCGCTGCAGTAAATCCATGGCGCTCACCGCCGAGGAACCCGGGCTCTTCGAACGCACCCTGCAGGTCCCGGAGCCGGTCACCGTGGCACCGCAGCTGCTGGTGCGCGCCCGCCCCGGACCCGCCCTGGAGAATCTGCTCGCCGACCGCGACCGGCCCGTCGCCCGGGGGCAGGCCGATGTGGCCGATCCGCGCGGCTCCGCGCTCGCCGCCACCGACGGCGATCCGCGCACCAGCTGGACCGCACCGGAGACCACGGTCCACAATCCCACCGGCGCGAAACCCACGCTCACGCTTGATCTTCCGGAACCGACGCTGGTCACCGGACTGGAACTGACGCCGTCCCGAGGCGATCTGCCCGCGCACCCCACCTCGGTCTCGGTGAATCTCGGTGACGGCCCGCAGGTCCGCGAGGTGGACCCGGCCGCCGGTGTCCCCACCCGCATCGAAGTGCACCCCTACGTCACCGATCACATCGAGTTGAGCATTCAGACCTGGGATGCCGTACTCGACCGCACCGCACTGGGTTTCGCCCAGGAGCAACCGCCCGGCCTGGCCGAGGTGTCGGTCCTCGGACCCGACTATCCGGCCCCCGCCGCGCCCGATCGCCTCATCACCATCGATTGCGCCGACGGCCCCACCCTCGCCGCGGCGGGGCGCACCCTGCATACGACCGTCACCGGCACCGCGGCCGAATTGCGTTCCGGCGCACCGCTGCCCGCGAAGGTCTGCGGCAGCGATGAGACCCCGGGATCCGGTAACCCTGCTGACAGCGCATCCGCTGGTCAGGCAATCGAAGGATCAGACAGCGGCGCAACGACATTCGACTTCCTGCCCGGCAGCATCGATGTCACCGTCGCGCCGACCGGACTCTTCAGCGTCGACGAACTGCGCCTGGACCGCACCGAGCTCCCGGCGCTGAACCCGAACTCCGCCGATGCGCGCGCACCCTCCGGCACCCGGGTGCTGGTGCTCCCGCTGAGCACCAATGTGGGCTGGCGGGCCGTGACCTCCGACGGCCACGAATTGAAACCCGTCGTGATCGACGGCTGGCAGCAGGCCTGGCTGCTGCCACCCGGCACGAAGGGCCCGATCACCATCGAATTCCCGGCCGATCGCTGGTATCGGTACGCCATCTTCGGCGGTCTGCTGCTGTTGCTTCCGCTCGCGGTGCTCGCCTTCCGGAGCGCACGCGCACCGGTCCGCGATGACGGACCCGCACCGCGCACCTGGCGCAGCCGCACCCTGGGCGCGGCCGGACTGGCCGCCGCGGCGGGCTTGATCGCCGGTCCGACCGGGCTGGTACTCACCGCGATCGGACTGATCGCCGCACGCCTGCGGCCGCCGCACTGGTCCATGTGGCTGATCGCCATCGCCGGTACGGGAACCGCGATCTCGGCGGCCGCGCTCTCCACCGGGCCCTGGCGTTCGCCCGAGGGTTATATGGGCGGCTCACTGTGGGTGCAACTGCCCGCGCTGGTGGCGATTGTGGCCCTTGGCCTTTCGGCGTTGCCGCCCCGGCGCGACTGACGGCCACGCCCTCCGATCAGCCGAAACGGCGGCGCGTCCACTTCCGCACCGGCTCCTCGACCAGTGCGAAACTCGCGGCGGCCAGCGGCAGGGTGAAGGCGACGGTCAGCAGGTAGACCTGCACGAAATGTCCCCGGAACGGGACGATGCCGAACACCGGGAAAATGATCGACAGCACCGCCAGATGCCAGATGAAGATGCCGTACGACCAGCGGCCGAGGGTGGCGGCGGTGCGGCTCTCCAGCCACCGGTACCGCACCTCCGGGCGCAGCACCAGGGGTGCGAGCAGGCTGAATCCGATGATCGCGCCGAAGAATATCTTCAATACGTACTGCCACGGCTGCGCGTGCGTGAGCCCGGCCGGACCGGCGAACGGTGTCGCCGACAGCAGCATCGCGGCCAGCGCCAGCGGCCACATGAGCCGCCGGTCGCCCGCGATGCGCCGCCATCGCGGTACGTCCCGATCGGAGAGTTCGGCCAGCAGCATCCCCATGGCGAACCATGGCAGATAGGCGGGCAGCCAGTTGTCGGAGTGAATCGCCTCGGGCGTCGGGACGGGCAGCAGATTCCAGCTCAGGAACAGCACCGCGATCGCCAGTAGGACGGGCACCCGCCAATTCGCGCGCGGCCCGCGCAACCACATCAGCGCCGGCGCGAGCAGCGGAAGGACAAGATAGAAGGCCACTTCCACGGACAGACTCCACATCTGGGTGAGTCCGTCGGTGAGCGTGTACGGCACGAAGACCTGTGTCAGGGCGAGATTCGAGACCCATACGCGGAGTCCGGCGGTATGCGCCGCGCCCGGGAGCAGGATCAATACCGCGCACACCACCACCCAGTAGGCGGGCAGGATGCGGGCCGCGCGATGCAGCAGATAGCGGCCCGTCGAGGGCGCGGCTCCCAGTCCGCGCGCGGCGGCGGCGTGCGGACGCCAGAGCAGGAAGCCGGAGAGCGCGAAGAAGATGGCGACGGCCATATCGAAGCGTTCCAGCACGCGGCCGATGATCGGGTACGTGGTGGCCCCGGTCTGGAAGGCGACGTGTGTGACGACGACACCCAGCGCGGCCATGGCCCGCATGCCCTCCAGGGCCGGGACGAAGACTCCGGGACGGCGAATCGACCGGCGATCGAGTTCCGCGTCCGGCGTGTCCGGACGGACCGGTTCGGTCGGTTCGGAGGGCGGGTGCAGCGTGGCGGTCATCGAGGATCAGTTTGCCTTGTTACTCACGCGTGTGAGCACCCTGTGTTTGACTTACGGGCGTTTCGTGATGTTTTCCTGCCTCGGCAGGACGATGTGAGCCGATCGACTGTTAGTGTCGGGGCTCACGAGTGCTGTGCGGCGACCACGGCACTGATCGGAACGACCTGTTCGACGACGAGGAGAACCTGCATGGCACTGAGTGCCGGTACCCGAAGGACCGTGGCCTGCCTGCTCGTGGGGCTGGGTGCTTTGCTGCTCGTCGCCGCGATCATGATCCCCACCTACACGGTGAGCCGTCTCGCGAAAACCCCGCTTGACCTGGAGATCACGACCGTCGCGACCAATGTCCAAGGGGCTCCCAGCGAAGTGCTGGACTCCAAGTCGCTCACCTCGCCGACCGGTTCGGCGAAGGTGGACACCAACGTACCGCTGTTCTCACAGCGGTTCCTCACCGTCGAAGATCCGGCGAACGCCTCGGAGATGACCATCCAGGCCGGTCAGACCCTGCGGCGCACCGATAAGCAGGGCGATACCGGCCTGCTCACCGCCACCCTCGACCGGGTCACCATCGACCGCAAGGACGGCATGCCCGTCGATTCCGTCGACGGCGGCCCCAATGGCGCGGTCGGCGCGACCGTCGACAAGAAGGGCGACGCGGTCATGGATCCGGTGCAGCACACCGGTCTGCAGTACCGCTTCCCCATCGGCACCGAGAAGAAGGCCTACCCCTACTTCGACCTGAACGTGCGCAAGACCTTCGACATCAACTTCGTCGAAGAGACCGAGATCAACGACATGAAGGTCTACCACTTCCAGCAGACCGTCCCCGTCACCGATCTCTCCACCGTGGTCAACTCCCCCACCAACAAGCTGGCGCTGCCGGCCGAGAAGTGGGGCGTCGAGGGCGGCGAAACGCCGGTCACCATGACCCGCTGGTACACCAACACCCGCGACGTGTGGGTCGAGCCCAAGACCGGAACGGTCATCAAGGGCGGCGAGCACGTACAGCAGTTCTACGCGCGCAGCGCCGACAAGCCCGAGGTCACCGTCCTCAACGCGAGCCTGATCTTCGATGAGAACACCGTCGAATCGCAGATCTCGGTCGCCAAGGAGAACATCGACAAGCTGTCGCTCTTCGGCCGCACCGTCCCGATCGCCTTCGGCATCATCGGCGCCATCGCGCTGATCGCCGGCATCGTGTTCGGCGTGCTCGGCGGCGGCAACGGCAATGGCGGCACCCCGGTCCGCCGCGTCACCCCGGCTCCCGCTCCCGCGGGCGGCCCGCGCCCCGACCCGTTCGCGGACGCGCCGACGCAGCAGATCGACATCAGCAAGACCCAGCAGATCGACATGGACAAACGGCCCTGACCAAGCCCGGTCCCGAAGCGGCCCCGCACCTTTCGAAGGTGCGGGGCCGCTTTCGTTTCACCCGCGCATTGCCCGGCCCGGACAACTCCGGGGGTGCGGCGCGATGGTCGTGCGGGCGGGTGGGAGCATTGCGGTCGTGTCCGTTGTACGTCGTCTACCCGTGGTGGCGGATCTGACGTTGGTGACGGCGGGCGCGATGACCGCCAATGTGGCGGGATATCTGCTGCAACTGCTGGCCAGTCGATGGCTGGGCGTCGCGGGCTACAGTCCGTTCGCCAGCCTGCTCGCGGTACAGCTGCTGTGCGCGGTGCCCGCGCTGGCATTACAGAATGTGGTCGCCCGAGAAGTCGTGCGCGGCGCGGGAATCCCCGCCGCCCGCGGCCTGTCCCTGCGCTGCGCCGCGCTGGTGGCCGCCGTGGCGATTCCGCTCGTACCCGTGGTCAGCGCGGTGCTGTCGGTGAGCCTGGTGGCCGCGGCCGCCGCACTGTGCGCCGCACCCGTTCTGGTACTGCTCTCCGGGGAGCAGGGAATCCTGCAGGGCCGCAGCCGCTTCCGCGAACTCGCGATCGTCCTCGGCGGCGCCGGAATCCTGCGCGTCACCCCCGCCGTCGTGGTGCTCGGCAGCGGCGGCGGCACCACCGCCGCACTCTGGGCAGCCGCCATCGGCATCGCCCTCGCGGCACTCGGTGCCCGTCGCACGGTCGACGGCATCGATCGCGCCGACGAGCGCACCGCACCACCGCGCGAGTACACGGGCGGGGCCGGGGTGCTGCCGGTGTTCCGAGCGGTGCAGGTGCAGGCGGCGCTGATGGCGCTGTCGTCGGCGGATTTGATCGTGTCGCGAATCGTGCTGGACGAGAACGATGCCGGGCGGTACGCGCTCGGGGCCATCGCGGCGAAGATCGCGTTCTGGCTGCCGCAGGCGGTGGGGGTGGTGCTGTATCCGCGCATGGCGCAGCCGCAGCATTCCGCGCGCGCGGTGCGGTCGGCGCTGGCCGTACTGACCGGGATCGGGGCGCTCGCGGTGGCCGCCGCAGCCGTCGCCGCGCCGCTCGCGCCGCTGCTGGCGGGACAGGATTACGCGCCGGTGCAGGGACTGCTGTGGGTGTTCGCGCTCAACGGCGCACTGCTCGCGGTGCTGCAGGGCGCACTGCTCTCCGCGATCGCCGCCGATCGCACGGCACCGGCCGCGATCACCTGGCTCGGTCTCGCCATCGGCGTCGGCGCGATGCTCGGGTGGGCGCATTCGGTATCCACCCTGATCACCATCGCCACCACGACCTCCGCCCTCACCACACTCGTGATCACCGTGCTGGCGCTGCGCACAGCTCGTGAAACAACCTCCCGCGTCCCTGCCGCACGCGATTCCGCCGCTCCCGGCGAAAGCGACCCGGCCACCCCCGGCAAACGCGATTCGACCGCACCTGGCGACAGCGGCCCGGGCGTCCCCGGCGAAAGCGATTTCGGCGTCCCCGATTTCGGCCCGAGCGGCGCATAGGGTGCCGGTGTGAACAGTCGGGTTCGCGGTAGCTGGAGCAGGTTCGTGCCCGCGGGGTACAGCCTGGCGCTGTCCCTGCTCGTCCTCGGTCCCCTGTTGGGCCCGGGTTATCTCCTGCTCCGCGACGCGGTCAGCACTCCCCGCTCCTATCTGACCGATTCCGCCCTCGGCCTCGGCGACGCCGCACCCCGCGCCGTCCCGCAGGACGCCCTCATCGCCACTCTTTCGCCCCTGATCGACGGCGGCCTGATCGTGAAAGCGATTCTGCTGACCGCACTCTGGCTGGCGGGCTGGGGCGCGGCCACCCTCACCCGCTATCTCCTGCACGTCTCCACCGGCCCCCAACTGGTGGCCGCCACCCTCGCCATCTGGAACCCCTACGTAGCCGAACGCCTCCTGCAAGGCCATTGGAGCCTGCTCACCGGCTACGCCGCCCTCCCCTGGATAGCCCTGCATGCCACCCGTTTACGCACCATCCCGGCACCTTTCGCTCGAACCTGGCCGGTATGGGCGGCGCTCGGCGGCTGGCTGGCGGTGGCGGGCCTGACGCCCACCGGTTCCCTGCTGGCGGGAATCATGGCCTTCCTACTGGTCGGCCGCCGGAATCTGCTTGCGACAGTGGCTCTCTGGATCGCATCCTCGGCCCCCTGGCTGGCCGCCACCGTACTCGTGGGCTCGGGCGCGGAGCCCTCGGATCCGGCGGGCGTAGCCGCCTTCGCCGCGCGAGCCGAACCACTGCTCGGAACCCTGGGCAGCCTCGCCGGATTGGGCGGCATCTGGAACAGCACCGCCGTCCCCGGCTCTCGCACAACATTTTTCGCCCTGATCGGCACCGCGATACTGCTGGCCTTGGTCGCCACCGGAATTCGTTCCACCCTCCGCCCCGGTGCCACGGCCCCGGGTACCCGGCAGGTACTGGCGGGACTGGCGCTGGCGGCGATCGTGATTCCGGCACTCGGAGCTACCGGGTGGGGCCTCTCGATCGGAGAGTTCCTGGTGGCGCATGTGCCGGGGGCCGGATTGCTGAGGGATACACAGAAATTCGCGGCACTGGCCATGCCCGCGTTCGTAGTGTGTGCGGCTGCCGGCTGCCGAGCGGTGGCGGAGTGGATCGCGCGGCGCGGCGAGGTGCGCCGGGGACACGGTCCGGTTGGGGCGGTGGCAGCGGTATTCGTTGTGCTGGTGCTGATTTCACTGCCGGATATGGCTTGGGGCGTGGGTGGGGCGTTGCGGCCGGTGACGTATCCGGCTGGGTGGGAGCGGGTTGCCTCGAAGGTCGAGGGGCCGGGGGATGTGGCGGTGCTGCCCGGGGGGATGTTCCGGAAGTTCCGGTGGTCCGGAGGTGCGCCGGTGCTGGATCCCGCGCCTCGAATGCTGCCTCGGGATGTATTGCAGACCGGGGAGCTTCCGGTGCAGGGAGCGACCGTATCCGGTGAGGGGATGCGGGCCGGGCAGGTCGAGCGGTTGCTGTTGCGGGGTGGCTCGGCGGCGGAACTGGCGCGGCTCGGTGTGGGATGGGTGCTGGTGGAGGGTGGTACGCCGGGACCGGTCGGCGAATCGAAAATAACTCTGGGCCAGCTCAATTCGGTGTACAGCGATCGCGACCTACAGCTGTATCGGGTGCCGGGCGAGATCACCCCGCATGATGCCTCGGCCGCGGCGCGGCGGGTATCCGGTGCCGCTCACCTGGTGTGGGGCGTATTGCTCTGCGGCGGAATCGTTTCCGCGCTCGTTCGCTTCCTATCGCGGTCGCGGACCCGGCGTCGATCCGCGACGCGCTCAGCCGCGTAACCGTGCCACCGATACCGACGTAGTGCGGGGACTCAGGAAACCGTCGCTCCCGCAACGAGTCCGGAGACGCGTTCACCGCGGGCGACGGCAGACAGAACGTCGAAGACGCCGTTTCCGGTTTGCTCCCAGGAGAATTCGCGAGCTCGGGCGCGAGCCTTTTCGCCCAGGACGGTACGGGATTCGGGGTCGGCGAGGAGATCGCCCACGGCTTCGGTCAATTGGGTGACGTCGTCGACGAGGACGCCCGTCACACCGTCGACGATGGAGTCGGTGAGGCCGCGGGAGCTGCGGTAGCCGACGGTCGGGACGCCGTGCTGGGCGGCTTCGATGACCGCCAGACCCCAGCCCTCCTTGCGGGAGGGCAGCACATGCACCCAGGCGCGGGCGAGCAGATCGTGTTTGCGGTCCTCGTCCACGTGGCCGTGGAAGGTGACGGCGTCGGCGATGCCGAGTTCATCGGCGTGCGCGCGCAGGTTGGCATCCCACCAGCCGCCGCCGATGACGTCCAGGTGCAGGCCGGGAACGCGCCCGCGCAGGCCCGCGACGACCGCCATGGCGTCCTCGATCTGCTTGTGCGGCACCAGCCGCGACAGCACCACGATGCTCGGATGCGCGGTGCGGGTGCTGTGATCACCGGTCGGCGCCTGCTCCGGAATGGGTTCGGCGCCATTGCGCACCACCGCGATTCGCGCCGCCTCGACGCCGAGCGCGGTCAATTCCTCGGCCGAGGGCAGTGACACAGTCAGGTACTGATTGCCGCGATGCACGCGCGGTGACAGCTGGGATTCGATCCACCAGCCGATGCGCCCGATCAGTCGTCCCGCCACCGGCCACTGTTCGCGATGCCCGTGATGCACCAGCACCACCGTCGGGGCCGCCGCGGCCGTCCGCGCGAAGAAGGGGATCCCGTTCTGGGTGTCGATCACCGCGTCGGGCCGCAGCCCAGCCAGCGGCCCTATGCCGAACCGGCCGAGCGCGATGGCGGCCAGCGCCCGCGGATACACCGTGTACCGCCCGCCACCGCGACTGATCTCGATCCCATCGAGGTGTTCGCGGCGCGCGGCCCCCGGGTACCGGGCGGTCCGCAACGTGACCTTCACACCGCGGGCGGCGAGCTGAGCGCCCACCTGTTCCAGGTAGCGCTCACTTCCACCGCCCTGCGGATGCCCGGTGTCGCGCCAGCACAGCAGCAGCACTTCACGCACGGACGATCTCCAGGGTCATCGATGGGGACGGCGAACAATGGGCTCCACCCTATAGCCCGGCCCGCCTCCCCGAGCCAACAGTGGTCAGCCGACCACCAACTGCTCAATCGCCCCGGAGGGTCGCCGTATTACCTCCCCGGCCGGGTAAGGGCCGGATTCGTCATCGCATCGCGGCCATTTTCCTTGCGAAGAAGGCGTGTCGGGGTGCGAGGTTGTGGGTGGGAAGGGGTGATGGCCGTAATTGTGCGAGACTGCTCGCCATGCTTCGAGCCGAGCAGAACCGTGCCGGGAGACGTCCGAGATTCGCGCGTCGGGCGACCCTGCGACGCTCGCTACGGCTGCTGGGCAGCTTCCGGTTCGAGCAGACGGATCCGGGCCTGTTCTACGGCGGGATCGCGACCGATACGGCCGATATGGTGGCCGATTTCTACCGGGATCTGACGGGCCGCTCCCTGAGCGGGACGGTCGTACTCGATGTGGGCGGCGGTCCCGGCTATTTCGCGGACGAGTTCACCCGTGCGGGTGCGCGCTACCTGCCGGTCGAACCGGATCCTTCGGAGATGCACGCGGCGGGCCTGCGGGTGGCGGGCGCGGTGCGCGGTTCGGGCATGGCGCTGCCGTTCCGCGATGACGCGGTCGAGGTGTGCGTGTCCTCGAATGTGGCCGAACATGTGCCGCGCCCCTGGGTGATGGCGCGGGAAATGCTGCGCGTCACCAAACCCGGTGGGCTGATGGTGTTTTCGTACACGGTGTGGTTCGGGCCGTTCGGCGGGCATGAGACCGGCCCGTGGCACTACCTGGGCGGTGAGTACGCCGCGCGCAGATATCGCCGCATACAGGGCCGCGAACCGAAGAATCGTTTCGGCAGGTCATTGTTCGCCGTGAGTGCGCGGGACGGCGTGCGCTGGGCGAATACCGCACCCGGCGATATCGAGATTTTGGCCGTTTTTCCCCGGTACCACCCGCGCTGGGCGTGGTGGGTGGTGCGGGTGCCGATCGTGCGCGAACTGCTGACCAGCAATCTGGTCGTGGTCGCCACCAAGCGCGCGGCCACGAGAACGCCTGCCGCCGAAGCGGATTCAGCGCTCGAGTCGACCACGCCGCCAAAAGCGCCGTAGCCCACCGCATTCGGGTTCGCCCCAGGGTGACTCCTGGGTTGCGAGCCCGACCGTCTCCATTGCCGTGAGCCCGACCTGTCCGGCGAGCGCGTTCACCGCAGCTACCGCCTCGGCGGCTTGTAGTGCGGCCGTGGCCTGTTCGGTGGTGAGGGTGCGGCCGGGCAGGAATGACACCACCCAACCGCCCACGCCAACGCTTTTCGCCTGATGAGGCGTGAGATCGCTTGTCATGAGCGACCGATCGACCACTTGCACCGCCATGACCCGGACTCCCCTGTGCGATAACGGTTCACGTTATGAGCGAGCTATCCACGATAGCTATAAAGCATGCTCGCTACGCCTTCCGAATGCAATAGTGCGTTTCACGAAAAGCGAACCGACAGGTTGGAATTCGATGGTGGCGAGTGCTACGCGATAGCTCAGAGATCGCCCATCACCAATCGCAGTACCGGCTGGCCCACCCGCGCGGCCCCCTGCGAACTCTCCACGACTTCCACCTGCCAGCCCGGCGGTAACACCTTCTGCAACTGACTCGCGGCCCGCTGCATCGGAGTGCTCGCCGACAGCGGAGGAATCTCGGTCAACTCGGGGAGAACGAAAGCGTCGGAATGCACCTGGGTCATACGATTCGCCTACCTTTCGCGTAATCGAACGAGTAGCCGGCCGAAGGGCTGGAAATTCGAAAAGGGGGCGCGGCAACCGAAGTACCAATAGCTAATTTATAGCAACAGACCGGATCGGTCATGCTGAGGAGCCACGGGAGAGCATAGGGCACCGGTGGGCGAATCGAATTGCGAACCGCCCCGGAAGAATGAACTTCGCGCGCTTTCGATTTCATCCCACTGACCGGGACACTTGTCCGGTCTTCACTACAGACAGCCCTCGGGCCAAAACTGTAACGTGTTCTCATGGATTACCAGAGTCTGTTCATCGGCGGCAGCTGGACCGCGCCCGCGGGTTCGGAAACCGTTCAGGTCGTCTCCCCCGCCACCCTCGAAACCGTCGGCAGCGTGCCCGACCCCACCCGCGCCGACGTCGACGCCGCGGTCGCCGCCGCCCGCCGCTCCTTCGATCACGGACCCTGGCGCACCACCCCGCCCGAGGAGCGCGCCGCACTGCTGGCCCGCGCCGTCGCACTGCTCGACCAGAAGTCGGGCGAGTTCGCCGCGGCGCTGTCCGCCGAGATGGGCGCGCCGACCATGACCGCCACCACGCTCAACTACATCCCCGCCCGCGGCACCCTCGACTTCTACGCCGGGCTCGGAAAGTCCTTCCCCTGGACCGAATCCCGCACCGGCCTGTTCGGCACCACCCGGGTCTCGCGCGAGGCGGTCGGCGTGGTCGCCGCGGTCATCGCCTGGAACGTGCCGATCTTCCTGGCCGTGAACAAGCTCGCCCCCGCACTGCTGGCGGGCTGTTCGGTGGTGCTCAAGCCCGCACCGCTGACACCGCTCTCGGCGAACCTGCTCGCCGACCTGTTCGCCGAGGCCGGGCTGCCCGAGGGCGTGCTGTCCGTACTGCCCGCCGGACCCGAGGTCTCCGAATACCTGATCTCACATCCGGATGTGGACAAGGTGACCTTCACCGGCAGCACCGCCGTCGGCCGCAAGATCGCCTCGATCGCGGGCAGCCAGCTCAAGCGCTGCTCGCTCGAACTGGGTGGCAAATCCGCGGCAATCCTGCTGCCGGACATGGATATCGCCGATATGCCCAAACTCGCCTTCTCCGGATTGATGAACAGCGGCCAGGCCTGCGTCGCCCAGACCCGCATCCTGGCCCCGCGCTCGCGCTATGACGAAATCGTCGACGCCCTCACCGAATCCGTGCGCCTGTTCCCGCTCGGCCTGCCCGACGACCCGAATGCCCAACTCGGACCGCTGATCTCGCAGACGCAGCGCGAACGCGTCGAGGGCTATATCGCCAAGGGCAAGGATGAGGGCGCGCGCCTGATCCAGGGCGGCGGCCGCCCGTCCGATCTGCCCGGCTGGTACGTGGAACCGACCGTCTTCGCGGACGTCGCGAACTCCATGACCATCGCCCGCGAGGAGATCTTCGGCCCGGTGCTGTCGGTGCTGCCGTACGACACCGAACAGGAGGCCATCGCCATCGCCAACGACTCGGACTACGGCCTCGCCGGTTCGGTCTACACCACCGATATCGAGCACGGCGCGGAGGTCGCGAGCCAGATCCGCACCGGCACCTACGCCATCAACTGGTACGCCTTCGACGCCAGCGCCCCCTTCGGCGGCTACAAGACCTCCGGAATCGGCCGCGAGAACGGCCCCGAGGGCCTGGACGCCTACTGCGAACTCAAGTCCGTCCTGATGCCCGCGGGCTACACGGGCTAGACCGCACACCCCACCGAAAAGGCCGCCCGCGCTCCGAGGAGTGCGGACGGCCTTTCGTATTCAGCTTGCGGGGCGAATCAGCCCAGGCGCTCCTTGAGAGCTTCGAACTCGTCGCGCACGCCGGAAGGCAGCTTGTCGCCGATGAATTCGAACCACTCCTCGATGAGCGGAATCTCGCGCTTCCACTCCTCCGGGTTGACCTTGAGCGCCTCGTCGACGTCGGCGGCGACCACGTCCAGGCCCTCGAGGTCGAGGTTGGCCGCGACCGGCACATTGCCGATCGGGGTGGCGGTGGCCTCGGCGGTGCCTTCGATGCGGCCGATGATCCACTCCAGCACGCGGGAGTTCTCACCGAATCCGGGCCACAGGAAGCGGCCGTCATCGCCACGACGGAACCAGTTGACGTAGAAGATCTTCGGCAGCTTGTTCGCGTCCGCGTTCTTGCCCAGGTTCACCCAGTGACCCAGGTAGTCGCCCACGTGGTAGCCCAGGAACGGGATCATGGCCATCGGGTCGCGGCGCACGGTACCGACCTTGCCCTCGGCGGCGGCGGTCTGCTCCGAGGACAGCGTCGCGCCCATGAACACGCCGTGCTGCCAGTCGAAGGATTCGGTCACCAGCGGGACGGTGGTCTTGCGGCGACCGCCGAACAGGATGGCCGAGATCGGCACGCCCTGCGGGTCGTCCCATTCGGGAGCCAGGGTGGGGCACTGCGACATCGGGGTGCAGTAGCGCGAATTCGGGTGCGCGGCGAGGGTTTCGGACTCGCGCTCGTACCAGTCGTTGCCCTTCCAGTCGATCAGGTGATCGGGCTGGCCCTCCAGGCCCTCCCACCACACATCGCCGTCATCGGTGAGCGCCACGTTGGTGTAGACCGTGTTGCCCGCGTCGATGGTGGCCATCGCGTTGGGGTTGGAGGAGTGGTTGGTGCCGGGCGCGACACCGAAGAAACCGAACTCCGGATTGACCGCGTATAGCTGCCCGTCCTTGCCGAAGCGCATCCAGGCGATGTCGTCGCCGAGGGTTTCGGCGCGCCAGCCCGGGACGGTCGGCTGGATCATGGCGAGGTTGGTCTTACCGCAGGCCGACGGGAACGCGGCGGCCACGTAGTAGTTCTTGTTCTCCGGCGAGATGAGCTTGAGGATCAGCATGTGCTCGGCCAGCCAGCCCTCGTCGTGCGCCATCGCGGAGGCGATGCGCAGCGAGTAGCACTTCTTGCCCAGCAGCGCGTTGCCGCCGTAACCCGAACCGTAGGACCAGATCTCGCGATCCTCGGGGAAGTGGGTGATGTACTTGGTGTCGTTGCACGGCCACGGCACATCGGCCTGGCCCTCGGCCAGCGGCGCGCCGAGCGAGTGCAGCGCCTTCACGTACGGGCGGTCGGTGCCGAGCTTCTCCAGCGCGGCGGAACCGGCGCGGGTCATCACGCGCATCGAGACCACGACGTATTCGGAGTCGGTGAGCTCGACGCCCAGCTTGGGGTCTTCCGCGCCGAGCGGGCCCATGCAGAAGGGCACCACGTACATGGTGCGGCCCTTCATGGAACCGCGGTACAGCTCGGTCATGGTGGCGCGCATCTCGGACGGGTCGACCCAGTTGTTGGTCGGGCCGGCGTCGGATTCGTTGCGCGAACAGATGTAGGTGCGAGATTCGACGCGCGCGACGTCGGAGGGATCGGAGAGGGCGAGGTAGGAGTTCGGCTTCTTGGCCTCGTTCAGCTTCTTGAACGTGCCGGCCGCGACGAGCTGCTCGGAGAGCCGCACCGCCTCTTCCTCGGAGCCGTCGACCCAGACCACGCGCTCCGGCTGGGTGAGTTCTGCGACCTCCTGTACCCAGGCAAGCAGTTCCTTGTGCTCGGTGGGCGCGGTGCCATCGTGAAGACCAGGAATGGTCGCTGAGGTCATGAAACAACTCTCCTGAGATGGGTGGCCCGGGGTGCTCGCGACACCGAGTGCCACCATTGCGGCAAGGCACCCACCCTCGCCTTGCAGGTAGCTCGTCCCGGCTGGACGGCGTACAAGGACCAAGCGGACGCCCAGGTTCCTGCCATAGAGGTTAACGCCATATATCCCGGCGTATGGAATCGGGTTGTCCAGTCGGTACCGGGTCGAAACCTCCGACCAGCGATTATGCGAAATCGAGTGCGCTCAGGTCACGTTCACATGCCGTCAACAATGCGGGTCGCCGTTGCGCCGCCTGCCGCAAGTGCGCCTCCAATTCCCCTACCCTGCGGTCTGTTTCGACCATGCGCGCGGTACTGGTCCACAGCACGCGTTCGGTGAGTCGTTCCTCCGCCTCCACCAGTGCCGTGGCAACCCGCTGCTCCAATTGCGCCTTCACGTTGACCAGCGCGTCTGCCACCCACTGCCGTAAATGAGCGCGCTCAGCGAGTTGCCGGCGAGCCCGCACCACCCAGCCCGCGGCGGCCACGCCGAGCACCAAACCGACCGGCACGATTGCGTATTCGGCCGCCTCCCACCACGCCAGCGGGACCACCGCGAGCCGCGCCGCGCCGAACCCTGCCGAGCCCCCTAACGCGATCATCAGATGATCTTCGACACCCCGGCACCTGGGTTCAGGATCCGGACCCACCCGGGGCCGCCGATCCCGCCACCCGAGGACGCTCCCGGCGGGCAGATCGGGCGGCACCGAATCCGGTGCGCGCACCGCCTCGGCGAGCAGCCGATCCAATTCCGCGAGGCGGCCGTGCGTATCGCGGTCGATATCCCGTGTGATCTTCTCCACCGAATCCTGCAACCGCTGTGGATAACCGGCGTGCGCCCCGCGCGGCAACCGCTCGATCTCGGCGCGGGCCGCGGCGTTCAAACCGCGAATCCGGACACCCGCCTCGTGCAGCAAATCCACCCGCGCCAAATGCAGCCGATTCCGGATCATCGCCATCGCCGTTCCGCGACCGCCGTCGTTCACCGCCAGCAATGTCGCCCGCTCCGCCCGCAGCGCCGCCACATCACCGCCCGTGCGCAATTTCGCCAGCTCGCCTTCGATCCGCGTGCGCGTCTCCGCGACCACCCGTTCGCGCACGATCCCGGCTTGATCCCGCACAGCCCCGGCGCCGACGGCCGCCACCAGCCGGGCGTGCAATTCCCCGATACCGGACCGATCCCCCAGTCCCGCATCCCCGTTCATGCGCGCCACCACCGCCATGCGCGCCGAAATCGGGACGATCTCGACCGGCTCGCCCTCCGACAGCAACTCGATGGCCCGTTCCCGCACCTCCCGCCATTCGGGGTGCGCATGGAATCCGGCCAGTGCGAACACGATCCGAGTGCCCGCACCGCGCAACCGTCGCACCATCCCCAGCAGCTCCCGCCCGATCGGCGCTCCCGCGTCGAGCACCACGCAGGCCACCGCTGCCGGTCGGCGCGGTTCACGACTCTCCGCATCGGCCGTCAGCAACTCCACACGCGGTGTGTGACCGGCCAATTCGGCCCGCAGCAGCGGGATATGCACATCGTCATCCCCAACCAGCGCCACCGCCCCGTGGGAGACCTGTGCACAACTTCGCATTGCCAGTAGCAATGCCATCCCGTGCGGATTCCAGCGCGTCACAATCGCTTCCGCCAGCGCGGAAAGACCCGTCGGCCGCACCTCGGACACCCGAGCTGCGGATAGCGGTTCGGGTGGTGGCAGCGTTCTCTCGACCGGCGGCAGATCCAGTGCGAAAGGGAGCGGGGCCATTCCGTTCAGGGGTTCGGGTTCACGATCCAACACTCGTTATTCGTTGCGAGGGGCGGACCGGGTGGGGAATTCGGCAACCGCGCCCGCGATTTCCGCCGCCGCCCGTTCATAAAGGTGATGGAGTGCCCAATAGATGAGATCTATTCCACTGGCGGAGTGCAGGATTTGCAGTAGCGGTTGCGGGGCCAGCTCGGGGGCGTGCCGCAGCGCGGCGAGGGCGCAGGCGACACCGTGCAGATCCCAGCGCTCCAGTAATTCCACGCGGGCCGGTACATCCTCGGCGACGGCCGGATCCGCGAAGAGGTCCGCGGTGAGCGTGAAGGCCGGATCCGCGCTGTCGCGATGGCGGCGCAGGGTGCGCAGATCCGCCTCGGTGAACATGCCCGCACGGGTGTGCACAGCCAGGGAGGCAACGGCGGGAAGGGTGTGGATACCAAGGGTTTCGCTGTGCCGGGCAGCAGCCTGAGCTGCGTCGGACCACCGGGAACCGATGGCATCGGCCTTGTTGAGAATCACCAGGGTGCGGTCCGGGCGCAGGGTTTCGAGCACACGGCGGTCAGCGGCACCGAGGGTGCCGGGCAGGACATAGAGGATGAGATCGCCGTCCAGGACCGGGTCCGGATGTCCGGGATCGTCCACCGGCGCGGTTTCCTCGGCGGTGGTGAGGGACAGCGCGTTTCGCAGCGTGGACTTACCCGCGCGGGCGCGACCGCTGACCTGGATACGCGGTGATCGCCCGGTCGGCACCGGGCGAGCCTAGTCGTGGCCCGAGCGGATCGAACCGCGTTCGCCACAACCCGCCCGGTCTGCCGGAACTGCCCGGTGCGGGCGGCACGACATCGCGGGATCGGACCGGCACGAGCGCGTGCCGCGATGCGCTCGAGTGAGACCGCGCGGTCCGACCTGTGCGGTGAGAAATCCTCGTGAAGTGCGGGTTTATCTGTGCGACAGCATAATTCGGTGCAACTGCTCTTCACAGACACCGCGATCTCACCTAGGGTTTCGATCCGGTCGGCTACCCAGGCCGATAACGGCGACGGCGGTTCCCCCGGGGAGTGTCCGGCGGCCGAACTCACACAGGGAGACTCGTCATGACTGTCACCGCTGATGTCACGGCCCCGGCCGATTACCCTGCGGGACAGCTCGATTCGCCCGCTGATCCGGTCGATTCAGCCGAATCCCCACAGCAGGGCGACGATGCGCGGCACCTGCCCACCGCCGAACCCCTCGACTCGGCCGCGCCCCGACCCACCGTGCGCGTGGCCGATTCGGCTGTGGCACAGCGAGCTTCGGTACCGGAATGGCGCTCCCCGGCCGCTGGTCGCCCGCTGCCGCCGAGCGCGGATCCGTTCCTCCACGCGCCGAGTGGCTTCGCCGCGCAGGATCCGGGAACCGTACTGCGCAGTCGCCCTGTGGAATTGGCGCTGCTCGGAGTGATTCCGCAGCAGGTCACGGCGTGGCAGCTGCTGTATCGCAGCAGCGATCTGCACGGCGATCCGGAAGTCGCGGTCACCACGGTGCTGCTGCCCAAGGGCGCGAACCCGGACGCGGAACGACCGCTGCTCGCCTTCGGAGCCGCCATCGACGCGGTGACCGATCGGTGCGCGCCCTCGTACGCGTTGCGCCGGGGTGCGCTGTCCCCCGGGTCGATCACGCAGTTGGAGTGGTTTCTGGTGGCGAACGCGCTGCGCCGCGGCTGGGCGGTGACGATCGCCGATCATGAGGGCCCGCACGGGAATTTCGGGGCGGCCCGGGAGCCGGGCTACCGCACGCTCGACGGGATACGCGCGGCGCTGCGGTTCGCTCCGCTGGGGTTGCGCCCGGACACCAAGATCGCGGTGTGGGGGTATTCCGGTGGTGGCATGGCGAGTTCGTGGACCATCGAGATGGCGCCCGGATACGCGCCGGAGCTGAATATCGTGGGCGCGGCGCTGGGCGCCCCGGTCGGTGATCCGCGCGAGGTGTTCCTGCGGCTCAACGGTGGCCTGTTCGCCGGGTTCCCGGCGATCGTGATCGCCGCGCTGGCGCGCGTATATCCGGCCATGGCCGAGGTGATCGACAAAGATCTCACCGAACAGGGCCGTCGGCTGCTCGATCGGGTGCGGAGTCTGGGCCCGATCGCCGCCCTGCCCTGGCTGGTCGGCAGCCGGTTGGAGAATTACCTGCTGCGCCCACTCGACGAGGTGCTGCCGGAGCTGGAGGACATGTTCGACGACATCCGGCTCGGCGGTACAGCTCCGGCCTGCCCGGTGCTGGTGGTGCAGCCCGTGCATGATCAGGTCATCGATGTCGCGGGCATCGACGGTCAGGTCGAGCGCTATCGGGAGGCGGGCGCGGCGGTCTGGTACATCCGCGATCGCCTGAGCGAGCATTTCTCACTGCTGCCGCTGGCGACTCCATTGAGCCTGGATTGGCTGGCCGATCGGATCGCGGGAAAAACTCTCACAGAACCCACAACCAAGACCATCTGGTCGGTGGCGCTGCGTCCGGAGCATTGGCGCGGCCTGGTGGAAATGGCAACTACCGCAATGCGTGTCACGCTCGGACTGCCCCTGACAGCGGAGTCGGAGCAGGTCACCGCCGAGGCGCCGGAGCTGGCGGCCTGAGTGATGGCGCACGCCCGAACGCGTGGTCGATCGCTGCGCTGATTACTCAATACTGGACAATGGACGCCGTGAACGACGCCGCGAACCCCACTGCCGAGCCAGTCCCCGGACCGCGGTCCGCCGATCTCAATGGTGACGCCGATCACCCGGTCGAGGGCGTGCCCCGCGCGGTGGGCGGCAATCGCCTGTACCCCCGGGTCACCAGTTTCCGTTCGCGGCGCGGCGCGCTGACCCCGCCGCAGCAGGAGTCCTGGACGCGGATGTGGCCGCGCATCGGCGCGGACGTCTCCGATAAGCCGCTGGACGCCGATGCCTGGTTCGGCCGCTCCGCCCCGCTGATCATCGAGATCGGTTGCGGCACCGGCACGGCCACCGCAGCCATGGCGCAGGCCGAGCCGGAGTTCAATCTGATCGGCATCGAGGTCTACAAGCCGGGTCTGGCGCAGTTGGTGCAGCGGGTGGAACGCGAGAACATCGAGAACATCCGGCTTTTGCGCGGTGATGCCGTGGACGTACTGGAAAACATGATTGCTCCGGAATCGCTGACAGGTGTTCGCGTGTTCTTTCCGGACCCGTGGCCGAAGGCGCGCCACCATAAGCGCCGGCTGTTGCAGCCCGCGACGCTGACACTTATCGCGAGTCGGCTGAAGCCGGGCGGCGTGTTGCACATCGCGACCGATCACGCCGATTACGCGGAACACATTGCCGAAGTAGGCAAGGGAGAATCCCTGCTCATCGGCATGAATGAGGCCACGGGTGGGGACTCTTCGCGGTATCTTGAAACCGCACCAATCGGTTTCGAACGTCCGATTACCAAGTTCGAAGGAAAAGGACTCCGCGCGGGTAGCGCCATCACGGAGTTCATCTGGGGGAAGATCGAGTCATGAGCGTCAGTGAGATGGCCCCGGAGGTCGCGGATGTTGCCGAAATAATGCACGGCACTGCTTCGTCCGAACTAACGGGCACCACGGGCCTTTCCGGCAGCAGTACCGACTTCCGTCGGGTACTGCTCGTCTGGGACGCACCGAACCTGGATATGGGACTCGGCGCCATTCTCGGCGGCCGCCCCACCGCCGCATACCGTCCGCGTTTCGACGCGCTCGGCCGCTGGCTGCTCGCGCGCACCGCGGAACTGTCGGTCGGCAGCCGCCAGCGCGTGGAACCCGAAGCCACCGTTTTCACCAATATCGCCCCCGGTACCGCGGATGTGGTGCGGCCGTGGGTGGAAGCGCTGCGCAATGTCGGTTACGCGGTTTTCGCGAAGCCCAAAATCGACGAGGATTCCGACGTCGACAGCGATATGCTCGGCCATATCGAGCTACGCCGCCGCGGCGCGGGCCTGGCCGGAATCATGGTCGCCTCCGCCGATGGTCAGGCGTTTCGCGCACCGCTCGAGGAAATCGCCGCCGCCGGCGTACCCGTCCAGGTATTGGGATTTCGCGAGCACGCGAGTTGGGCGGTCACGTCGGATATTCTCGAGTTCATCGATCTCGAGGACATCCCGGGCGTGTTCCGTGAACCGCTGCCCAGGGTGAGTCTCGATTCGCTGCCCGACGAGGGAGCCTGGCTGCAGCCGTTCCGGCCGCTGTCGGCATTGCTCACCTCCCGCCCCGCTCAAGGAGTCGCTTAGTGTTCACCCGCTGGGGCGACCTGGTCTACAAGCTGCGCTTCACCGTTCTAGGTGTAATGGTGGCTGCCCTGCTCTCCCTCGGTGCTTTCGGGCTCGGGGTCGAGAGTCACCTGAGCTCCAGCGGATGGTTCGATCCCACGTCGGAGTCGACACGGGCCTCGCAGCTGCGGGATTCGGCGTACAGCCGCGACCACACCAGCGATGTGGTGCTGCTGTACACCGCGCCCGAGGGCAAGACCGTCGACGATCCGGCGTGGAATCAGAAGATCATCGACAGCCTCAACATGCTGCCGAAGAAGTACCCGCAGATCAGCAAGGTCAATGTCGCACCCTGGAAAACCGATACCGGAAACCAGGTCGCGCAGACGGTGAGCACCGATCGCAAACACGCGTTCGCGACCGTGGCCCTCAACGGCAACAACGACACCGAGATGCTGCAGGCATACGGCGCGGTGCAGAACGCGTTCGAGATTCCGGGCGTGACGGTCGAGGTCGGCGGTCTGCAACCGATCGCCTACACCTTGAACAACACCATCGCCAGCGATGTGAAGCGCATGGAGATGCTGGCGCTGCCCGCCGTCGCGGTGCTGCTGTTCTTCATCTTCGGTGGAATCGTCGCGGCCGCACTGCCATTGATCATCGGTGGCCTGACCATCATCGCCGCCAACGGCATGATCATGGCGCTGACCAAATACACCGAGGTGAACTCGTTCGTCTCGGCCGTGGTGTCGATGATCGGCTTGGGTCTGGCCATCGATTACGGCCTGTTCATAGTGAGTCGATTCCGCGAGGAATTGGCGGAGGGCTATGACACCAGGTCGGCGGTGCGGCGTTCGGTCATGACCGCGGGACGCACGGTGACATCCTCGGCGACCATGATCATCGCGGCCAGCGCGGGCATGCTGCTGTTCCCGCAGGGCTTCCTGAAATCGGTCGCCTACGGAACCATCGCCGCGGTACTGCTGGCCATGATCACCTCGCTCACCGTGCTGCCCGCACTGCTGAGCATTCTCGGTCCGCGCGTGGACAGCTTGAGCCTGAAGTGGATTCGCAAAACCAAGACGGCCGAAGAGGTCGAGGCCGGATTCTGGGGCAAACTCACCGCGTGGGTGATGAAGCATCCGCTCAAGGTCGCGGTACCGCTGACCATCGGATTGCTACTGCTCATCATCCCGGTGAAGAATCTGCAGTTCGGCGGAATCTCGGAAACATATCTGCCGCCGACCAATCCGGTGCGATTGGCGCAGCAGCACTTCGACGAGACATTCCCGCTGCGAAAATCCGATCCGGTCCAGTTGGTCATCATCACCGATAACTCCAAGGACATCGGGCCGATCCTGCAATTGGCGAACAAGGCTCCGGGTCTGGTCAAGAACGCCCAGTTCGGCATTCCGGCCAAACCGCCCGCGGGGTCCAATGTCTGGTCCTCCGATGCGACCGTCGAGGACAGTACCCATCCCGAGGCGACCGTCGACTATCTGCGGTCGATGCCGGTGCCGGACGGCGTGGAGGTATTGGTCACCGGCCAGCCCGTACTCATGATGGACAGCCTCGATTCGCTGCTGAGCCGAATGCCCTGGATGATCGGCATAGTCCTGCTGGTCACGACCATCCTGATGTTCCTCACCTTCGGTTCACTGGTGCTGCCGTTGAAGGCCGCGCTGATGAGCGCGCTCGGACTCGGATCGACACTGGGCATCCTGACCTGGATATTCGTCGACGGTCATGGTGCGTCACTGCTGAACTTCACCCCGCAGCCGATTACCGCGCCGGTGCTGGTGCTGATCATCGCGATCATCTACGGCCTATCGGTGGACTACGAGGTATTCCTGCTGTCCCGCATGGTCGAAGCGCGCAGCCAAGGTGCGAGCACGACCGAGGCGGTGCGCGCGGGCACGGCCCAGACCGGTCGCATCATCACCGCGGCGGCGCTGATCCTGCTCGTCGTGACGGGCGCCTTCGCCTTCTCCGATCTGGTGATGATGCAGTACATCGCCTACGGCATGGTGGCGGCGCTGTTCATCGATGCGACCGTGCTCCGGATGCTGCTGGTGCCCGCCACCATGAAGCTGCTCGGTGACGACTGCTGGTGGGCTCCGGCCTGGATGAAGAAGATTCAGCAGAAGATCGGACTCGGCGAGCCCATCCTCGATGATGAGCGACCCGGCGGCGGTGAAGTGGTCGACCTGGTCAAGACCACGCCCATCACCGATCCGGTCACCATGCAGATTCCGGCGCTGACCGATTCCGCCGCGCTGCGGCTGCGCAAGCCGCGGCCCGCACGCAAGATCGACATCGACAGTGAGGCGCCCACCCAGCGCATCGGCAAATCGATGCTCAACAAGCCGGTCGTGGACGTCACCCCGAAGCCGGGCGCTGCGAGCGCGCCGCCGAACGCCGAGAAGTCGTTCCCCGCACCGCAATCCGCGCCGATCCCGGGCAACCCGCCCACCCCCGGCACGGATTCCGGCGGGTCACTGACCAACCTCGGCGGCACCCCGCCGACCGGTCCCGCCGATCGCGGCCCGGCCGCCAATACCGGTGCGGCATCCGGCAGTAGTGGTCCGGCGGCTAGCAATCCCGGTCCGGCGGTTGGCAATCGCGGTGTGGGGTCCGGCGAATCGGGCGCGGGCTTCCGCGCACCGTTGCAGGAGCCCCCGACCACCGATTTCAGCGCGGCGAAGCCCGCGAGCGGCACCGAGTCCGGCAGCTCCGCCGAGCGAGCGTCGAACGGTGTTCCCGCACAGGCGGATAACGGGAGCCACGGCGGATTTCCGGCACCCGACTTCAGTCCGGTCGCCGGAACCGGTGTGACGCCTCGAAACCTCGGTTCCGGAGCGATGCCCCCGGGCAGCACCCCGCCCGCCGGTTCCGATGACTCGACGCGTGCCGCCTCCGGTACACCGCCGAAGCCCGACGCTCCGCAGAACGGATGGTCCACTCCCGGCGCGACTCCGCACGGCGGGGCCGGACAGGGTGAGGCCCCGCAGGGCGCAGGTCAGCAGCGTGGCGCCGGGCAGAGCCCGATTCCCTCGGTCTCCGCTCCGGCCGCTCCCCCGGCATCGACTCCGGCCGCGCCGCAACAGGATTCGCCGCCCGCCGCAGCGCATCCGGTGGGCGCGGAGCGGGTGCTGCCGCCGCCTCCGGCGTCGAAGTTGCCGCCGCATCCGGCCACCCGGGCGCAGCTGTACCAGCCGCACGAGGCGGAGGAACTGCTGGAGTCCGAATCCGATGAGACGCAGCCGCATCCGGCTCATCACGCGGCCGAGGATCAGCCGCAGCAGGGTCCCGGGCGCAGCAGCATCGAGCAGTGGATGTCCGATCTGCGTACGGCGCGCAAGCGCCCCGGCAAGGCCGAAGCCGAGGACGTCGACGACGAGGGCAAGCATCGCGGTGGCGACGGCCGCACCGTGAGCGTGAACGAATTGCTCCGCCGCCAGAACCGCGACTGAATCAGCCGCGGCACGAACGAAAAGAGCCCGGCCGAGTCATCGACTCGGCCGGGCTTTCTCGTATCTGCACCACCTGCACATCCAGCCGACCACGGCCCGGAAAGGCCGACGCATCGGCGGGACCGGTTGTGCCGCACGACATCAGCCGTGCGGCACCGGTCCGGCGAGTGCGGGTCAGCCGCGCGGGGCGGGATCCGCGGCCTCGGCGAAGGCGCGAGCGTAGCGGGTGCCGACCAGTAGCAGCAGGACGCCGACCACCAGGAAGGCAGCCGCGCGGAGCAGGCCGTCGAGGGTCGCCAGGTCGAACAGGAACAGTTTGGCCAGTGCCGCCGCGGTGAGCAGCAGGCCCCCGGCGAGCGCGGCCTTCGCCGCCTGCGGGGTGCGGCCCAGCCTGCGCAGTCCGAACAGCAGTGCCGCGGTGGCGGCGGCCATCCAGATCACGGTGGCGATGCCGTGGCCCGCGAGGAAACCGTCATCGCGGCCGGTGGCGACACCGATCGACACCGCCAGCGCGGTCACCGCGTACAGGCCCGCGATTCCGCCGACCACCGCCACGGCGGTCGCATCGCTTTCCCGTGTGACCAGCCCCAAGCGCCGGGCGCACCAGCAGGCGGCGGCCAATGCGGCGAGCGCGGACAGCGCGGACAGCGCGGTCGAAATACCAAGGCGTTCTTCGGCATAGAACTGATCGGACAGGGTGGCCGGACCGGCCCGGTCCAGCAGCGCGATCATGCCGATCACCCCGAAGGCCGCACCGATGCCCGAGGCCATCCGCGACCGCTGCTGCCCGCCCGCGCCCAGGAAGCCCAGCGCCACCAGGAACAAGCCGATCGGCAGCGTCTGCGCGTTCGTCACGCCGACGCAGGTCTCCAGCACCGCGAACGCTCCCGCGACCGCCGCGACGATCGCCAGGTGTCCCGGAATCCGCACCCGCTCAGCCAGTTTCGGCATCCACCGCGATGCGGCGAGCCCCAGCAGCACGATCGCGAATCCCGCCGAGATCGCCACGGCGGTGCGCCGCTCGAACATGGCCGGCGCGGCCAGCAGCGGTATGGTCGCCACCGCGCAGGTCAGGCTCGCCGCGATGTCTCCGGCGCGCTGCCGCACCACCGCCACCGCGCTGATCAGCCCGACCGCCGCGATGACGATGGTCGCCGCCAGCACCTGGTACCGCTCCCCGCGTCCGGCCTCCCCCAGTCCCGCCGCGGCAATCGCGACCAGCGTCGCCAGCACGGCCGGAATCGTCCGCACCGCATGCAGATACGGCCAGTCGCGCACCAATTGCACCGGCGCGGCGGCGATCTGCAACACGATCAGGAACGCCAGCAGCGCGAGCTCGGTGGTGATCACCGGCGACAGCAGCGCCGCCCCGACCATCACCATGACCGCCAGCCCCTGCGACCCCCACCGCATGGCCAGTGCCACCCCACCCGCGGCGATCCCCAGCGCGATCCCATATCCCACAACGGGATTCACCCATCCGTAGAGGGTCGTCATCGCGACGACGGACAGATATCCCCCTGCGATACCCGTCGCCGCCAGCGCGACACCGCCCACCTGCCCTCCGGCCTTCCCGTGCACGCGCATCCCGATGGCCACCAGCGCGCCCGAGAATGCCGCCCCCACAACAACTCTCGGCACCGGCCCGAAGAACCCGGCCTGCGCCGCCAGCACCAGCAGCATCACCACGCCGATCAGCGTGACGCCCACCCCGGCCACCGCCAGCACCCGGCTGACCACCCCTTCCCGCTGCCACCACGGCGCTCGCCGCTCCCGCACCGGCACACCCCTCCGCTGCTGCTGCGCGAGCGGCGGCATCGCCCGATACCCACCCTGCGGCTGACTCCCCATCCACCCCGCACGCCCCGCCCCATATCCAGACTGACCAGCGGCATAGCCGGGTTGACCGACCCCGTATCCGGGCTGTGCCACCCCGTACCCGGGCTGACCGACCCCGTATCCAGGTTGGGCGACTCCGAAGCCGGGCTGCCCGGCACCAGGACCCGGCTGTCCGTAACCCGGAAGGGTTCCCGGCCCCGAAGGCACGGCCCCACCGCCCGGCGAACCCCAGCTCGCGGTGCTTCCCGGCCCCTGCTCCCCAGCTGCGGCCGGTCCTCCGGCAGTCGGCGGCATCAGCCCCGCGGGCGGTGGAACGGGTGCTCCCGTAGCAGCGGGAATGTCCGCACCACGGGCCGAACCCGACTCCGCCGCCTGACCCGGGGGCGATGTGGCGGCACCGGATAGCTCATCCCCACCGCGCACGGGTCCACCCGGAACCGTGCCGGGTGCGGGCATGGGAACGCCCGCTGCCGGTGCGGCAGCGGGTGGGGTCGGTGGAACGACGGGTTGTGCGGGACGCGGGGCGACGACCAATTGGCTGCGCAGGACGTCCAGGTCGCGGCCGAGGATTCCCATGTGTTCGCTGAGGGAGGTGAACTCGGTCGACAACCGTGCGATCAAACGGGGATCGATGGCGGTGTTCATGCCGACAATGCTCGCCACCTGCGCCTTCGGCGGGATGAGTAGAAACACTCGGGCACGGCCCGGGTCCTACTCGATTACTCATGAGTGGCGGCACGGCCCGTGCGCATTCCCGGTCGCGGTGTACGCGCCGTCCAGGGTCAGGCGGATTGAGCCTGTGCGTCCCGGGTGATGGTGGCGCGGATTTCGGTGGTGATGCGGACGGGGTCCTCGAGCATGGGGACGTGGCCCAGGCCGGGGAGGGGGTGGATCTCGAGGGTGGGGGTGGGGGTCAGGGGTGCGTAGAGGTGGGGCGGGAGCACCCGATCGAATTCGGGCAGGAGCAGGGTCGCGGGGACCTGGATCGAGGACAGGGTGGTGAAACCTATTGGGAGGGCCGGATCTTCGGCCAGGTCATCGAGGATGGTGCAGTGCGCGGGGGCGGCGGCCATGGCGCGGGCGAGGTGCGCGGGAACCGTCGCGGGATTGTGCGCGAGCAGGGGAAGCAGCAGGCTGCGGATCATGGTGGGCAGCGCCGGTGGGGTGTCGGAGCCGAAGCCGATCAGGGGGCTCATACCGCGGAATTTGCGGACCAGGGCCGCCGAGGACGAGGGCTTGTCCCACAGACCCGCCGGGGAGATGGCGGTGACGGTGCGGGCGCGCCCGCGGGCGGCGAGTTCCAGGGCGATCCAGCCGCCGAGCGAGTTGCCGACGATATGCGCTGTGGGCCAACCTGTTTCGTCGAGCAGCGCCTCGGCCCAGTCGGCCAGGGCGGCGACGGTGGCGGGATGGTGCGCGGCGGGGCCGCCGTGGTGGCCGGGGAAGGTGGGGGCCAGGATGTCGTGGTCGGCGCGCAGATCGTCGATCACCGGGAGCCAGGATTGCCAGGTCAGCAGCACGCCGTGCAGGAGCAGCAGCGGTGCGCCGCGGCCGGTCCGAAGAAATGGTTCCGGGGTCGAGTCCGCTGAGCCGCCTGCCATGGGCGTGACGATACCTGCCGGGACGGGGTGTCGCCGAAACCGATTCGGGACGGAATCACGCCCCGTTGAGGAACTTCTTCCACTGGGTGCCGAAGGGATGCTTGGCATTGACCGAGCCGAATCGCACTTTGCCGTGCACGACCAGATGCAGCGGCCCCATGGGCGGTCCGGTGCGCACCTTGTTCTCGGCGCTGCCGCCGATCAGATCGAGGCCGTTCAGATCCACGGTGGCGTCGGCGGGCACGACGAGTTCCAGTGAGCTGAGGTAGTCGTCCACCCGGATCTCCACCACCTGGGTGGACATGATGGCCTGGGTGAAGTCCAGTCGCACACTGCCCATGAACGATTCGACCAGCAGTGTCTGCGGCACATGCCAACTGCCATTGCGCTTGACCCCGGACAGCTTGGCCCGGATGACATTGCCCGGCGCGACCGGATGCGGCAGCCGCGGCCCGTACTGCGGCCGGTTGTAGCCGAATTGCGGCCGCGGCGCGTAGACGAACTGCGGCGTCTTCGGCGCGGGCTGCCCGGCGAGCCGGATGCCCGGCAGATCGACCAGCACCGCGTTGAGTTCACCGCGGGTCTTGGCGGCGAGCGCGGTATCCATGCGCTCGGTGAATTCCCCCAGCGACAGCATGCCCAGGCCGACCGCGCGCTGCAGCAGTCGTCCGACGTGTTCGCGTTCTACATCCGATACCCGCAGGTCGCGTTCGCCCACCACGGCGGCCTCGACACCGGGAACCACTTCAGGACCTCCCATGTTTTCGAGGCTACGAGCCGATCGGCCGTCGCGCATCAGGGCAATCCCTGAATCCGCACCCTATTCGCCGTCCAGGCCCTGTTCGATGGCATAGCGGGTGAGTTCGACCCGATTGCCGAGTTGCAGTTTGCGCAGGGTGGACTGCACATGGTTCTCCACGGTGCGGTGGCTCAGGCTCAGGCGGGTGGCGATCTGCTTGGCGGACAGCCCTTTCGCGACCATGCGCAGCACTTCGGTCTCGCGGTCGGTGAGCGCGGGCCGGTGCGGTTCGTCCCGGTCGGGCGGGGTGTTGGCGATGCGCCGGTATTCACCGAGCACCAGTCCCGCGAGTCCGGGGGTGAAGACGGCCTGACCGGCGGCGGTGGCGCGCACGGCGTCCACGAGTTCGGTGGCGGAGGCGCTTTTCACCAGGTAGCCGATGGCTCCGGCCTTGATGGCGTCGAGCACGTCCTCGCGCTCGGCGGAGGCCGAGAGCACCAGTACGCGGGTGCGCGGGGAGACGCGCAGCACCTCGGCGGTGGCGTCCGCGCCATTGCCGTCGGGCAGCTGCATATCCATGAGCACGACATCGGGTTGGACGGCGGCGGCGCGGCGGCCGGCGGTGGCGACGCCGTCCGCGGTGGCGAGCACCTCGAATCCGGCTTCGGCGAGGTCGCGGGCCACGCCCTCGCGCCAGATCGGGTGGTCGTCCACCACCATGATCGAAATTCGTTCGCCCGCGGTGCTTTCGGACACGCTCGCCTCCCGATTCCTGTTACCGATGCCGCCGGGGGACCCGGAATTCCCATTCGGCCCCGGACCCTTCCTCGCCGTCGGCTTCGAAGAGTAGGTGCGCGGTGCCGTCGAGGGCGGCGATGCGCCCGATTATGGAGCGTGAAACGCCCATGCGGCCTTGGCCTTCGGCTTCCAGCAGCCGTCCGGGGCTGATGCCGGGTCCGTCGTCGCGCACGCTGACGATGAGTTCGTCGCCGGTATCCTCCAGCAGCACATAGGCTTTCGCGCCGGTTCCGGCGTGCTGGGCGACATTGGCGAGCGCGGCGGCGACGGCGGCGGAGATCTCCCTGGCCTCGAAGCGCCCGATGGGCACCGGCTCGCCGGGGGTGGAGACCAGCACCGAGGTGGTGGCCTGCGCGGTGAGCAGCGGCCGCAGATCCTGTTCCACGCCACCGGTGTCCGCGCGCCCGCCCTGTTCGGAGAGCAGCACCCGCAGCGCGACTTCCTGCTCACCCGCGCGCTGCGCCAATTCCGCTGTCGGCCCGCCGATTTCGGTGCCGCGCCGTTTGATGTAGCTGAGCACCTGGAGGACGCCGTCGTGCACTTCGCGGGCGAGCCGTTCGCGTTCCTGCGCGGCGGCGGTGAGCCGCACCGCGCGCTGCAATTGCTGTTGGGCGCGGTGCGCGGTGTTGGCGGCCAGGCCGATCGCGAGTCCCACCGAAACCAGGACGGGTGCGGTGGCATCGCGCCAGATGTCCAGATCCCAGCGGGCGCGCGCACTGAGAATCGCTGCCGCGATGAGGAATCCGGAGCAGATGCCGCCGAACGGCCCCCACAGAATGGCCGCGGACATCACGGCATTGGCGGCCCACAATGTGGTCGGCAGCGTCTGATGCCCGTAGTACCAGTCGAAATCCGCGACCAGCCGGGTCGCGAAGATGAGCGCGATGACGACCACGTGATCGCCGATCACGACGGTGGTGCGCACCTGACGCACATTGTGAATTCGCCACTGTGACAGCAGAATCGCCGACACCCCGGTCCACACCGCCATGAGTGCGATGAACACCCAGCTCAATCGCTGATTGGTGTAGTGCGAGACCGAGGCGAACTGCTGTCCGATGGCGTACAGCAGGGTGATGAGCCGGAACGCCTGCGCCGCCCGCCACAGCGGGGCGGTGGCGGCGTCGCCGGGATCGGGTTCAGTCCGCGGAGTCACCGGCAGCCGGGGGTTCGGCGGTATCGGCGGATTTCACATCGGATTTCACCGTGGGAGGGGCCAATTGGTAGCGCCCGGGATCGGGTATGTCCGGTTCGGCGGCGAACATGGGTTGATGCGGATCACCGGTGTGCAGCTCCTGGTAGAGCTCCTCCGGTGAATCCGCCAGCAGCGAGCGAATCGCGGTATTGAGCGCCGCCACGAACGGCACCGCGAGCAGACCGCCCGCGATACCGGCGAGCACCACGCCCGCCGCGATGGCCAGCACCACGGCCAGCGGATGGATGCGCACCGCGCGCCCCATCAGCAGCGGTTGCAGCACATGCCCTTCCAGCTGCATGACCGCGACGGTGATGCCGAGCACGATGAGCGCGGTGACCGCGCCCTTGGTCATGAGCGCGATGAACACCGCCACCGAGCCCGCGATGAACGAACCGATGATCGGAATGAACGCGCCGATGAAGACCAGCGAGGCCAGCGGAAGTGCCAGCGGCACACTCAGAATGGCCAGTCCGGAGCCGATGCCGATGGCGTCCACCGCCGCCACCAGCACGGTGGCGCGCACGAATCCGGTGAGACTGCCGAAGCCGAGTCGTCCGGCCGTGCGCACGCGTTCGCGATTGCGGGTGGGGATGATCCGGGTGATGAACTCCCAGATCTGATCGCCGCCGTAGACGAAGAAGATGAGGATGAACAGCGTCAGGAAGGTCCCGGTGAAGAATTCGCCGATGACGGTCGCGGTGGTCAGCGCCCCGTTGGTGAGTGAGTCCTGATTGGATTCGATGGTTTTGACGATGGTGTCGCCCGCATTGCGAATCTGCTCGTTGGACATGTGCAGCGGACCGTTGATCAGCCAGTCCTGGATCTCGTGCACGCTGGATTTGAACTCGTCGGACAGTTGCGGCACACCGGTGACGAACTGTTCCACCACGAAAGTCATGATCCCGGCGAGCAATCCGAGCGATCCGACCAGCGCCACGAATACGCCCAGCGAGCGCGGCACCCCGAGGCGCTGCATCCAATCCACCAGCGGTGACAGCAGTGCGGCCCCGAGCAGTGCGATGGACAGTGGAATGGTCACGGTGGATAACCGATGCGCCAGCCAGGCCAGTGCGTAGACGGCCGCGAGAATGAGCAGTAGTCGCCAGGACCATTCCGCCGCCTCGCGTACCAGCGGGTGCACCGCGTCCGCGGCAGGCCGCCGAACCTTGCCCGGTTTGCCGGATTGGCTGGCCTCTGCCCGCACATCGCTCACGATCGCGAGCCTACTGGGTGACCGACCGACTTGGCCGCCCATAAACCCGTGCCCCGCGTTCGGCGACGCCCCGGCCATTCGAAACGGCTCGGCTCGGTGTTCCCAAGAGTTAACGCCGCCCGAACTGTGCGCCAAAGTCGCGGAGATGCGGAACCGCTAGATTGGTCTCGTGTCAGCGCCCCTGGAAGCGGTCAAACAGACCATGCGAACCCGCTGGCCGCTGTACCTCGCATCGATGCTCGCGGCCAACGCGTTCGGTGCCGTGCTCGTCTGGGCGTTCATTCAGTACGGTTTGCCCGTTCCCGAAGGTGGCTCGAGTGCGACACGGCAGACCGGGCTGTTATTACCCGCGCTCGTATTCATTGTCGGCGGTCTGCTCAGCCTGAGCGCCTCGGCGTTCATGCTGCGACCGGTGATGCGATGGCAGGTGCGCGGCGGACCGCCGTCCCGGCAGGAGCAGATGGCGGCCCTGCACGCGCCGCTGCGGCAGGCCATCGTGCACCTGGTGCTGTGGCTGGTCGGCGGCGCGGTGCTGGCGTCGGTGATCATCGTGCGCACGCCGGAGCTGGCGGCGGCGGTGATCGTCACCGAATGTATGGCCGCCACCATTGTTTTCGGCTTCACGTACATGCTCGGCGAGCGAATTCTGCGGCCGGTGGCGGCCGAGGCGCTGACCGTCGGCGCGTTCGATCACACGCTGACCGCGGGCGTCGGCACCCGAATGGCGATGACGTGGGGAATGGGCACGTTCGCCCCCGTGATCGCCATTGTGCTGTTGTGCGTCACCCAGATTTCTTCGCGCGTACAGTTTTCCGCGCAGTCGCTGGCGATTTCGATTCTGCTGTTGTGCGGTGTGGTGATCATGCAGGCGCTGGCGCTTTCCATGCTTACCGCGGCGAGTATTTCCGATCCGATTCGCCAGCTCAGCCAGGCTATCGATCGCGTGCAGGAAGGCGCGCGCGATGTGCAGGTGGAAGTTTTCGACGGTTCGGAAATCGGACTGCTGCAGGTTGGCTTCAACCGAATGATGGGTGAGGCGGCCAAACGCCGCGAACTTCAGGAATTGTTCGGCCGTCACGTCGGTGAGGATGTGGCGCGGCGCGCGCTGGAGTACGGCACCGAACTCGGTGGTGAAACCCGATTCGTCGCGGTGTTGTTCGTGGATATGGTCGGTTCCACCGCGACCGCCGCGGAACGCCCGCCGACCGAAGTGGTCAGTCTGCTCAACGAGTTCTTCCGCATCGTGGTCGATGTGATCGACCGGCACCACGGGCTGATCAATAAATTCATGGGTGATGCCGCGCTGGCCATCTTCGGCGCTCCGCTGGACCGCCCGGACGCACCGACCGCGGCCCTGGCCGCCGCCCGTGAGCTGCGCGAAGCCCTGCGCGAGGTGCCCGGACTGGATATCGGTATGGGTGTTTCGGCGGGTTTGGCGGTGGCCGGGAATATCGGTGGCGCAAATCGTTTCGAGTACACCGTGATCGGTGACCCGGTGAACGAGGCGTCCCGGCTCACCGAACTCGCCAAGGATCGCCCGGAACGCGTGCTCACCTCCAGTAGCGCTCTCTATTTCGCCGATACCGAGGAACAGCGGCATTGGGAAACGGGTGAGGAAGTTCAGCTGCGCGGACGCCGCCGCAAAACCCGGCTGGCCTGGCCGAAACAAACTAGCGACCAGTCGGATGCAGACGAGGAGACCGCCCGTTCGTTAGGGTGAGGTTGTGACGGCCCATGGTGAGCTGGCCGGCGAACCTGCGCCGCCCGCGGAGAACTCGCGCCGCGGCAGGTTCTGGTGGGCCAAATGGGTGCTCGGAGCCGCGCTCGCGGCCCTGCTGATTTCCGAGGGCGCATATCTCTATCCGCGGCTGCACGAATCCTGGAAGAACCTCACCGAAATCCATTGGGGCTGGGTCGCGGCCTGCGTGGTTATGCAGGCGCTTTCCATGAGCGGATTCGGCCGCATCCAGAAACAACTGCTGCACGCGGGCGGCGTCGAGGTGAGTCAGCGCAAATCGGTGACCGTGGTGTACGGCGCGACCGGTATGGCGCTGACCCTGCCCGCCGGACAGGTGTTCTCCACCGCCTTCACCTATCGCCAGACCCGCCGCTGGGGTGCGAGCCCGATCGTGGCGTCCTGGCAGCTGGTCATGTCCGGCGTGGTCGCCACCGCCGGATTGACGCTGCTCGGCGTGTTCGGCGCGGTACTGGGCGGGGACAGTATCGGCCCGGCCAAGGTGATTCTGTCGCTCGGCGCGGTGGCGGTGCTGATCTGGGCGTTCAACTACGTGTCCCGGCATCCGGGCACGATGGAATCGCTACTGCATCGAATCCTGCATCTGATCAACAGGATTCGGCGCAGGCCCGCCGAGGCCGGGGTCGAGAAGCTCGCCGAGGTGCTACACCAGCTGGAATCGGTGGACCTGGGCAAGAAGGACGGCGCACTGGTCGCGGCGTGGGCCGTGGTGCATCGGCTCGCGGATGTGGCGTGCCTGGGCGCGGCCTGTTACGCGGTGGGCGCGGATCCCCGGCTGGCCGGATTGATGCTGGCGTTCGCGGCCGGAAAAGCGGTGGGCACCATACCCTTCGCGCCCGGCGGCATCGTGTACGTCGATGCCACGCTGATCTATTCGCTGACCGCGGCGGCGGGATTGCCCGCGGCGCAGGCGGTCGCGGCGGCGTTCCTGTACCGGCTGGTCAGCTTCATCCTGGTGGCGATCATCGGCTGGATCGTCTTCCTGTTCCTGTTCCGCAAGCCGCAGGCCGATGACGCGGAGTACGAGAAGGAGTTCTCGCAGCGCGGCGGCACCCCGCTGATCACCGATCGCCGCCGCCCGAATTCCCCGCCCGCGGAAGGCTGATCGACCCGCGTCCCGCCGGACCGGCGTGCCGCACCGCCCGGATCGCGAGGAGTGTCCCTGCACGGGGCGCGCCGGAGCCGCCCGATAACCTCGTGCCCGTGAAGAAATTGGTGCCGTTCGGCGTGGATGTGGTGCTGGTGGTCGTGTTCTGCGCGATCGGGCGGCGCAGTCATGACGAAGCGGTGCTGGCGGGCATGCTGCGCACGGTGTGGCCGTTCGCCACCGGCCTGCTGCTCGGCTGGGTGATCGCGATCGCGGTCGCCTCCGGGCGCGAGGGCATCAGCGCCGCAAAGCGTTTCGACGGCCGGGTGCTGTGGCCGACCGGCGTGATCATCTGGCTCAGCACGCTGATCGGCGGCATGCTGCTGCGCGTGGTGAGCGGTCAGGGCACCGCGGTCAGCTTCGTCATCGTCGCGGCGACCGCGCTCGCCCTGTTCCTGCTGGGCTGGCGCGCGGCCATCAAAGCGCTGGGCTGATCCGAACTCTCGGGGCCGTTAGTCCGGAGTCGCGAGGGACTGGAGCAGTCGGGCCGCCATGCGGGCGGTCGCGTCCGGGGCGTCGATATCGTCGATGTGGATGGCGAAGGCGAGATCGCCCATGGTGGCGATGAGCCAGCCGTTATTGCCCGCGGTGGCCGCGTACGCCTGCACGCCCTGATACCTGTTGAGGCTGACCAACTCCGGTGCGCCCGCGCCGTCGCGCAGCATGGTGCGCAGCCGGTCGGTGACATTGCCGGGCAGGGCGGGCAGATCGGCCTCGGTGGTGGCGGGGACGCCGATGGTGATCATCGGTTTCGGCACCTGGCCATTGGCGATGGCGGCGGCCGCGATGGCCATACCCCACGGGCTGGCCAGCAGTGAGTCGGCGGCATTGCCGCGCCCGACCTGTTCGGCGGCGTTCTTGCCGGTGGGCAGGCGGCCGGTGGTCTCGTCCAGGCCGGGCACCTTGAAGTCCAGGCCGACGCCGAGCTGACTGGCCGCCTCGGCCGCGTCGCCGACCGAAATGTCCTGTGGCGCTTTCTGCTTGGTGAGCGCGGCCATGTTCTTGAACAGTTCGATCATGCCGCCGACCGGGTACAGCCCGGTGAACGCGACCGATCCGTGCTCGCTGGCCTGGCTGTTCTGCGCGGCCGCGACGATCGCGCCGCTGGACGGCTGGATGGCCACGATCGAGGACGGCGTGCCGTAACTCACCACGGCATCCTCGGCGGCGCGTTGCAGGCGCTGATCCATGGTGCCCGGAATATCCGGTCCGGGCGGGCCCTGTTCACCCGCGAGCTGGGTGACGAAGGTGCCGTCGGGTTCGAAGAGCTGCACGCCCCATCCGGCGCGCGCATCGTTGTTGTCCTGCCACACCTTCCGCATGGAGTCCAGCAGCGGCGACCAGACGCGGCGGTCGGCGGAGATGAGCCGGGGCTGCTTCTCCATGACCACGCCGGGGATGGCTCCCATCCGGTCTTCGAGGATATTGAAATCCCCGTCGCGCAGGTTGACCGCGACGACCGGTTTGCCCTGGGAGGCCGACAGTTGTTGCAGCAGCACCGGTCCGGTGATGAGCGGGGCGACCGGTTCGATGGCGGCGGCCAGCGCATTGCTGGAGCCGACCGGATCGCCGGTCCTGGTGGGATCGAGTTTGATGACGTTGATGGTCTGCTCGGTCATGAGCGGAGCGCCGACGATGTCATTGACGTGCGGGGCCGGGGTGGCGTAGGTGCGCACCAGCTTCACGGTGCGCTTGCTGTCCAGCTGCGGGATGACCAGGGCGGGATCCCACGAGATGCGCCAGCCCACACTGAGTTTGCGGACGGTGCCCTGCAGGTCGTATTTCCAGTCCCGCTTTTCGCCGAAGTTCCAGGCGGCCGTCATGCTGAACAGTCCGGTATTGCCGTCGAGGCCGATGAACTGGGTCACCTGGTAGTCGGCTTTGCCCGGATTGAGGCCGCTGAAAACTTGCTTCAGCGTTGCCGAAGCACCGTTCGGGTAGGACGTCAGCCGCGCCGCGCCCTCATAGTCCTGTTTGTCGAGCAGGCTGGAGAATCGCTCGACAATCGCTTCCGCACCGGTCGACCGTTCCCGGAAAGCACACGACCCCATCGCAATCGCGATAGCCAGCACCACCGCGAGCACGATCGCGCCACGAATCCGGAAGCGGCGGGATCCCCACACATCCATATCGCCCACTCTTCACTCTTGCCACATCAGCAACAGGACCACGGTACCGCGTTCACACCACCCGCGGTGCCACCTTTCCACCAGGCGTACACGTATTGAGCACCACCATAGTGCCGATTTCGGTCGACATGGACCACTTACATGATCACCGGTCGGTTACGGCCCCTGGCACATTCGCGCCCTGACCGGACCGTCCAGTCCCTTCCGATGGCGCGGTTGCGCAATCGCGCAGCGCCGCGTGTCGAACCCCGTTCTCCGAGAGCGGAATCCATTCGGCCGGAAAGAACGTAACGTTGTAATCAGAATTACAACTCCAGACAGCAAGTGAGAGTGACCGCCATGAAGTACGGACATCGCGGACGTGAATTCGGCCGCCCCGGCGGCTGGCAGCAAGCCGACCTGCCCGACGCCGCAGACGCTTCCGACTGGTTCGCCGGAAGGTTGCCAGCGGAGTGGTTCACCGGACCCGCAACCCTCGAGATCGATCGCGACGAAATCGTCGTCGTCGGCGAACTCCCCCTCCCCGCTACCGAACCCGCCGACGCCGACACACCGGCCGACGCGCCCGCCGAAGTGCCGAAGGCCACCCGCGAGGGCCTGGTCTCCCGCTTCCGGGAATCCACCCGCGCCGCCCGCATGCAGATCGCACAGGAGGCGCAGGCCCGCTACGGCCGCAGCGTCGCCTGGGGCGTCACGGTCGGCGATGAGCGAATCCTGTTCACCCACCTGGCGGTTCCGGTCATGACCCGGCTCCGTCAGCCCGAGCGCAAAGTGCTGGACACCCTCATCGACGCCGGTGTCGCGCGCTCCCGCTCCGATGCCCTGGCCTGGACCGTCAAGCTGGCGGGCAAGCACGCCGAGGAGTGGCTCGAGGAACTCCGCGGCGCCATGCGCAAGGTCGACGACCTGCGCTCGGAGGGCCCGCGCGGGCTCTGAGCCTGCTTATCGCAGCGAGGCAATAGGATCGGACCCATGGCTGACACCGTGGGTCCGATCCTCGTTCTGAATGGGCCGAACCTGAACATGCTCGGCCTCCGGCAGCCGGAGGTGTACGGCACCGACACCCTCGACGACATCGTGGCGCTGTGCAACAAGACCGCCGAGCGGTTCGGGCGCGAGGTCAACACCTTCCAGTCGAACTCCGAAGGCGCGCTGATCGATCGAATTCACGCGGCCCGGCGTGTCGAGTCCGGGATCGTCATCAATCCGGGCGGCCTCACCCATACCTCGGTCGCCCTGCGCGACGCCCTGGTCATCCCCGAGGTACCGATCGTCGAGGTGCACATCAGCAATGTGCACGCCCGCGAAGAGTTCCGCCACCACTCCTTCGTCTCCCCCATCGCCACCGCCGTCATCGCGGGCATGGGCATCCAGGGCTACGCCGCCGCGATCGAATTCCTCGCGACCCGCTGATCCGGAACGGCGCGAGGTTCAGTACCGGCGCGCCGCGTTACGAGAGTTCCGCGCGATCACCAGGCGCACGGCGACGAAGCCCGATCCGAGAATCGCGACCACGCCGAATCCGAGTTCGAACCAGCCATCCCCATGATTCGAGGATTGCTGCTCGGAGTAATCGCGAGTGCTGGAATGACTACCGTTGCGCAGCTCTTCGCACCTGTCCCCGGCGTGCATGACCTGCCCGCCACATTTCACCTGGTGATCATTGAGCGAGTTGATCCCGCTCACCACCCCCGCGATGCCGAGCACCATCCAAAACACAACTGCCAGAATAGTTTTCATCTGGTAATTCCCCCGGGTACATACTTTTCATCGAGCGTCCGAACTGTAACAGGACGGCCCGACAGCCGGGATCCGGTTCAGTCGCGGCCGCGCAGGACCTGGTAGACCGGCACGGCCTCGCCCGCCTCATCGGTGGCGGTGATGGCCTTGCGCCACAACGACTGTGCGGTGCGCGAGAGGGTGGCGTCGACGCCCGCCTCCTCGCTGGCGTCGATGATGTGCTGTGCGCCCGCGTCCATCATGACCAGCTGGGAGCGGTCGCCCCAGCCGCCCGCCTTGGCGGCCGCGGCGAAATCGGTCATGAAGAAGGGGAACGCCTCGTTCGAGCGCAGGGCGTACGGGAGGAAGCGGTCGATATCGTTGCCGGAGTTGGCAATCAGCGCCAGGGCCTGGTCGTAGGCCAGCATCCACGGGTGGAAGATGGTCAGCAACGCCTGGTAGAAGACCTGTGCCAGACCGTCATCCGCGCCCAGGTACTCCTGCGGGCTGAGCGGGCGCAGCAGCTCGGCGTGCGCGTCGAAGACCTCCTTCGGACCGCTGTAGAAGACGTACGAGGCCGGGTGCTCGATATTGTCGCCCGCCGACATGAAACCGCCGGAGATGAATTCCGCACCGTGCGAACGCACCCAGGCGCCGCCCTTGCGCGCCGCGTCCGGGGAATCGGAGGACAGGTTGGCGATCACCTTGCCCGCGAGATGATCGGTGGCCTGGCCGAGCACGTCGTACATGGCGGCGTAGTGGGTCAGGCTCAGGATCGAGACCGCGTTCGCGTCGAGCGCCTCGGCCACGGTGGCGGCCGGCTTCGCGCCCAGTTCGACCATGGCGTCGACCTTGGCCCGGCTGCGGTTCCACACGGTCACCTCCACCCCGGCCTGCAGCAGGGCCCGGACCATGGCCTGGCCCATCGGCCCCAGGCCGAGTACGGAGACGGAACGTAGCTGCTCAGACATGGTGTGTCCCTTCGAATCCTGTGCCGATCGGTCATCGGCGACGGATTCGATCGTGTCCCCGATCGACGGGCTCGGGAAGACCGCACGTTCGAGTGTGGTTGCTTACCTCGAGGTTCGAAATACGGTCAGGAGGACGCGGTGCTGAATTCGGGTGACACGGATCACCAGGTGTGCGGTATGTCCATCGCCATCGACGTGGTCGGCGGCAAATGGAAGATGCACCTCATGTGGGCGCTCGGCGAGGGGCCGCAGCGGTTCGGCGAAATCCGCCGCCTGCTGTCCGGGGTGAGCGAGAAGGTGCTCGCGGAGAACCTGCGCCACCTGGAGGCCAGCGGCGTGGTGCACCGCGAGATCTACCCGGAAATCCCACCGCGCGTGGAATATTCGCTCACCCCCATCGGCCAGGAGCTGAACCGCGCCCTGAGCACCCTCGAAAAGTGGGGCAACGATCACCGCGACCAACTCACCGAACGCACTCCCGCACTGGCGGTCTGACCACCGTCAGCGCACGATCCGCTCCCCGATCCGCCGCACCAGTTCGGCGGCATCGGCCATGCAGCGGGCCGGGTCCGGTTCGAGGTCGGTAAGGGCGTAGGCGGCGGTGAATCCGGCCGCGCGCAGTTGGTCCGGGGTGAGTTGGACGCGACCGGCGACGGCCACGATCGGGACTCCGGCGCGGCGGGCGGCGGTGGCAACGCCCATGGGGGCCTTGCCATTCAGGCTCTGGGCATCGAGGGAGCCCTCACCGGTCACCACCAGATCGGCTCCCGCGAGCTGCGCCGGGAAATCCACCAGGTCGAGCACCACGTCTATGCCCGAGCGCGGAACCGCGCCCAGCACCGCCATGGCCCCGAAACCGGTGCCGCCCGCCGCACCCGCGCCGGGTTTGCCCGCCCATTCCGGGCCGAGCAGCATCGCCCAATTCAACAGGGCCGCTTCGAGAGTCGCTACCTGTTCCGGTGTCGCACCCTTCTGCGGGGCGTACACCGCGGCCGCACCGTCCGGTCCGAGCAGCGGGTTGTCCACATCGCTGGCGAGGGTGATGTGGGTATCGGCCAGCACCGGATGCAGACCGCTCCGATCGACCCGATCGCCGGGGCCGAGAAGTGCTCCATTGCAAGGCAATTCGTTGCCCAACGCATCGCGAATACGCAAGCCGAGCGCTTCCAGCATGCCCGCGCCGCCGTCGGTGGAGGCACTGCCGCCGAGGCCGAGCACGATCTCGCGCACACCGTGATCCAGCGCGTGCGCCATGACGACGCCGAGACCGTAGGTGTTCGCACCCAGCGGATCCGGTTGTCCGCCGGGCAGTTTCACCAATCCCACGACCGCCGCGAGTTCGATCACCGCGATACCGCCGCGCCGGGCGTACGCGGTGGATACGGGCACACCCGTCGGCCCGGGCGCTTCGAGCGCGATCCGCTCCCATCCCGCGGCGAGGAACGCGTCGACCGTCCCGTCGCCGCCGTCCGCGACCGGCAACCGCCGCACCTCGGTCCCGGGGGCGGCGCGTTCGATACCCGCCGCGAGCGCCGCGGCCACCTGGGCGGCGGTCAGCGAACCCTTGAATTTATCCGGGGCGAGGATCACCCGGCGCGGTCCGGCGTGTGTCATTTCCACAGTGTGATCATTGTTCGCCCGCCCGGCATCCGCACGCCCGCGCGATTGTCCGGCGGGTGCGCGACACGCCCGAAGCCGGGTAATTCGGATACGGACAAATAGCCTGGCAAACGCGTTAGCGTCGACCTATGCCGAGTGAGTCGAACGCGTCTGTCGAGGTCCGCAAGAATGCCGAACTTGATCGCTTCGAGCTGTATGTCGACGGCATGCTCGCGGGTGTCGCGGCATATCAGGACACCGCCAATGAGCGCGCCTTCGTGCACACCGAAATCTATCCACAGCATGAGGGCCTCGGGTACGGCCGCAAACTGGTGCAGGGCGCACTCGATCAAACTCGCGATGCCGGATTCGGGATTCTGCCGATGTGCCCGATGGTGCACCATTTCGTGGAATCCCGGCCGGAGTACCTGGCCCTGGTCCCGCACTGGTCGCGGGAACGGTTGAATCTGCCGCAGCAGTAACCGGATCGAGGTGTGCCGGGGCTCAGTACGCCTTTACGGCGCCATCCAGGGCGGTCTGCAATTCGTCGCGGACGATGCGGGTGATCTCTGCCGGTTTGGTGGGGAGCTCGGGCACCGGCACACCGAAATAGAAGCTGGCCGACTTCGCCTCTTCCTTGGTGGGTTCCACCTTGGGGTCGACGCGCGGTCCGTAGCTCAGGCCCAGGCTCACCAGCACCGGATCCGCGCCGAGCTTCTTGGCGCGGAAGGCGATGTGCCCGATACCCGTTCCCACCGCCTGCACCTGTGCCGGGTCGACGTCGTTGCAGGTGCCCTCGGGGAACACCGCCACCCCGTCGCCGCGCGCCATGCGCTCGGCGCAGATGTCGATCATGCGCTGTCCGGCCGCGTTCACCGCGCGCAGTCCGTGGTCCTTACCTCGGAAGACCGGGATCCCGCCCATCATGTCGATGCGGGCGCGCAGCTTCGGTTCCAGGAACAACTCGTCCTTGGCCAGCACCCGGGTCCGCCCGATCACCGGCCGCAATGCGCTGTACCAGGCGGCCGCCGCGACCGTGTACGGATCCAGCTGCGAGAGGTGGTTGACCGCGATGAGCAGCGGCCGCTTCTGGGAGATCAACTCGCGCAGCCGTTCCCGCGCCCCCGGCGCATACGAGATGCGCGGCCGATAACGCCGCCCCAGCAGCCAGTACGCCGCCCGCGACTTCAGCAGATTCTGCTGATGATCACGATAGAAGTCGTACACCGCATCGCTGTTCTCGAGGACAACCTCGGGCCGTTCCATGCCGCCAGCTAACCACCAACCCGCGAATACAACCACCCAAAGTTCGCGGCCCGGCCCGATTCTGGACTGACGGAGCGGGGGAGCGAAGCGGAGGAGCGGAGGAGGGAAGAATCGGGCCATAAGGGGCCGCGAACCGCCCGGAGCGAAGCGCAGGGCAAATTAAGCAGAGCAATTGTGGTGCGGCGGTGCGATGATGGCTGGGTGGCACGCGCAGAGGAACACGGTGACCGTTCTCGACGCGAATTCCGGCATGAGGATCAGGTGGTTCGCCCTGGCACTCTGCTGGTGTCGGCGACGGACCTGATCGAGGCATCCTTCCGGCGCAGCATTGTGTACATCATCGAACACAACGACGCCGGCACGCTGGGCGTGGTGCTGAATCGGCCCAGCGATACCGCCGTTCACGACGTTCTACCGAATTGGGCGGATCTGGCGGCGTCCCCGCGGGCGCTGTTTCTCGGCGGCCCGGTCAAACGCGATGCCGCGCTCTGCCTGGCGACCGTGAAGGTCGGTGTCACCTTCACCAAGGTGCCGGGTCTGCGCCGGGTGGACGGCCGGGTGGCCCTGGTCGATCTGGATTCGGACCCCGATGTCATCGCCCCCATGGTGGAGGGCATTCGAATTTTCGCCGGATATGCCGGCTGGACCTTCGGGCAACTCGAAGGCGAATTGGATCGCGGTGACTGGATAGTGCTCTCGGCGCTGCCGAGCGATCCGCTGGCGGGTCGCGTGGATCTCTGGGCGCAGGTGCTGCGCCGTCAGCCGCTGCCGCTTTCGCTGCTGGCGACGCACCCTATCGAATTGGAACGAAACTGATCTGAACCGCAGGCACGGTCTGTGTCGTGAAGGGTGCGGAGGTGACCGATGCCCGACGACCAGGCGGCGTTGCTCAAAGTGCTCTACGAGGAGCACGCGGCAGCACTGTGGAGATATACGTTCGGCCTGGTGGGCGATCCCGGCCGGGCCGAGGACATTGTGCAGGAGACGCTGCTGCGGGCGTGGCAGCGGCCGAATGTGCTGGATCAGTCGACCACGTCGGCGCGGGCCTGGCTCTTCACGGTGGCCCGTAATCTGGCGGTGGACGAGCATCGCAGCGCTCGCTCCCGGCGGGAGTTCCGCACGGATCATCCGCCGGAGCAGCCGACCCCGGATCAGTCGGACCGCGCCCTGGACGGCTGGCTGGTCGCCGACGCGCTGGCCCGGTTGAGCATCGATCACCGCGATGTCATCGTCCGCGCCTACTACCGGGGCCTGTCCACCGCGCAGATCGCGGGGGAATTGGATATTCCGGAGGGGACGGTGAAGTCCCGTATGCACTACGGCATGCGGGCACTGCGTTTGGTGCTACAGGAGATGGGGGTGACGAGATGACGGAGGGCCACGACCTCTGTGACGGCTACACCACGTGGGACGGTGCGTACGTGCTCGGCGCTCTCGCCCGGGACGAACGCCGCGAGTACGAGGAGCATCAGGCCAATTGCGAGCACTGCCGCACCGCGGTGGCCAAGCTGGCCGGATTGCCGGGACTGCTCGCGCTGGTCGATACCGATACCGCGCTTTCCATTGCGGGACAGGAGGATCCGGCCACCGCGGTACCACCGCCACCGGATCGGCTGCTGCCCACGATCGCCGGACAGGCGGCGAAAAGGCAACGGCGGCGCAGGTTTCTGGCGATCGGTGGTGCGGTGGCTGCCGCCGCGGCGGCGGCCGTGATCGCGGTGCCGGTGACGGCCGCGGTGGTCGGTGATCGCCCGGCGATCGAGCAGGTGGTCGCGCAGGGCGCATTACAGGCGCAGGTGGACACCCCGATCGTGGCGACCTACAAACTGCTGTCGGTGAATGGCGCTACGCGCGTGGACATGTGGTGCAACTACCCGTCCTCGGAGGAGTACGACACGTACGCCTGGCAGCTGTCGCTGTGGGTGGTGCGCGCGGACGGGACACAGTCCAAACTCTCGGAGTGGACGGCGAAGCCCGGGCAGGTGTTCACACCGGACGGCACCACTTCGGCCACACCGGGTCAGGTGAAGACGGTGCAGATCCGCAATGCGTCGGGCAAGGTGCTGCTGGCGGCGGGCGTCTGAACGCACGAGGACGGCGCACCCCTGGCGGGTGCGCCGTCTTCGCTTCGCGCAGTGCCTATTTCGGCTCTCGCGGTGGCTATTTCAGCTGGTCTTGCGGCGGAAGGCCGAGGTGGACCAGAAGTAGCCGACACCGCCCAGCAGTACGCACCAGCCGATCGCGAGAATCCCGTTGTGCCCGATCTCGGTGCCCATCAGCAGCCCGCGCAGGGTTTCGGTGATGGGGGTGAAGGGCTGGTATTCGGCGAACTGCTTCACCCCGGCGGGCATGGTGTCGGTGGGCACCAGACCGCTGCCGAGGAAGGGCAGCATGATGATCGGGGTCGGCATATTGCTGGCGCTCTCCGGATTCTGCGCGATCACGCCGAAACCCGCTCCGACCCAGCTCAATGCGAAGATGGTGAGCCCGAGCAGGCCGAACGCGGCCAGCCATTCCAGTACGCCCGCGTCATGGGAGCGGAAGCCGAGCGCCAGCGCCACCACGGTCAGCACGCCGATGCCCGCCAGACCCTGCAACAGGCTGCCCAGCACGGTGCCGGTCAGCACCGACGAGTGCGAGATATGCATGGTGCGAAAACGATTCACGATGCCCTTGGTCATATCCGAGCAGACCGAGACCGCGATGCCCGCGACCATGTACGCGGGAATGATGAGCATCATGCCGGGCGTCAGATACTCGATGTACTTCTGACCGCCGGTCGCGCCCTTCAGCGCGCCGCCGAAAATGTAGTTGAACATGAGCAGCATGACGATCGGCATGATCAGCAGGCTGACCGTCATGGCGGGATAACGCTTGGCGTGCACCAGATTCCGGCGCAGCATGGTCTTGGAATCGGCGATGGTCATGGCCATGGTGGTCATCGGGCGTTTTCCTTATCGGTCGAGTGGCCGCCGGTGAGGGCGAGAAAGACGTCATCCAGATCGGGCGTGTGCACGGACAGGCCCGCGGGTTCGATGCGCGCGGCATCGAGGCGGTCGATCACCTCGCGCACCGAGCGCACGCCGCCGTCACTCGGCACGGCGAGCGTGAGATCGCCGTTGACCTGCGAGGCTTCACCCAGAACTGCTGCGGCGGCGGCGAGTTCGGCTCGATCGTGGAAATCGAGCCGGACGTAGCCGCCCGGCACCCGGCGCTTGAGTTGATCAGGCGTGCCCTCGGCGACCAGTCGCCCCTGATGCAGTACCGCGATGCGGTCCGCGAGCTGATCGGCCTCCTCCAGATACTGCGTGGTGAGGAAGATGGTGACCCCGCCCGCGACCAGTTCGCGAATGATGTCCCACATGGAGCGGCGGCTGCGCGGATCCAGGCCGGTGGTGGGCTCGTCCAGGAAGATGATGCGCGGATTCCCGACCAGCGTCATGGCCAGATCCAGGCGGCGGGTCATACCGCCGGAGTAGCTGGACGCGACCTTGTCCGCGGCGTCCACCAGATCGAACTTCTCCAGCAGATCCGCTGCGATGCGGCGGCTTTCGGCGCGCGGCAGATGGTGCAGGTCACCCATGAGGTGCAGGTTCTCCCGGCCGGTGAGCAGTTCGTCGACGGCGGAGAACTGTCCGGTGACGCCGATGGCCGAGCGCACCTCGTCCGGTTGGGTCGCGAGATCGTAACCGCCGACGCTGATTTCGCCGCCGTCGGATTTGATGAGGGTGGACAGGATCTGCACGGTGGTGGTCTTGCCCGCGCCGTTCGGGCCGAGCAGGGAGAAGATGCTGCCCTGCGGGACGGTGAAGTCGATGCGGTCCAGGACTATCTGTTCACCGAAGGATTTGCACAGGCCGGTGACCGCTATCGCCGGGGGGCGGTGGTCGTTCATGGGTGTCCCTCTCATCAATGGGTATGCATGAATGCATGCGTCGGGTGAGCCGTGTCCGCCGAGGCGTGCGGACAAAGCGGGTTATTCAGTTGTGCGGCAGTACTTTTGGGCTAGCTGATGATCAGATGTCGAGTTCTTCGATATTCGAGTGATCGGAGGCGTCGACCACGCGGGCGTAGAGGCGGTCCGGGATCTTGCCCTTCAGGTCATCGATGGATTCGAAGACCTCGAAATCGAAATCGCCCCAATCCTGTTCGCCCACACCGAGGAAGCGTCGCCACTGCTTCCAATCCTTGAGGATGTTGGTGTCGGCCGGGAATTCGCTCCAGTTGGAGAAGTGGCTGTGCACCGCGTACGCGCCTTTGCGTGTGCGGTACACCCGGATGTCTTCGATGCGCTCGTTGCCCACCTGGTGCCATTCGGTCAGCAGGACGCCGGAGAAGCGGATCTGCCGGACTCCGTCCTTGCCGACCTTGAGGACTACCTCGTCGTAGCCCTGTTGGCGGCCTTCCTCGATTTCGATGAAACGCCGCAGCGCCGTCACGATCGCCCCCGACAGATTTCCCCCCACCAGCTCTTGCGCGCGCTGAAACAGCTTGAGGTCCTCATCGGATACGTAGATCGTCTTGTTCGGCATGAGCCAACTATACGTAGACGTATACATACATTGCAAGCGCGAGTTCGCGCGCATCTGATTGAACCGGCAACAGCTCGGTCTCGTATCTCGGGTAACAGACTCGGGACTCCGGTGTCAGGCACCGAAAGGAGCCGCCTCATGCACAACGGAACACGGGTCGTGGACTACCTGGTCAGAGCGGTCTCCGAGGTTGGCGTGCGGCATTTCTTCGGGGTGGACGGCGCGAATATCGAGGATCTCTACGACGCGGCTTTCGATCATCGCGAGTTGGTGACGGCCGTTGTGGCCAAGCATGAGTTCGCGGCGGCGACCATGGCCGACGGGTACGCGCGGTCCACGTCCGGATTCGGGGTGGTGTGCGCGACGTCCGGGGGCGGGGCGGTGAATCTGGTGGCCGGGCTCGCCGAATCGTTCGCGTCCCGGGTTCCGGTGCTCGCGCTGATCGGGCAGCCGCCGACCGTTCTGGAGGGCAAGGGCGCCTTTCAGGACACGAGCGGGCGGGCCGGCGCGTTCGACGCGGTCCGGCTCTTCACGCCGATCTCGCACTACTGTGCGCGCGTCGAAGCCGCCGCCGACCTGCCCGCTCACCTGACCCGCGCGTGCCACGCCCTGAATCAGGGCGGACCGGCGGTGTTATTGCTGCCCAAGGATGTGCAACAGGCCGAATTGAGCGCCGCGGAATTCACCCCGCCCGAGCCCGCGTACCGGCGCGATACGGCCAGCCTGCGCCGGGTGCTGGACACCATCACCGCCGCCCGGAAGCTGGGCAAGGTGGTCATCATCGCCGGTGATCAGATCGCCCGCGATGACGCGCGCCCGGAACTGGCCCGGCTGGCCACGCTGCTGGACGCCGCGGTGGGGGTGGCCCCGGACGCCAAGGACGTCTATCACCATGGCGATCCCGGATTCTGCGGCATCGCGGGGAGTATGGGTCACCCGGAGCTCATCGACGCGCTGCAGCGCGCCACGCTCTGCCTGCTCATCGGCACCCGCATGCCGGTCACCGCGCGGGCGGGGCTGGAGGGCCCGCTGGCGGAGGTGCCGCTCGCGAGCATCGGGGCCGAGGTGCCGTTCCTGTCGGCGATTCACGCTCGCAGCACCGATCTGGCACTGACCCTGGCGGAGCTGCTCGGCGAATTATCCACACCCGCACCGATTTCCATCCTCCGGCCGTTCACCGCCCCGGCTGTGGACAACACACCGCAGGTTGTGGAAACCGGGATACTCACACCGTTGGAGGTACCGCCGTCCGACGGCCCGGGCCTGCGCTATCGCGAGGTGGTCGAAACCATCAACGCCGCACTTCCCGAGGGTGCGGACGTCTTCGCCGATGCCGGGAACACCGGTGCGGCGGTGGTGCATCACCTGCGATTGCCGCGGGACGGACGCTTCACGGTCGCCCTGGGGATGGGCGGTATGGGCTACGCCTTCGGCGCGGGCATCGGCTCGGCGTTCGCCCGGCACGAGCGTGCGGACGGAAGCATCCGGCGCACCTTCGTCATCGCCGGTGACGGCGCGTTCTTCATGCACGGCATGGAGATTCACACCGCGATCGAACATCGGCTGCCGATCACCTTCATCGTCTTCAACAACAACGCACATGCCATGTGCATAAGTCGCGAACAGCTGTATTACGGGGATCGCTACAGCTTCAACAGATTTCGGCCGGCGTATCCGGGCGCCGGTCTGTCCGCCATGTTCCCGGATCTGTGCACACACGCACCCATCACCCGGGCCGAGCTCGCCGAATCCCTTCGGCATTGCGTCGGCAGTTCCGGGCCGTCGTTCATCGCCGTCGACTGCGATCCCGACGAAATCCCGCCCTTCACGCCGTTTTTGACGGCTCCGAGGAGGTAAACGTGACCACCAGCGCCCTGCCCGCACTCAGCGATATCCCCGAGGGGGTGGTGCCCGGACTGCTGCGTATCGAGAATTCCGATCGCGAGGCCACCACACCCGTCATTCTGGAGATGCTCCGGTCGGTGTATCCGCACGACCAGATCTTCGGCGACTACTGCCCGGTACAGGGCTATATCGACGCCCCGCCCCGGGATCTGTACGAATACCTCGCCGATACAAGGTCTTTGGAGGAGTGGACGTACAGCCTGCGCGGTTTCACCGAAACCGCGGAACCCGGACTGTGGGAATCGTATGACCGGCTCGGCCCCAACACCAAGATCTACACCCGCACGGTCGCCAATCCCGATGCCATGACGGTGGATTACCACTGCGCCTGGGATCAGGGCGAGCACCTGTGGATGATCTATCTGATGCGGGTGGTGGACGCGCAATTGGTGTTCGACAAGCCCGGTTCGGTGGTGCTGTGGACGAACTGCCATCACCCCTTCTACGACCGGAATCCCTACCAGGACAAGGCACCCGAAGGCCGCAAGGTGTGGGTGGGCGATTTCTGGGAGATGTTCTCCGCCGGGCATCAGCTGGAACTGGACAATCTCAAGGCGATTGCCGAGTACCGCGCCTCGCACGGATTGCCCATCACCCCCGACTGGATGAAATAGGCAGGCGCGTCATGGATTTCACGGATCCCCGTCTCACGACCCCGCCCCCGGTCAGCCTGGTCGACGTGGCCAGCTATCTGCCGGGCGAGCCGGTCGGGACCGAATACTTCACGCAGTTCTCCCGTTCGGAACGAATGGCCAAGAACGTCATGTTCCGCGCCCCGAAGGGACGGCATCACAAGGGCCGCGACGAAACCGTGGTCGATATGGTGGAGCGGGCCGTCGCACCGCTCATCGAACGCCATGGGGTGCAGGAACTTTCGAATATCGACATCCTGCTCACGCACACCCAGCTGCCGGACAATCCGGTGCTCGGCGCGGGCGGTGAGGTGGCACGACGGCTGAATATGAACCCGCGCTATGTATTCGATGTGCACAATGGCGGCTGCGCGGCCTTCGTGCACATGATGTGGCTGGCCCGCACCATCATGCAGACCACCGACGCGCGCACCGCGCTCATCGTCGCCACCCAGAATTGCGCGGGACCGGTATTCACCCAGCCCGAGATCCGCAAGCTCGCACAGGCTCCCGTACCCGGTGACGGCTGCGGCGTCGGATTGCTGGTGAAGAACGCCAGCGCACCGATTCTCGATATCGAATGCCGCACCTACCCCGAATTCGCCGGGGATATGGAATTCACCACCGGCTCGGACCGCAAATACTGGGAACCCGGCGAGGGCGAGGGCTGCGTGAGCTTCACCGAATCCAAGGTGGCCAAGGTGTTCGCGCGCGGCAACCGCCTGGTCCCGGAGGTGGCGCACGAGGTGTGCAAGCGCATCGGGGTGAAGAGCCAGGATATCGACACCCTGGTCACCAATCAGCCGAACCGGCTCTTCCTGCGCAATTGGCATGACGCGCTGGAACTGCCCGCCGAACGCCATCCGGACACCTTCGATCAGTGCGGAAACCTGTTCGCCGCAGGCATTCCCGTCACCCTCGACACCGAGAACGAGGCGGGACGGCTGCGCAACGGGTCGGTGGTATTGCTGTCGGCCTTCGCGCACGCGGGAGATTTCGCGGGCGCGGCGGCGGTGCGCTGGGGCGCGGCGCGATGAGTGCGCCCCTGGAGCGGTACCGCTTCGAAACCGTTCGCTTCGATCTGAGTTTGAGCGAAAACCCTTTCACGCCACTGCCTTCGGTGCTGCGGGCGGTGGATGACTCGCTGGTGCAGGCGAATCGGTATCCGGAGTTCCTGCCGCACCGGTTGCCGTCGATCATCGCCGACCATATCGGGGTGGATCCCGACCAGGTGGTGGTCGGTTCGGGCGCGACCGGGGTGGCCATGCAGATCATGCAGACACTGCCCGACCCCGGTGCTCGATTCGTGTTCGCCACACCGACTTTCGACGGATATCCGATCATGAGCGGTATGGTCGGGCTGCGCTCGCAACCGGTCGCGCTGGACGGTCACGGTCGTCAGGACCTGTGGGCCATGGCGCGGATGATCAACGCGGACACCGGATTGGTGGCGGTGTGCCGCCCGCACAATCCGACCGGGACCGTCATCTCGGCGAGCGAGTTGAAGGCTTTCCTGTGCACGGTTCCGGCCACCGTGCCGATCATCCTGGACGAGGCGTATATCGAATTCCTCGGTGCGGCGGATGCTCTGGACGCCGTGGAGTTGGTTCGGCGGCATCCGAATGTGCTGGTGCTGCGCACCTTTTCGAAGGCGTACGGGCTGGCCGGGCTGCGCATCGGATACGCGTTCGGATCACCGGCGCTGGTGCGGCGGGTGCGGCGACTGCAATTGCCGTTCGGGGTGCAATCGGCGGCGGTGGCGGCGGTGACCGCCTCGTACGCGGCCGAGGCCGAACTCGGCGAGCGCATCCTGCGCATCACCACCGAACGGGAAGTGCTGCGAACAGCACTGCGGCGCAACGGTATTCGGGTGCCGCGCAGCAGCGCGAACTTCCTCTACCTGCCCGGGCGCGAGGTGGCCCCGGCCTTGGCGCGCGCCGGAATCGTGGCCAAACGCTATCCGGACGGCAGCGCCCGCATCGCGGTCGGCGATCCGGTCGCGGGCCGCGCGGTGCTGCGCGCGCTGGCCGCCCGCCCGTCCACCGGTGCGCGACCGCTGCGCCGGGACGACAGCCGGGTGCTCTCGCTCACGGTGCGGTCCGAGCCCAGCGTTGCGCGAGCGCCGCACAGGTGATCAGCTGCACCTGATGGAAGATCATCAGCGGCAGCACGATCAGGCCGATGGGGTGACCGGCGAACAGCACGGTCGCCATCGGCAGGCCGGTGGCCAGTGACTTCTTGGAACCGCAGAACACCACAACGATCCGATCGCCGCGATCGAAGTGCGTGGCCCGGCCCAGCACGGAGGTCACGCCGAGCACGATCGCCAGCAGTGCGCACAGCACCACCACCAGCAGCAGAATCCGCCACGGCGACATGGCATGCCAGATGCCCTCCACCATGCCCGCGCTGAACGCGCTGTAGACCACCAGCAGGATGGAACCGCGGTCCACCAGTTTGGTCGGCTCGGCGTAGCGGGACAGGAAACCCTTCACCTTCGGGCGGATCAACTGGCCGACGCAGAACGGGACCAGCAGCTGCAACACGATGTCCAGCACCGAGGACAGGTCGACCCGGGCCTGCCCGGTGGTGTTCATCAACAGGATCACCAGTGCGGGCGTGAGGAATACGCCCAGCAGATTCGACAGCGTGGCGCTCACGATCGCGCCCGCCACATTGCCCTTGGCGATCGAGGTGAACGCGATCGAGGACTGCACGGTGGACGGCACCAGGCACAGGAACAGCAGGCCGGTGTACAGATCCTCGGTCAGGATGTGCGGCACCAGCACCCGCGCGGCAACGCCGAGAATCGGGAAGAGCACGAAGGTGCAGGCCAGCACGGTGAGGTGCAGTCGCCAGTGCTTGAGGCCGGTGAGCGCCTCATGCGAGGACAGGCGCGCGCCGTACAGCAGGAACAGCAATGCAATGGCAATCTTCGTCAGCCAGCTCACGATATCGGCGGCATCGCCCCTGGCCGGGAAGATGCTGGCCAGACCGACGACCGCGAGAATCGACAGAATGAACCCGTCGATGTAGAACTTGCTGAGAAATCGCACCGAATCAGGCTAATCACCCGATATCCGAGTTATTAACACCGCACCCGGACGGCGGCGATACTTGTGATGATCGACTGACCAGACTTCTCGAGGGTGGGGAATCGCCATGGTCCCTTGGACCACACTGGCCGCGGCCGCGCGCCCGGCCGCCGATACGTGGGGAATCTCCGGCCCGACCTTCCTGGCCGCGTACGCGCTGCTGGGATTCGCGGCCGTCCTGTACGGATTCACTCGGCGCACCAGCGTCATTCGCGCCGATCACTCGCGCGCGCACCTGGCCAACGCGCTGACACCGACCGAAACCGCCATGCTCTTCGACGACCGGCGACCGGTGCTCGCCGGGCTCGCACAATTGCGCGGCTACCACCTGATCGATTCCAGCGGACAGCCCACCCGCTCCCCCACCGATACCGAAACCCGTGCACTGGATCCGGTCTCGCGCACCATGCACCAGTACCTGCTCGGCGCGGATCAGCGGCAGCGGCATGTCATCCATCTGGCGGGCGCGACCCGCGCACCCATCACCTCATTGCGCGCGGTCCTGACCGATCGGGGCTATCTGATCGGTGGTGAACAGCGCAAATCCCTGCTGCTGGCCGCACTTCCGCTGTGGGCGCTGCTGGTGCTGGGCATCGTGCGAGTCATCGCGGGCATCGCGAACAACCACCCCATCGGATACCTCGCCCTGCTGATCATCGTGGTGGCGATCTGCGCGTTCCTGGTGCAGCGCGCCCCGCGCCTGACCCGCGCCGGCCGCGCCGCCAAACAGGAATCGATGCGGCGCAACGGACATCTGCGCCCCGCCAACGCCCCCGCCTACTCCGCCTACGGCCCCGACAGCGCCGCCCTGGCCGCCGCGCTGTTCGGCGCGGGCGTCCTCTGGAGCCTCGACCCCGGCCTGGCGGGAGCCACCGGAGCACTCGCCTCCGGCGGCATCAGCGGCTCCGGCGGCAGCTGCTCCAGCTCCAGCGGCGACAGCGGCGGCGGTGGCGATTCCGGCAGCAGCTGCGGCAGCAGTTGCGGCGGAGGCGGCTGCGGCGGCGGGTGCGGCGGATGACCACCCCGCTGCCCGCGGGGACGATCGGGATCGGGTGGCGACGCGAGATCTGCGGCATGATCGCGGCACTCGATGGGATCGGGTTCTGCGAGGTCATCGCGGAATCACTGGTGAGCGCGGGGGCGGACCGGCCGCGGTGGCGGCGCGTTCGTGGAACTCGGGGAGCGGTTGCCGTACCCGAAGAACTGGCCGCACTGATCGCGCGGGGTATGCCCGTAGTGCCGCATGGGATTTCGCTGTCGCTCGGCGGGGCGGAGGCGGTGGATGAACGGCGGGTCACGCATCTCGCGGAGTGTGCGCGGGCGCTGGGTTCGCCGCTGGTGAGCGAGCACATCGCGTTCGTGCGCGCGGACGGGGTGGAGGCGGGGCATCTGCTGCCGGTGCCGCGCACCCGCGAAGCGCTGAACGCATTGGCGCGCAATATCTCCCGGACGCAGGCTGAACTCGACGTGCCGCTCGCGGTGGAGAATATCGCCGCGCTGTTCGAATGGCCGGACGCGGAATTCACCGAGGCGGAGTTCCTTCAGGAATTGGTGGAGCGTACCGGCGTATACCTGCTCATCGATATCGCGAACCTGTATGCCAACGCGCGCAACACTTCTCGTGATCCACTGAGGGAATTACTGCGACTGCCGACCGAACGCCTCGCCTACTGTCACATCGCGGGCGGTCACGAGGTGGGCGGCCGCTATCACGACACCCACGTGCACCCGGTCCCCGCCGAGGTACTGGCACTGGTGGCCGAATTCGCCGCGAACCGCCAGGTCCCGCTGATGCTCGAACGCGACGGAAACTACCCGCCCGCAACCGAACTCGTCGCCGAACTGAACGCGATCGCCACCGCCTCCGCCCGCCCGGCCATCACTTCGCGCCACGCGCTCTCGGCATGATCGAGCCGGAATCGGACGTCGTGGCTCCGGGCAGCGGGACGATCGGTGAGCCGACGCCCGGAACCCTCGCCGAGCAGCAGGCGGCGCTGGTGCGGGCGCTGGTCGCGGGAGCGGCCGCTCCCCCGGGGTTCGACGCGGGCGATATCTCGGCGGCGGCGCACGCGCTGCTGCACAAGCGGGCCGAGGAAGTGGCGCATCGCTTTCCGGTGCTGGCACACAATTGCGGGCAGGAATTCACCGCGAGGTTCATGGCGTGGGCACGGACTCGGCCCAAGGTCAGCACTGCGGCCGACGCCGCCGCCTTCGCGACCGAGCTCGGGCTCGCTCCGCCACGCCGGGATTGGCGAGATCGACTGCGCCGCAATCACCGCTGACGTCGGCCTGCTTCGACGGGATGATCCGCCGGGTAGGCGATAGATGCACGGGTGCTAATGTCCGTACCTGTTTGCTGGATGTCCTGCCCATCTCGGAAAGGAAGTTCCATGTCACAGGTTCACACTGCTCACAGTGGACACGATCACGTCCACGGGCCCAGTTGCGGCCATGTTGCCATTCCACATGGCGATCACGTCGACTACGCGCACGACGGGCATTTGCACCGGGCGCATGACGATCACTTCGATGAGTGCGAGCCCGCCGGGCACATCACCCATGACAGCCACGATCATGAGCACGGGCCGAATTGCGGACATGTGGCGGTGCCGCACGGGGATCATGTGGACTACATCCACGACGGTCATCGGCATGCGGCGCACGCCGGGCATTACGACGATCACTGAGTCGCACGGGCGGTCGCGCGGTCGCGGCCGCCGGTGCGCGATCATTCGATGATGGCGTTCTTCGGACGAGATCCCGAGCGCGGTTTCCGGGTGAATGCGGCCCCGGCGACCGGCACCCGCAGTCGTTTCCTTGTTCGATTCACCTGTGCCGGTAGGGATTTCGTGCTCCGGCAGACGATCATCGCGCCGAATGGCCAGAGCGGCTGGCATTTTCACGACGGCACCCTGTTCGTGCTGGTGACCGGTGGGCCGCTGGATCATCCGGCAACCGATTGCGTACCGGTCGTCAAACCACCGTGGCGAATCTTCCGCGAGCCGAGCGGGGCGGGCCACGCACACCTGGCCCGCAATCCCGGACCGAAGCCGGTGCGGCTCACCGTGCTCTATGTGAACCCGGCGGGCAGTCCGCTCTCCCGGAGCATCCCGGCTCCGGAATGCGCACGCATCCCCGAACCGGGTGATACCGCTCACTGAGGCATGCTGGCCTGATGATCGAGGTACTCACCGTCACGACGGAGCAGGAGCTGGCCGACGCGTACGCGATTCGCATGAAGGTGTTCGTCGCCGAGCAGGGTGTGCCGCCCGAACTCGAACTCGATGAGCTCGACGCGGTCGCGGATCATTTCCTGGCCCGGTTCGACGGGCAGCCGATGGGAGCGGGCCGTTTGCTGGTGCGGGAGCACGTCGGCCTGCTCGGCCGCCTGGCGGTGCTGGCGGAATCGCGCGGCACCGGTCTGGGCGTGGCGCTGGTGCGGGCCATCGAGGAGCGGGCGCGCGAGCGCGGGCTGGTCGCGATCGAATTGCATTCGCAGACCCACGCGCAGGGGTTCTACGAGCGACTCGGATACGAGGCGTACGGCGAGATCGGCGATGACGCGGGCATCCCGCACATCTGGATGCGCAAGAACCTCGGCTAGTACGCGGAAGACCGGAGATCAGTTGGCGGCGGGTTCGCAGGCGTCACGCAGCGAGCAGGAACCGCAGGCGCTGCCGCAGCCACCGGCCGGTTCCGCCGGGGAGGCCGCTTCGAGCGCCTTCTCCGCCGCGAGCGCGCCCGCGCCGAGGGTGAAGAACGAGATGACCACGGCGAGCACCGCGATCAGCAGGCCCGCGATGCCACCGCCGACCAGGGCGACCGAACCACCCGCGGCGAGCAGCAGCCCGGCCACGATCGAGGTGGGCGCGGCCACGCGATTGGCCAGCTTGAAGTTCTCCTCGGACTCGATCGCCTTCTCGGAGTGAATCCCGAAATAGCGGTTGCCGGGGAGCGTGCCGGTCAGTCCGAGCACTCCGGTGACCACGGCGACAGCCGACAGAACAAACAGAATCATCGCGACTACCAACACCCCTGCAGGCTACAGCGCGCTCGGGTCAGCCTCGGCCCCGGTCGGTGTGTCGCGGGACGCTCCCGAACCTTCCGGCGTGCCGGTGCGCGAGGTCGCGACCCTTTTTGGGGACCGGGGTGGCGACGCTTTACCCTGGTGAGCGACCTTATCGGGGATCGGCTAGGAATCAAGAAGGCAGGACCGTGCAGGACACTCGTGCAACCGACACACCCACCGCGGCCGCGGCTGGGGCCAGCGATGTGCCCGCGCACCGTTACAACGCCGAGCTGGCGGGCCGGGTAGAGCAGAAGTGGCAGCAGGCCTGGCAGGAGCGGGGCACGTTCTACGCTCCCAATCCGGTCGGCCCGCTGCAGGGTGAGACCCCGGCGGACAAACTGTTCGTGCAGGACATGTTCCCGTACCCCTCGGGCGCGGGCCTGCATGTCGGGCATCCGCTGGGCTATATCGCCACCGATGTGTTCGCGCGCTTCCACCGCATGCGCGGCCGGAATGTGCTGCACGCCCTGGGTTATGACGCCTTCGGCCTGCCCGCCGAGCAGTACGCGGTGCAGACCGGCGCGCATCCGCGGGTCACCACCGAATCCAATATCGCGAATATGCAGCGTCAGCTGGATCGCCTGGGCCTGGGCCATGATCGCCGCCGCTCGTTCGCGACCACCGATCCCGAGTACTACAAATGGACGCAGTGGATCTTCCTGCGCATCTACAACGCCTGGTACGACACGGGTCTGGGCCGGGCCCGACCGATCGCCGAGCTGATCGCCGAATTCGAGGCCGGTAAGCGCGCCATCAACGGTGACGACCGCTCCTGGAACGAGCTGTCCCCGTCCGAGCGCAATGCGTTGATCGACTCGTATCGCCTGGTGTACCAGACCGATTCGATGGTCAACTGGTGCCCGGGCCTGGGCACCGTGCTGTCCAATGAAGAGGTCACCGCCGACGGCCGCTCCGAGCGCGGTAATTTCCCGGTGTTCCGTAAGCGCCTGTGGCAGTGGATGATGCGCATCACCGCCTATTCCGATCGCCTGGTCGACGACCTGGACAATCTGGATTGGCCGGAGAACGTCAAGTCCATGCAGCGCAACTGGATCGGCCGCTCGCGGGGCGCGCAGGTCAAGTTCGAGGCGGGCTCGGATGTCATCGAGGTGTTCACCACCCGCCCGGACACGCTGTTCGGCGCGACCTACGTGGTGCTGGCCCCCGAACACGAACTGGTCGACCGGCTGACCGAGGCCACCTGGCCGTCCGGCACCGATGCCCGCTGGACCTTCGGCGGCTCCGACACCCCGGCGGAAGCCGTTGCGGGATACCGCAAGTCGATCGCCGCGAAGTCCGATCTGGAGCGCCAGGAGAGCAAGGAGAAGACCGGCGTCTTCCTGGGCTCCTACGCCACCAACCCGGTGAACGGCGCGCGCGTACCGGTCTTCATCGCCGACTACGTGCTGAGCGGTTACGGCACCGGCGCGATCATGGCCGTCCCCGGCCACGATCCGCGCGACTGGGAATTCGCCTCCGCCTTCGGCCTGCCCATCGTGGAAGTCGTTGCGGGCGGCGATATCTCGGAGGCCGCCTACGCCGGTGAGGGCACCCTGGTGAACTCCGGTTACCTGGACGGCCTGGAGATCGACGCCGCCAAGGCGCGCGTCATCGGCGAACTGGAGGCCAACGGCCACGGTAAGGGCACCATCCAGTACAAGCTGCGAGACTGGCTGTTCGCCCGCCAGCGCTACTGGGGTGAGCCCTTCCCGATCGTCTACGACGAGGACGGCGCGGCGCACGCGCTGCCGGAATCCATGCTGCCGGTGCTGCTGCCGGAGATGGAGGACTTCGCCCCCGTCACCTTCGATCCGGACGACGCGAATTCCGAACCGTCCCCGCCGCTGGCCAAGGCCACCGAATGGGTGAACGTCACGCTGGATCTGGGCGACGGCCCCAAGCAGTACCGCCGCGATACCAATGTCATGCCCAACTGGGCGGGCAGTTCCTGGTATCAGCTGCGCTATGCCGATCCGACCAACTCGGAGGCGTTCTGCGCCAAGGAGAATGAGCAGTACTGGCTGGGTCCGCGCACCGCCGAGCACGGCGCGAACGATCCGGGCGGCGTCGATCTGTACATCGGCGGTGTGGAGCACGCGGTGCTGCATCTGCTGTACGCGCGCTTCTGGCAGAAGGTGCTGTTCGATCTGGGCGATGTGTCCAGCTACGAGCCGTACCGCCGCCTGTTCAACCAGGGCTATATCCAGGGCTTCGCCTACACCGATGAGCGCGGCGCGTACGTGCCCGCCGCCGAGATCACCGAGCGGGACGGAAAGTTCTTCTGGACCAACACCTCCGGTGTGGAGATCGAGGTCTTCCAGGAGTACGGCAAGATCGGCAAATCGCTGAAGAACGCCGTCTCCCCGGATGAGATGTACGAGGCGTACGGCGCGGACACCTTCCGCTTCTACGAGATGTCCATGGGCCCGCTGGACGCCTCGCGCCCCTGGTCCACCAAGGATGTCGTCGGCGCGCAGCGCTTCCTGCAGCGCGTGTGGCGGCTGGTGGTGGACGAGGAGACCGGCGCGATCCGCGTCACCGAGGACGAACCGTCGAACGAGGCCCTGCGCCTGGTGCACAAGACGATCGCGGGCGTCGACGACGACTACGCCAACCTGCGGGACAACACCGCGGGCGCGAAGCTGATCGAGCTGACCAACTATCTGACCAAGAATTTCGGCGACGGCGCACCCCGCGCCCTGGTCGAACCGCTGGTGCTGATGCTGGCCCCGATGTCCCCGCATATCGCCGAGGAACTGTGGGAACGCCTGGGCCACACCGCATCCCTGGCGCACGGCCCGTTCCCGATCGCGGATCCGGCTCTGCTGGTGGAGGATTCGGTCGAGTACCCGATCCAGGTCAACGGCAAGGTCCGCAGCCGCGTCAGCGTCCCGGCCGATGCCGATCAGGCCGCGGTGCAGGCGGCGGCGCTGGCGGACGAGAAGATCGCCGAGCTGCTGGGCGGCAAGGATCCGCGCAAGATCATCGTGGTGCCCGGCCGACTGGTGAATATCGTCGCCTGAGCCGGAATCCGGATAGGGCAGGCCCGCGGGCTGCGGTTTCGAACTCGGATCAGAGTTCGAACTGCACCGGCGGGTCGGCCATCAGTTCCACGATCGGCCGATCCGGGTCGACGGCATAACCGCGGCTGCGGGCGAGTCCGTCGAAGAGCATCCAGATCGAATCCGCCAGCAGGCGCGCCAATTCCGTCGCGTCCAGATCATCCGGCCGGGTGTCGAGCCAGCGCGTCACGCCGCCGTCCACCAGTGAGACGATGGCGAACGCCGCCGGATCGATGCCCGGATGGTGCTGGTCCACCACGCTCGCGGCCATGGTGAACAGCTGTGCGACGCGCAGCGCGATGGCGGCCTTGGTGCCGACGACCACGGCCTTGCCCGCCGGGTCCGCGCTGCCCGGACCGCGTTCGATCCACTCGTGCAGGCGCGCGTGCACCGCCACCCACCGCACATAGGTGTCGACAATGCGGAAGATGGTGTCGCGCAGGCTTTCCGCCGGATCGAAGTCCGGCATCATCTGATCGACAACGCCTTCCACCGCGAATTCCCGGGTCTTGGCATCGAGGTCGCCGCGGTCACCGAAATGCCGGTAGACCACCGAGCGCTTCACGCCCGCGCGGTCCGCGATCAGTTGCAGCGGTATCTCCGCGCCGGGCTCGGATTCCTCGATGAGCTCGATATACGCGGCGATGATGGCACGGCGGCGCTCGGTATTGTGATCGCCCCAGCGACCGCCCGTGACCTCCGCCCTGTCCGCTGCCATGCGGACAAGCATCCCATTGCGAACCGGTCAGCCGAGCACCAGGACGTCATTGAGCGTGACCGTGCGGAGACCGCGTTCCCGGATGATGTCGTTCAGTTGATCGAAGACATGGGTGACGGTCGGCCGGTTGGCGTGCCCGATCACGATGGATTGCGCGCGGAACCACTGCCGGGCCGCGGTGAGCACCATATCCTCGTTGATCACCGTATTGGTGTCGTTGAGATTGCCGTACCACATGGTCGGCACCGCATAGCCGGAGTCGGCGGCCACCCGATCGACCAGGCCGTTGTGCCGGCCGAACGGCGGGCGGTAGAACGGCGTGCCGTCGGTGCCGAAGGTGTTCCACAGGAACGTCTTCGCGCGTTCGATCTGATCGGAGATGGCCCCGGCGGACAACCGGGTCAGATCCGGATGATCCCAGGTGTGATTGCCGAGCTGGATCTGGCCCGAATCCACCAGCGGGCGCAGCGCGTCCCGGTGCACCAGCCAGGAGTCGTAGTACGCGGTCACGAAGAAGGTCATGCGAATACCGGTGCGGCGGGCGAATTCGATGAAGGCGCCGACGGTTTCGACGCTCGCGCCGTCATCGATGGTGAGCGCCATATTGTTTCCGTCACCGGGCAGCGCGGTGATCGTGCCCGGGCCGATCGTGGCACGCGGCGACAGCGGCGGAATCGTGGCGCCCGGCAGCACATTCGGCGGGATGAGCCCGGACGAACCGTTGTCGAACGGGAAGTCGGCGTTCGCCTCGCCCGTCCCCAGCAGGGTCGCGGCGGTGCCCGCCGCCAGCAGCGTCAGCAGTCGTCGTCTATCCATGTCGAACCTTCTTCACTAGCAAACGGCATCCGGAGAGGACACCGGAAAATCCACGCCCCCGGGCGATTACGCCCCTAGTGCGATAGCGCCAATACGTCGTTCAACGTGACCATGGCGAGGTTGCGTTCCCGGATGATCTCGACCAGCTGGTCGAAGCAGTGCGTCACGGGCGGGTGGTTGGCGTGCCCGATGACGATGGTCTGCGGCGTGAAATACTTTCGCGCGCATTCCATCAGGTAGTCCTCGGTGATCAGGCCGGAGTCCGAGATCGAGCCGTACCACATGGTGGGCACGGTGTAGCCGAGGTCGCCCGCGACCTTGTCGACGGTGCCGTTGTGGCGGCCGAACGGCGGCCGGTAGAAGGGGGTGCCGTCGACGCCGAAGGTATTGCGCAGGAACGTCTTCGCCTGATCCAGCTGTGATGAGACGGCGCTCGCGGACAATGTGGTCAGATCCGGATGGTTCCAGGTGTGGTTGCCCAGCTGGATCTGGCCCGAATCCACCAGCGGTCGCAGCACGTCCCTGTGCACGCTCCACGAGTCGTAATACGCGGTGACGAAAAAGGTGAAGCGGGCTCCGGTGCGCTTGGCGAATTCGATGTACGCGCCGACCACCTCGGGGCTGGCTCCGTCGTCGACGGTGAGCGCCATGGAGTTGCCGTTACCCGGCAGACCGGTGATGGTGGTGCCCGGCGCGATCGGGGTCTTGGGTCCGGTGGGCCGGGCGGGGAGCAGGGGCGGTGTGGTGCCGGGCGGCTGCGTTCCACCCGCGGAGCCGGTGTCCAGGGGATCACCCTGTGCCTGGGTGCAGCCCGTGAGGGCGGCCGCCGTGCCCGCAGCGAGCAGCGTGAGCAGCCGTCTTCTGTCCATCGTGGTAGATCACTCCGAATTCCGGATCCGCATGCGGGATCGCCTCATCCCCGCGCCGGATTCGGGCGGTTCATCCGGTTATATCGACCGCCGATGAACTGAGCACCAATTCGGCGCGAAACGATTGGAATTCAGGGGGAACGTTAAGGCTGCTCTCAGTTGAAACGCCCGGTCAGCGCGGGATCGGGCGCACTACGATTTCGGTGGGATGCGCGTCACGCGGGGTCTCGACGGCATTGCGCACCGTCCACGCCACCGTCTCCGCCTTGAGGAATTCATTGGGCTCGTACGGCCGCTGCTCACCCGCCACCAGCTCGCGCTGCATATCGGTGTCGATGCGCCCGGGATGGATCGAGGTCACCCGCAATTCGGGCTCCTCCAGCCGCAGCGCGTCACCGAAGGCGCGCAGTGCGAACTTGCTCGCCGCGTACACACCCCAGCCCGGATTGGCGCGCAGCCCCGCGCCGGAATTGATCAGCACCACGTGCCCGCGCGCGGCGCGCAACGCGGGCAGGGTCAGCCGGGTCAGTTCCGATACCGCTATCAAGTTGGCTTCCAACGTATTCCGCCACTGCGCAACGGACGAATCGGCTATTGTTCCCAGGTCGGCGACCCCGGCATTGTGCACCAGGACATCCAGCCGCTCGATCGACTCGGCCTTGCGGGCCACCGCTTCGTAGTCGGTCAGCTGCACCGGCCACCCCGTGGCATCCGGCAATTCCTTCAAGATCGGTTCGAGCGCTTCCGGCGTGCGCGCACCCAGCAGCAGCCGGTGCGTCGGCGCGAGCGCGCGGGCGATGGCGGCGCCCAGGCCGCGGCTCGCTCCGGTGATCAACGCGGTCGGACGGTCACTGCCGGTGCTCGCGGAATTCGCCATGCCCTCACCGTAACCGGGCGCACGGCGCCGACGATGCGTTGGCTAGGCACAGAGGGCTCAAACACACGCGCGTTCGAAAATGTGAAAAGGCGTACACAGTGCAATTCGGCGAACCGGCGTCCTCGGCAGGCACAGCGTCCTACGAGGAGGTGGACATCGCGCCTCGCGACGCGGACACAGCTCCTCCGAGACAGACCGATACGGCGTTACGCCGGGACGGGAACATAGCGTTCTTCGATCACACCATGCCGCCCGAGCATCCGGTCCGGGACGGACATCGCGCATACCTGCGGGTTCCGTCGCAGAATAGGGCGATGACGCACTCGGGTTTCACGCCAACCCAGCTCGCGGCCCGCGCCGCCTACCTGCTGCGCGGCAATGACCTGGGGTCCATGACCACCGCCGCGCCGCGGCTCTATCCGCATATGTGGAGTTGGGACGCCGCGTTCGTCGCGGTGGGGCTGGCGCCGTTGAGTGTGGAGCGCGCGGTGCTGGAAATGGACACGCTGTTGTCGGCGCAGTGGCGCAACGGGATGATCCCGCACATCGTCTTCGCCAATGGCGTGGACGGATATTTTCCGGGACCGAGCCGGTGGGAATGCCGGCGACTCGCGGCCGATGCCCCGGACGGACCCGATACTTCCGGAATCACCCAGCCCCCCGTGCATGCCATTGCGGTGCAACGGATTCTGGATCATTCCCGGCGGCACGGGCGCAGCACCCGCGCGACCGCCGAGGAATTCCTGCAGCGACGCTGGCCGGATCTGATGCGCTGGCATCGCTGGCTGGCGTATGCGCGAGATCCCAAGCAGCACGGGCGAATCACGCTCTACCACGGGTGGGAATCCGGTATGGACAATTCGCCGCGCTGGGATCGCGCCTACGCGAATGTGATTCCGGGACCGGATCTTCCGCCGTACGAGCGGGAGGATCTGCACGTCGTCGGCGATCCGACGCAGCGGCCCAGCGATCGCGAATACGACCGCTACATGTGGCTGGTGGAGCAGATGCGCCGCTGCGGTTACGACGATTATCAACTGGCCTCGACAATGAGTTTCGCGGTCGAGGACGTATTCGTCACCGCCATCTTCGCGCTCGCCTGCGATGTGCTCGCCACCATCGGCGAGGACTACAAGCAGCCCAACGCCGATGTGCGCGAACTGCTGGAATGGGCCGATTACTTCCGATCGGGCGTGGTCGGCACCACGAATCCACGCACCGGGGTGGCGCGCGATTTCGATGTGCGCGCGGACAAGTGGATCGAGACCGAAACCCTCGCCTCGTTCGCGCCGCTGCTGTGCGGCGGGCTGCCGCGTGACGCCGAACGGCGACTGCTGCAACTGTTCGAGGGTCCGCGCTGGTGCGGGCATCCGGATCTGCGCTACGCGCTGCCGCCCTCCACCTCACCGGTGGCCCGGGATTTCCGCCCGCGCGAATACTGGCGCGGACCGGTGTGGCCGGTGATGAGCTGGCTGTTCTCCTGGGTGTTCGCCCGCCGCGGCTGGGCGGAACGATCGTTCATGCTGCGCGCGGAGGGACTGCGCCAGGCCAGCGACGGCAGTTTCGCCGAGTACTACGAACCGTTCACGGGCGAACCGCTGGGCAGCATGCAGCAGTCCTGGACCGCGGCGTCGGTATTGGACTGGCTCGGATGAATCGCTGAGATTCAGCTAACACTTGGACAACGTGCGGGCGAGTCGCTGTGTGGGGTGCGTAAGCCCACATAGCGTCCCCTGGCATGGTTCGACGAAGGAAGTTGGCACTGACCACTTTCGCGGTGGCCAGCATTCTCACGGCAATGTCGGCCGCCCCCGCGGCGGCCGATGCGGGCGGGCCGGATGTCTCGTCCTGGCAGCATCTCGACGGGCGCATGATCAACTGGTTCGAGGTGCGCGCCTCCGGCAATCACTTCGCCATGGTCAAGGCCACCGAGGGCGTCAACTATGTGAATCCGTACTTCGTGCCGGACAGCCTGCTCATGCGGGCGGCCGGGGTGGCGCGCGGGACCTACCATTACGCGCGCCCGAACCAGCTGCCCGAGGCGCAGGCCGCGCTGTACGCGGCCACCGTGCTGGGCCAGAACGGGCCGCTGGATCTGCCGCCGGTGCTCGACCTCGAGGATTCGGGCGGGCTGCCCGCACCGGCGCTCATCGACTGGACGCACCGATATCTGAATACGGTGCAGGCGTTGACCGGTCGCGTGCCGATCATCTACACGTACCCGCGCTTCTGGCAGACGGCCATGGCGGACAGCAATGAATTCACCAGGTACCCGCTGTGGATCGCCGATTACCGCGGTAACGACGGCCCCGAGGTGCCCGGCGGCTGGCCGAACTGGACCTTCTGGCAGTACACCGATTCCGGCAATGTGCCCGGTATCGCCGGGGGCACCGATCTGAACGTATACAGCGGCGCCCAAGGCGATTTCGGCCGATTCGCGAATATGCCGAGCTTCGGCAGCAGCTAGAGCACCTGCGAGAGGAACTGCTGCAGTCGCGGGGTCTGCGCCTGATCGAAAAGCGCTTCGGGCGTTCCGGTTTCGACGACCCTGCCGTGGTCCATGAACACCACCTGATCCGATACCGAACGCGCGAAACCCATTTCGTGCGTCACCACGATCATGGACATACCGCCCTTGGCCAGATCGGCCATGAGCGCGAGCACGCCCTTCACCAGTTCCGGGTCCAGCGCCGAGGTCGCCTCGTCGAAGAACATGACCTGGGGTTTCATCGCCAGCGCCCGGGCGATGGCGACGCGCTGCTGCTGTCCGCCGGACAGATTCGCGGGCCGGGAATCGGCCTTGCCCGCCAGCCCGACGGTCTCCAGCTGCTCCAGCGCGAGGGTGCGCGCCTGCTCCTTGGACAGTCCGTGCAGCTTCTGCGGGCCGAGTGCCACATTGTCCGCGACGGTCTTGTGCGGGAACAGGTTGAAGTGCTGGAACACCATGCCGATGCGGCGGCGCAGCTGATCCGGATCATCCTTCAGCACGGATTTCCCATCCAGCAGGATGTCACCCTCGGTCGGCTCGTACAGCCGGTTCAGCACCCGCAGCAGCGTCGACTTACCCGAACCGGACGGGCCGATGACGGTGGTGGTCTTGCCCGCGTCGACGTGCACGTCCACCCCGCGCAGCACCTCGTTGCCGCCGAGCGTCACGTGCAGTCCGGTACCCGTGAGTGAGGCACTCATGCTCCACGCCCTTCCGTGATGACGGCCTGTTCGACCGGTTCGACCGTCTTCTCGGCGCGGCCGGTGCGCAGGCGGCCGTCGATGTAATTCACCAGATGGGTCAGCGGCACCGTCAGCACCAGGTACATCAGGCCCGCCGCCACCAGCGGCGACAGATTTCCGGTCTGCGCGTTGAGGTCTCGGCCGACCGCGAACAATTCGCGTTGTGTGGCAAGCAGTCCCAGGAAGTAGATCAGGGAGGAATCCTTGATCAGCGCGATGAACTGGTTCATGAGTGCGGGCAGCACCCGGCGCACGCCCTGCGGAATCACCACCAGGGACATGGACTGCCGGTAGCCGAACCCGATGGCGCGGGCCGCTTCCAGCTGACCCGGCTCCACCGATTGGATGCCGGAGCGGAAGATCTCACCGATATACGCCGAGGACAGCAGCGCCAGCGCCACCACACCCAGCCAGTACGGATTGTTGCCGGTGATGTTCTTGACCACCGGGCCGATGCCGAGGCCGATGATCAGGATGATCACCACGGCGGGCAGGCCACGGAAGATATCGGTGTACACCCGTGCGGGCCAGCGCAACCAGCGGGTGCGGGAGATGCCCGCCACCGCCAGCAGCATGCCGATCACGGTGCCCAGCGCACCCGAAACCAGCGCCAGGATCAGGGTATTCGGCAGGCCGGTCTTGATCAGATCCGGAAAAGCCTTGCGGTACAGCGACCAGTCGAAGAACGTGTCCTTCAACTGCGCGAGCGTGGACTTCGGCTGCGCGGCGGTCTGCCCGGCATTGTCACCGGCGTGCTCGGCCGCGATCTTGGCGAAATCCGGGAGCTGCGGGGCGGCAACGGCTTTGGAGCCCGGCTTCCAGCCCGGCGGAATCTCGCGCGGCACCCAGTCCTCGTACAGCTTGGCGTAGGTGCCGTCGGCGATCACCGCGTCCAATCCGGCATTGAGCGCATCGGTGAGCGGCTGATTATCCTTGCGCACCGCCCAGCCGGTGAAGTTGTTGAGGCTGAAGGTGTTCTGCACGATCGAGGCCGCGTCACCCGGCTTGATAATGCCGATGGCCTGCTGTGACGGGGCCACCCAGGCATCGATCTGCCCGGTCTTGAGATTCGCGTACGCGGTGTTGTAGTCGGGGAACTTCACCGGATCCAGGTGCAGTTCGTTCACCACGTACTCGTCCTGCACGGTGCCCTGCACCACGCCGATGCGGGTGCCCTTGTTCAGGTCCGAAAAGCCCTTGATGGCACCGCCGTTCGGGGCGACCAGGGAGAAGTAGCCGAAATCGTAGCCGTTGGTGAAGCCGACCAGCTTGCGGCGGGCGTCGGTGGTGGTGATGCTCGACGACGCGGCATCGAAACGGCCATTGGCCACCTGTGCGAGCAGACCCGCGAAGTCGGTGCCGGTGAACTCCACCTGCAGGCCGATCTTGGCGGCGGCCGCGCGCAGCAGCTCATTGTCGAAACCGGTGAACGTGCCCTTGGAATTGAGGCAGATGCTCGGCGGGGCGTCGGACAGCGTGCCGACGCTCAGCTTGCCCGGGGTGAGCAGGCCCAGCTTGGTGATATCGATGCGATCCAGCGGTTCGGTGGTCGCGGTCGTGTATTTATCCGAGTTCGGGGACTGCTGCCCCGACGCCAGATTGGTGGGTGCCGCGCTGGCCGCGGCCACGCCCGGCGGGGAACACAGATCCCCGCCGGAGGGTGCGGCGGCCGACGATCCGGCACCGAGGGTGACCGCACCCAGGGTGACCAGCAACACCCCCGCCATCGACAGCATGCGAGGTCGGCGGCCGGACCGCCCGGACCTGGTCGTACGCAAGCAAACCATGACAAACCACCCTAGTGGGGGTGGCCGGTAAAACCAGACTTGCCATCAACGAGAGTCCAGGACCGCCCGTCGGCGGCGGGTCAGGCCGAGAGGCTGTCGCGCCAGGCGATGGCCTGTTCGACGGTGCTCAGGTCGTAGTCCGGGCCGCCGACGCCGACGGTGAACAGGGTCGCGCCCTGCGCCACGAAATCGGGAGCCTTGTCCGCGCCCGGCCAATCCACCGACTTCTCGATGTTCGCCACCTCGGTGCCGACCTCGGCGCAGTGCTCGGCGAGGATGCCGGACTTGCGCGTCAGCACGTCGAGATCGGCGAAGCTGTGCCAGATATCGGCGTACTGGGCGACCAGGCGCAGCGTCTTCTTCTCACCGCCGCCACCGATGAGGATCGGGATATCGCGCACCGGCTGCGGATTCAATTTGGCCAGGCGGTCGGTCAGCCGCGCCATATTCTCCTTGAGCAGCGCCAAACGGCTTCCGGCCGTGCCGAATTCGTAGCCGTACTGGTCATAGTCCTTCTGGAACCAGCCCGCGCCGATACCGAGGATGAGCCGCCCGTCACTGATGTGGTCGACGGTGCGCGCCATATCGGCGAGCAGTTCGGGATTGCGGTACCCGCCGCCGGTGACGAGTGCGCCCAACTCCACCCGTTCGGTCTGTTCGGCGACCGCGGCCAGCATCGTCCAGCATTCGAAGTGCGCACCCTCGGGATCGCCGTACAGGGGATAGAAGTGATCCCAGTTGAAGACGATGTCGACCCCGGCGTCCTCGGATCGGCGCACCGCGTCGCGAATCAATCCGTAATTGGGGGCGTGCTGTGGTTGCAGCTGAACTCCGATACGAACCGGTCGGCTCACGTGGCTCTCCCTCTCGTGGAACTGGATTCTCGTACCGATTCCCGAGGCTACCGCCGTACCGATCGGGCCGCCGCGCGAGCTCGTGGGCGGGATATCCCCGCCAAATACATGCAGACATACGCATGTGTTGATGTTATCGTGGCAGGTATGAACGCGACGGCGAACGAACGGCGAACCGCAAACGGTGCCGACCGCCACTCGACGGGCGACGGCGATCACGGGCACGGCCTGCTCGGACCACGCATGGAGATGGCCTTCGCCATCGGCTCCGGCGTCACCTATACCGGCGGCATGATTGCCCGCTACCTCCTGGACACCCCGCCGTGGATCGCGGCCACGCTGTTCGGGGCCACCTACCTGCTCGGCGGCTTCTTCACCGTGCGCACCGCGATCGATACCGTGCGGCGCGGGCGCTTCGAGGTCGACTTCCTCATGCTGATCGCGGCCGTCGGCGCGGCGGCGGTCGGCAAATGGGCCGAGGGCTCGGTACTGCTGTTCCTGTTCAGCCTCGGCCACGCGCTCGAGGAATACGCCATGAGCCGGGCCAAGCGGTCCATCGAGGCGCTGGGCGAACTCGCGCCCCGCACCGCGCTGGTGCGGCGCGGGCCGGACAGCGTCGTCGAGATCGATGTCGAGGATCTGGAGATCGGCGATATCGTTGTGGTGCGCCCGAATTCGCGCCTCAGCGCGGACGGCATCGTGGTCACCGGCGTGAGCGCCATCGACGAATCCGCGGTCACCGGCGAGAGCATTCCGGTCGAGAAGCGGGCCGTGGACGATCCGGCCGCCGCACTCACCAGCCGTACCCCGCTACATGAATCACAGCGCGTTTTCGCGGGCACCCTGAACGGCTCCGGGGTGCTGGAGATCATGGTCACCAGTAAGTCCGCCGACAGCACCCTGGCGCGGGTGATCGCCATGGTGCGCGACGCCGACACCCAGAAGTCGCCGACGCAGCGGTTCATCGACCGGTTCCAGGTGATCTACGTGCCCGCCGTCATCCTCGGCGTGCTCGCCGTAATCGGTTACGGCGCTGTCATTCTCAGCGAACCGTTCGCGGACAGCTTCTATCGCGCCATGGTGGTGCTGGTCGCCGCCAGCCCCTGTGCGCTCGCCATCGCCACGCCCAGCGCGGTGCTGGCCGGAGTCGCGCGCGCCGCACAGGCGGGCGTGCTCGCCAAGGGCGGCGGGCCGCTGGAATCGCTCGGCCGGGTGCGGTCCATGGCCTTCGACAAGACCGGGACGCTCACCTGGGGACAGCCCCGGGTCACCGATATCGAACCCGCGCGGGAGGAAATGCGCGATGACCTGATCGCCACCCTGTTCGCGGTCGAGTCGTTCAGCGATCACCCGCTCGCGAGCGCCATCACCCGCGACCTGAAACTGCTGGTGCCCGCCGAGACGGAAACCGATGCCACCCAGGTGAATTCGGTGACCGGGCGCGGGGTGACCGCACTGGTCGACGGCAGTCCCACCGAAATCGGCAACCTCACCATGTTCGCCGAAATCGATCCGGACGGGGTGCCCGTCGCCATCGCCGAAACCGTCGACCGGCTGCACGCGGCCGGGCGCACCACCATGATCGTGCGACGCGGTGGCAGGTATCTCGGCGTGGTCGGCGTCATGGACACCCCGCGCGCCGAAGCGGCCGCGGTGATGGAAAAGCTGCGCGCACTGGGCATTTCCGATCTGATCGTCATCTCCGGTGACAATCAGCGCGTCGCCGATGCGGTCGCCGACGGGCTCGGCCTGGACGCCGCGCACGGTGGCCTGCTGCCCGAGGACAAGGTCGAGATGATCGGCCGCCTCAGTGCCAACGGCGGCACCGCCATGGTCGGCGACGGCGTCAACGACGCGCCCGCCATGGTCAACGCCTCGGTCGGAATCGCCATGGGCGCAAGCGGTTCCGCCGTCGCCCTGGAAACCGCCGATGTGGCGCTGATGACCGACGATATCGGCCGCCTCCCCTTCGCGGTCGCGCTGAGCCGCCGCACCGCCGCCATCATCCGCCAGAACCTGACCGTAGCCCTGATCATCGTCGCGGGCCTGGTCCCCGCCACCCTGATCGGCCTGCCCATCGGCCCGGCGGTCTTCATCCACGAGGGCTCCACCCTGCTCGTGGTCGCCAATGCCCTGCGGCTGCTCCGCTTCCAGCGCGGGGCCGAACACGAAGGCATCGAACACGAGTCGCGCCCGGGTGCCTGATCACGGCTCGGCAGGGCCGTTCACCGGCTGATATCGTGCCCAGGACCCGAGCCCCCGGCTCGGGTCCAACCCCTCTACTACGGATCGTCCGGCACGTTCCTGCCGGTGAAGGGATGCGTTTCGCATGGCTACGGTCACTTTCGACAAGGCCACCCGGTTGTACCCGGGCTCGGCCACACCCGCCGTCGACGAACTGAATCTGGAGATCGCCGATGGCGAATTCCTGGTGCTGGTCGGTCCGTCCGGCTGCGGTAAGTCCACCTCGCTGCGCATGCTCGCGGGACTCGAGGAGGTGAGTGACGGGCGCATCCTCATCGGGGATCGCGATGTCACGCACGCCGAGCCCAAGGAACGCGATATCGCCATGGTGTTCCAGAACTACGCGCTGTACCCGCATATGAGCGTCGCCGAGAATATGGGGTTCGCGCTCAAGATGGCCAAGGTCGCCAAGGAAGAGCGGCAGCAGCGCGTGCTGGAGGCCGCCAAACTGCTGGACCTCGAGCCGTACCTGGATCGCAAGCCCAAGGCGCTGTCCGGCGGTCAGCGCCAGCGCGTGGCCATGGGTCGCGCCATCGTGCGGCAGCCGCAGGTGTTCCTGATGGATGAGCCGCTGTCCAACCTGGACGCGAAACTGCGCGTGCAGACCCGCACCCAGATCGCGCAATTGCAGCGGCGGCTCGGCACCACCACCGTGTACGTCACGCACGATCAGGTCGAGGCCATGACCATGGGTGACCGGGTCGCGGTGCTCAAGGACGGGCTACTGCAGCAGTGCGCGTCACCGCGCGATCTGTATCGCAATCCGGCGAATCTGTTCGTGGCCGGATTCATGGGATCGCCCGCCATGAACCTGTTCACGCTGCCGGTTCAGGACGGCGGGGTAACGCTGGGCGGGCATCGCCTCGAACTGCCGCGCACGGTCGCCGGGGCCACCGGGCCGAATATCGTTGTGGGCGTGCGGCCCGAGCATCTGGAACCGGTCGCGGACGGTCAGGGCATCGGCATGGAGGTCGATGTGGTCGAGGAGCTCGGCTCGGACGCGTACATCTACGGCCGCACCCTCGGCGACGGGGAAACCATTGTGGCGCGCGCGGATTGGCGCAATCCGCCCGCCAAGGGCGCGCGGCTGAGCCTGTCCACCGATGCGGAGCACATCTACTTCTTCGGTCCCGAAGACGGACGTCGGCTGAACTGACGTCCGGCGTAACGACTGGCGTCGCACCGCATTACGCGGGGCGGCGCCAGTTCTTGTTGACGCGGACGCGCAGATTCTCCAGTGGCACTTCATTTCCCGAGGCAGAGCGGATCTCGACGCGCACCGGTTCGCCGGTCGTGTCCTCCACGCGCTCCAGCGGCGGGGTGCCGTCCTGGAGGTACTTGTCGCCCCACTGCCACAGCGCGAGCACGGCGGGCAGTAGATCCGAACCCATTGGGGTGAGCACGTATTCGTGCCGGGTGCGCTTACCCTCCTCCTGGTACGGGCGCTTTTCCAGCAGTCCGGCATCGGTGAGTTTGCGCAGCGCGCTGGAGGCGGCCGCGTCGGTGATGCCGATGCGGGTGGCGAAACCGTCGAACCTGGTGACGCCGTAGTAGGCCTCGCGCAGGATGAGCATCGCCGACCGGGTGCCGACGATATCGAGGGCCTTGGCGATGGAGCACCCTTCGGGCTTCCACGCGCTCAGGTCCCTGAGCTTTCCTTCCAATACGACGGACATGGCGTACATCATACACATGCTGACTTGCCTCAACTATGGCCAGCTCGTAGCCTGGGTTTAGGGCAATGAAGCCAGCTCCTCCGAAAAGGAAAAGCCATGAGAGACGCAGTCATCGTCGAAGCGGTTCGTACGCCGGTCGGCAAGGGCAAGGCCAATGGCGCGCTGCACGGGCAGCATCCGGCCGACCTGTTCGCGCACAGCCTGCGCGAAGTGGTCCGGCGCAGTGGCATCGATCCCGAACTCATCGACGACGTCATCGGCGGCGTCGTCACCGCCGTCGGCGAACAGGGCAGCAACCTCACCCGCCGCGCGGTCCTGGCCGCCGGATATCCCGAATCCGTGCCCGCCACCACCGTCGACCGGCAGTGCGGCAGCAGCCAGCAGGCCATTCACTTCGCCGCACAGGGCGTCATCGCCGGGGCGTACGACATCGTGGTCGCGGGCGGCGTCGAATCCATGAGCCGAGTGCCCATGGGCGCCAACCTGATCGGCGCGCAGGACATCGCGGGTGTCGGCTTCGCCGAACGCTATCCCGAGGGCCTGGTTCCGCAGGGCATCAGCGCCGAACTCATCGCCGCCAAGTGGGGACTGTCCCGCGCCCAGCTCGACGAATTCGCGCTCGGCAGCCACGAGAAAGCCGCTCGCGCAACCAAAGACGGCGCGTTCGACGCCCAACTCGCGCCTCTGGCCGGACTCACCGCCGATGAGGGCATCCGCCTCGGCGGCAGCCTGGAAACCCTCGGCAACCTGCGCCCCGCCTTCTACAGCGAGGAGATGGCGGCCCGTTTCCCGCAGATCGGCTGGAATATCACCGCCGCCAACGCCAGCCAGATCAACGACGGCAGCTCGGCGGTGTTGATCATGACCAGCGAGCGGGCCGCTCAACTCGGCCTCACTCCCCTGGCGCGCCTGCACAGCTTCGCGGTAGCGGGCGACGATCCGCTGCTCATGCTGACCGCCGTGATCCCCGCGACCCGAAAGGTATTGCAGCGCAGCGGCCTGCAACTCTCCGACATCGACCTCTTCGAGGTGAATGAAGCCTTCTCCTCGGTGGTCCTGGCCTGGGCGCACGACACCGGCGCGGACCTGTCCAAGGTCAACGTCAACGGCGGCGCGATAGCCATCGGCCACCCCCTCGGCGCATCGGGCTCCCGAATCGCCACCACCCTCGTGCACGCCATGCACGACCGCGGCGCCCGCTACGGCCTGCAAACCATGTGCGAGGCGGGCGGCCTGGCCAACGCCACCATCTACGAACGCCTCTGAATCTCCGAGGTCACAGGGACACCGCGACAATCGCGGTGAGCAAACCCAGCACCCACGATTCGATGAGCAGCGGGAAGGCCACCAGCGCGGTAGGCCACGCCCGCTGCCCCAATCGCACCGCTCGCTGCACCCACAGCGGAATCACCATGAGCGTCACCACAATCCCGAACCACCCCACGAAATAGGCGAACGGCAGATACCGGTGCTCACCGCTCGCACCGACCAGCACCCGATAATCCGGCACGAACGCCGCCAGCACCCACCCCGCAACCACCGCCGCGAGATAAATCACCACGGCGGCAACAAGATCCACCGGCCGAACCGGCGGCCGCCACCACTCCGCCATACCTCCAGCATGCCGCGATTCGTCAGCCGACGGCGTTGCCGACCAGGACGTGGCCGATACCGCCGCAGATCGCGATGATCGGTAGCGCGGCCAGGGTCCACCACCAGGCGCGGCGGCCGGTCATGGCGGCCACCGCCGCCAGCACCAGCGCGGCGACCAGGGCGAGGGACATACCGCCGCCACCGATCAGCAGGCCCCACAGGGCCGAGGCTCCGGGGCGAATCGCGGTGCACTGCACCGAGAGATCCTTCTTGGCCGTACAGCGGTTGCGGATCAGGCCGAAGGCTTTTCCGAACAGGTCATAGGAGAACAGCGACACGATCGCGATATCGACCGCGAACAGCACCGCGGCCAAAGCGGCGTCCTTGCGGCTGACGGGCGGCCTCGGACCCGGAGTATTCGTTTCGGCGGCAGCCGATTTCGAGCGGCGAGCACCGGCCTTCTCACCCTTGGACAGGGTTTGGCGCACGGTTTCCTCGCCGTCGGCGGGCGCGTACGGCTGCCCCGGCTCGCCCTGCCCCTGATCGCCCGGACCCGATCCATACGGCGGATTCCCACCGCCGGGACCGAAACCCGGACCGGGAACAGGTTGCGACGCCGGACCTTCCGGACCCCACGGCTGCCCGGATCCCTGCGGTGCACCGTGCCCCGGACCCGGAACCGGCTGTGACAGCGGACCTTCCGGACCCCACGGCGCATGCTGCCCCGTCCCGTACGGCCCACCCGAGCCTCCCGGACCCGGGCCCCGGCCCGGATTCCGCTGCGACGCCGGATCCCCCGGGCCCCGAACCGGACCCGGAGGCCGTCCGGACCCGCCGGTGTTGCGTTGCGCACCCGGATCTTCCGACCCGCGACCTTGACCGGGCCCGCCCGGCCCGGAACTTCCCGGTCCACCGGAACCTGGGCCGCCAGGCCCGCCCGAGCCCGGACCACCGGCTCCCGGTGCGCCGCCGCGTCCACCCGGGCCGCCGAAGCCGCCCGGTCCCGGCGGTCGGCCGGGTCCGCCCGGGTTGCGCTGCGGCCCAGCCCCAGCCGGGCCGTGCGGCGGCGGACCGCCGGGACCCGGCGGTGGAACCTGGCCGGGTGGGTAGCCCTGGCCGCCCGAGCCTCGGGATTGGTTCGGATCGCCCTGCGGGTCGCCGGGTCCACCCTGTCGCCGCGTCTGGCCCGGGTCGCCGGGGACGGGGCCGGAATTCGGCGGGGCGCCGTCCGGGCCGGTCCGACGCGGTTCATTGGGTGGGTACATGCTGATGGGCTCCCCCGGTCGATCGATTACTTCCGGCATTGTCGCCGCGTCGCGACCCGGCCGCCACTTTGTTATCGCGACGCGGGTCCAGACCGACAACATCGGGCCGGGTTCGCGTCATTCCCGCCGCACTTCCGCACCAGTGTGCGCCCATCTCCTCTGGGAAGCAGGGACTTTCGCACCGGAGCGCGGTCGGCTGCCGCGACCCGGCCTGTCGGGCGCGGTCTCGAATCGGCCGACGGTGCGGCTGGGTAGGCTCGGCGGTGATGAACGACCACGCCTTCCAGTCGGCCGGGGCTCCGGATTTCGACGCCGCGATCGTCTACGCCATTCCGATGCGGACCCGGTTTCGCGGGATCACCGTGCGCGAAGGGATGTTGATTCCCGGGCCGCTGGGGTGGGGTGAGTTCTGCGCATTCGCCGAATATGACGATCGGGAGGCGGCCGCCTGGCTGGCAACCGCCGTCGAACAGGCGACCGCCGGATGGCCGGAGCCGGTGCGGGACCGGGTACCGGTGAACTGCATCGTGCCCGCGGTGGGGCCGGAACGCGCGCGCGAGATCGTGGCGGGGTCCGGATGCCGGACCGCGAAGGTGAAGGTGGCCGATCATCCGGATTCGCTTGCCGAGGACCTGGATCGGGTGGCGGCCACCCGGGAGGCACTCGGGCCGGATGGTGCGGTGCGGATCGACGCCAATGCGGTCTGGGATGTGGAGACCGCTGTCGAGCGGATCGCATTGATCGACAAGGCGGCGGGCGGTTTGGAGTACGTCGAACAGCCCTGCCGCACGATCGAGGAATTGGCGCAGGTGCGGCGCAGGGTGAATGTGCGGATCGCGGCCGACGAATCCATCAGGCGCGCAGAGGATCCCATGCGCGTCGCGGTGGCGGGGGCCGCGGATGTCGCGGTGCTCAAGTGCACGCCGCTGGGCGGGGTGCGGCGCGCACTCCAGGTAGCCGAGGCTGCGGGACTGCCCGCCATCGTCTCGTCGGCGCTGGAGAGCAGCGTGGGACTCGCCGCCCAGATACGTTTGGCCGCAACCCTTCCCGAGCTCGAATTCGCGTGCGGGCTGGACACGCTTTCACTGTTCACCGGCGATCTGGTGAGCGAATCACTGCGCCCCGTGGACGGATATCTCACCGTCCCGGCCTCCCCGCCGACGCCGGATCCGGAGCTCGTGGAGCGCTACCGCCACCCGGACCCGGAACGGGAACGGTGGTGGCGGCAGCGCCTCGAGCGGGTAGCGGCGCTCCTGCCATAGCGAGCGGCCCAGCTCGGCGGGTTCGGGCAATCTTTCGGTCCACGCGGCCGGTCGCCCCGGCGTGCACGGATACCGCTGTGGCCGAACGCGTTGCGGCGCTGTGCTCAGTCGGCGATCAGGGCGTTGCGCATGCTGCCGGAGGTGGTCAGGGTGCGTTCGCGCTGGCGGCGGATGAGGTAGCGGCCGGGGGCGATACCGCTGCCGCCGTGTTCGGGGTGCAGTAGGTAGGCGGTGGCGCGGGTGTCGAGGCAGCCCAGTGCCAGGCCCTCCGGATCCGCGACTCGGGTGGTCCAGCGGCAGACGCCGGGATCGGCGACGAGGACGTGCGGGTTGGCTCCCGCCGCGCCGCGGACGATTTCGATGCCCGCGAGCGGGACCTCGGTCCAGCGATTGTCGGGGACGCGGACATTGGTGACCAGCTCGATGGGGATGACGAGCAGGTCGCCCTGGGCTTGCAGACCCGCCACGGCCGGGACCGCGACCTGGGTTTCCAGATGGTCGAGGACGTCGACACCGGTGCGGGAGGTCAGTTCGGCAAGGGTAATGGTCATGAGATCACCTCTGGTGTAGGAAGTTTCAGGTGCGGCGGAGGAGCTGCGCGTACTGCGCACCGCTCAGGCCGTAGGACCACCCGGCGGCGGCCACGGGATTGTCGATGGTGACGGGAACGTTGAGGCCGTAGCGGCGGCGGGTGCCGTCACGTTCCCGAGAACCGTTGACCACCAGCAGCACTCGGGTGCGATCGCGCCAATTGTCGTAGAGCCGCAGTTCCGCGCCCGGATTGCCGGGATCGGGAGCCGTGGACAGCAGGGTGAGCCCGGCCCGATCGATGAATTCGTCCCAGCCCAGCCGTTCGATGGCGGCCCGCCGCACCTCGATATTGCGCACCGCCAGCACGCGTTCCACCGTCAGATCGTTGAACACCCAGTCCGGCACGAAGGTGCCGTGCAGTGCGAACACCCCTGCGCCATCGGCGAATTCGACCGCGGGCCCGCTGGAATTGTGCAGCCGCGTCTCACCGAACCAGGCGACCGCCTGCGGTTCGGCATGCACCGCGACCGGACGCTCGGACAGCACACAGCGCTTCGGACCGGGCCACCACCAGCCCGCATGCCGGGCCAGCGCCACCCACTGATCGAGCTGGTGCGCGTCGTCATCGCGGTACCGCGCCAATCCGGCGACCCGATTCAGGTCGTGAAAGGCCACGGTCCAGGTGTCGTACTGCTCATATCCGGCGATATCGGTGCGCCGCCCGTCCGGACCGAGCAATTCGGCGCGCATCGGCCGATACATACTGTCCCGCAGTGATTCCTGCAATGGCAAATGCACCAGATTATCCAGAATCCGAGGCGCGGAGATACCCGCCGCCAGCAATTCTCGCGGCGACATCGCGGACCATTCGTGTGCGGGCAATGACCGGCCGCGCAACCACCATTCCCGCTCGGGTTCGGTGCGTTCGATCAATCGCCGCCGCATGGCGGATTTGTTTCCGAGCAGACGCTGCAATAGCGGCCAGCTCCGAAATGGCTGACCGGAGGGTGGAATTCCGATTCCGCCCGGTGGCCGGTCCGGATCATCGCGCAGTATTTCCACCGCCGCCACGGGCGAGGGCACCCAGACGAATTCCGGTGGCGGTGCGCCGACCAGCGCATACAGCTCGGTGACGGCACGCTGTGCGATATCCCGATCGGCGGGTGCGGCGGACAGACCGGTCCGCAGCCATTCATCGCGTAATCGGCACGCGAATTCGACGGGTTCTACCAGGGAAACCCCACGGGCTCTGGGCCTGCGCGGGGTGGCGACCGCGGTCACCGCTCGAAGGCGGTGGCCGCCTTTCCATAGAAGGAGATCATGAATCCGATCATGGCATCGAATTCGCGTCGCCGCAAGCGCGATCCGGCCGCGCGCTCAAAGTACGCGCACGCCACAGGAATACATGGTGGTGCGCAGCAACAGTGCGGCTTCCGGTCCGACGACGCCGTCGACGAGCTCGATATAGCGGCCGCAGAATTCCGGTCCGTGCGGCGCGGTCAGGGCGTGATCGGCGTCCAGGTGGTGCGCGAGTTCGTGCAGAATCACCAATTCCCGCAGCGCCCAGGCTTTTCCGTGCACATGCAGGGGTACCGCGAGTACCGCGTCGTCGGCCTCGTAGTGCGCGGCCCGCGCTCCGGACCGCGCCCGCACCGTGACCGGCACATCGGCCCGTTTCCACTGGGCGGCAACCCAATTCAGCGCGAGTACCCGATCCACGTAGGTCTGCACGGACTCCACCGACGCGAACTTTCGTTCCACCGGCAATGTCACCTGCGAGCCGAGCACTTCCACGGTGCGCACCCCGAACTCGTCGGCACGCTCGAAAGCACCGCGCACCAGCATTTCCGCGTCGTACACCTGTGACCGCTGCGAGTCACGCACGGCGGAGGTCAGCCCTCACCGCGCGGTAATTGCCCACGGCCCGCACCCAATTCGGGCGCGGTGCCCAGACGCGCGGCCCGACCGGCGCGGTCACCGGCGCGCCGGGCCGCGGCCGAGTAGCCCGCCGACGCCTGCGGCCCGCGCCAGGTTCCGCGCGCCTCGGAGGTGCTGGAGTAGAAGTCCGTGAGCTCCAGCTCCTTATTGCGCAGCGCGAGAGCCGTTCCGGTGGAGAGGGTTTCGGTCCGCACCGCCTCGGCCTCCACCTCGGTTTTGACCTCGGCCAGGCGGCGGCCGATGCGCGCCGCGAAGGCCATCTGGAAATTCAGGCGCGCGGTCACCGCCGCGACCGGAGCCTGCACGCGCTTCTGGATCGTTCGGCCCCAGCGGGTTTCGGCGACGATCTTCTCGGTGGTCGCGCTCTTGTACGCCCCGGATTTGATGTACTGATCCGACGCCCGCACCATCTGCACCAGCAGGCTGCCGTACAGCGCCTCGCAGGTGTCGATATCGGAGTCGAACCCGTACGCGTAGACCGTCGTCGAGGACCGCGCCACATCGCAGCGCACATCATTGGCCGCGGCGATCGCCACGAACAGCTGCACGTAGGTGCGCAACCCCTTCTTGCCCGGCTCACCGATCGGGATCACCCGCTGAATCGGCGTCGGCCGCCGCTCCCGGCTCGCGATATGCGCCCGCGCGACGGTCAGATCCACCGAGGACCGGGTGGCGAGCTTCTGTGCGGCCGCCAGGAACGCCTCGGCCTCATGCTCGTTATCGGTCGACTCAGCCTGGCGCAGCAGCCCGCCGATACGTGTGAGTAACTTGTCCTGAGAAGACATCGGCACCCAGCCTAGCTGGGCGGATGATCCGATGACTCGGTGCGGGGAGCTACCGGGCGGGGGTGCGAAGACCGAGGTAGTCCGGGCACGGGGAAGATCCACCATGTATCTTCCCTTGTGCAACCGGCTGAGTGTGCTGCCGCTCACGTCTCGACCCTGGAGTATCCGCGATGGTTTTGAAGAAGGTGTCGTCCCTACGATCGTCGCTCGTCCCGCGCGCCGCGGTGGCTGTCACCTCGGCCGCGCTGTTGACCGCGACATTCGCCGCGGGTTGCTCGAGCGACTCGGGGAGCAACGCCGCCTCGCAGAACCTGACCGGGCGCGGCCCGATCACCTATGTCGAGGGCAAGGACACCACCGAAACCGGTGCGGTCAAACAGCTCATCGACCGGTGGAACACCGCGCACCCGGATGAGAAGGTGACGTTCAAGGAGCAATCCAACGACGCCTCCCAGCAGTACGACGATCTGAAGCAGCACCTGCAGGCCAAGTCCTCGGACTACGACGTGGTCGCGCTCGATGTGCCGTGGACCGCCGAATTCGCCGCGCAGGGCTGGATCCAGCCGCTGAAGGACTCCTTCGCGATCGACACCTCCACCCTGCTGTCGCCGCCGGTCGCCTCGGCCACCTACAACGGCACCCTGTACGCCGCACCGCGAAACACCAACGGCGGCCTGCTGTTCTACCGCAAGGACCTGTCCCCCGAACCGCCCAAGACCTGGACCGAACTGCTGGCCCAGTGCCCCAAGGCCAAGGAAGCCGGAATCGGCTGCTACGCCGGGCAGTTCGCACCCTACGAGGGCCTGACCGTGAACACCGCCGAGGTCATCAACGCCTTCGGCGGCAGCTTCGTCGGCCCGGACGGCAAGACCCCCACCGTGAACACCCCGCAGGCCAAGGCCGGCCTCCAGGTGCTGGTGGACTCGTACAAGAACGGCGATATCCCGAAGGAAGGCATTTCCTTCAAGGAGCCGGAATCGCAGAACGCGTTCGTCACCGGCAAGCTCATGTTCATGCGCGGCTGGCCGTCGTCCTTCGGTGACGCGGGCTCGGACGCCTCCGCGGTCAAGGACAAGTTCGGTGTCGCCCCGCTGCCCGGCAAGGACGGCATCGGCGCCTCCACCCTCGGTGGCTACAACGCGGCCATCTCCACGTTCTCCAAGAACAAGGCCACCGCGCTGGACTTCCTGCGCTACCTGATCAGCGAGGACGCCCAGCACATCATCGCCCAGGGCGCGCTGCCGTCCGTGCGCGCCTCGGTCTACGACGATCCGGCGCTGATCGCCAAGATGCCGTACCTGCCCGCGCTGAAGGATTCCATCGCCTCCGCCGTGCCGCGTCCGGTCACCCCGTTCTACCCGGCGGTGTCGAAGGCCATCCAGGACAACGCATATGCTGCGCTGACCGGTACGAAGTCCGTCGACGACGCCATTGTCGGAATGCAGAAGGGCATCGAGACCGCCGGTTCGTAGTACGACGAGTCCGTCCCCGTAGGAGAAGATAAACGGTGTCACGTCCTTCGGGAGCGACCGATGTCGCGACGCCCGACCTGCCTGGCAAGCCCGTGAAACCCGCACCGCCGCAAGGTAAACGCCGATTCGCCCCGGGCGGATCGGCCAAACCGTGGCTGTTCGTCACGCCCGTGTTGCTCGCCCTGGCCGTCGTGGTCGGGTATCCGGTGGTCCGCGCGGTGTACATGTCCTTCCAGAAGGACGCCGGACTGGACAAGTCCACCGGCATGTTCACCAAGGGCGGCAGCGCCGGATTCGACAATTACACGCACTGGCTGCTGCAGCAGTGCACCAATTCGCTCGGCGAGACGGTCGACTGCCCCACCGGCAATCTCGGCTCGCAGTTCTGGCTGGCCATCGGCGTCACGCTGTTCTTCACCGTGGTGACCGTGACCCTGGAGGCCACCATCGGCCTGGGCATGGCCGTCATCATGGGCAAGACGTTCAAGGGCCGCGCCCTGCTGCGCGCCGCCGTACTGATTCCGTGGGCCATCCCGACCGCCGTCACGGCGCGCCTGTGGGAGTTCATGTTCCAGTACGACGGCGTGGTGAACCGGGTGTTCGGCACCCACATCCTGTGGACCGCCGACCAGTGGCCCTCGCGTTTCGCGGTCATCATCGCCGACGTGTGGAAGACCACCCCGTTCATGGCGCTGCTGATTCTGGCCGGGCTGCAGGTCATTCCGGCCGATGTGTACGAGGCCGCCAAGGTCGACGGCGCGTCCGCCTGGCAGCGCTTCACCCAGATCACGCTGCCGCTGCTCAAGCCCGCACTGCTGGTGGCGGTGCTGTTCCGCACCATGGACGCGCTGCGCATGTACGACCTGCCCGCGATCCTGACCCAGTCCAATCCGAACACCCGCACCATCTCGATGCTGGTGGTCGATCAGGTGCGCCAGGGTCCCAACAGCGCCTCGGCGCTGTCGGTGATCACCTTCTTCCTCATCTTCGCGGTGGCGTTCCTGCTGGTGAAGGTGCTGGGCGCCAACGCGGTTCGCACCCAGGAAGCACAGCGGGAGGCGCACTGATGAGCATCGATATGAGTAAAGCGCCCGCCGCCCCCGTGAAAAAGCCGGTGGCGCAGTCGGTCCCGTGGACCAAGCGACTCGCCTCCGGCCGCGTCTACCTCGGCGCGCTGATCGTGCTGGTGTGGGGCCTGGGCCCGTTCTACTGGATGGTCGTCACCGCACTGCGCGATCCGGCCTACACCTTCGACAACACCCCGTGGCCCACGCACGTCACCTTCGACAACTTCCGCGACGCGTTCAGCACCGATCGCGGCAACGACTTCGGGCGCGCACTGCTGAACAGCGTGGTCATCGGATCGGTGACCACCCTGGTGGCGCTGGTGCTCGGTGTCATGGCCGCTTACGCCCTGGCGCGCTTGACCTTCCGCGGTCAGTACGTGGTCTCCGGGCTCATCCTGAGCGCGTCCATGTTCCCGGTCGTGGTGCTGGTGACACCGCTGTTCCAGCTGTTCACCGATCTCGGCTGGATCGGGCACTACCAGGCCATGATCATCCCGAACATCTCGTTCGTGCTGCCCATGACCGTGTACATCCTGGCCTCGTTCTTCACCGAACTGCCCTGGGAACTCGAAGAGGCCGCGCGCATCGACGGCGCGTCCCGCTTCCAGGCGTTCCGGCTGATCATGCTGCCGCTGGCCGCGCCCGCCGTATTCACCACGGCCATCCTGGCTTTCATCGCCGCGGTGAACGAATATCTGCTGGCGCGACTGCTTTCCAGCGATAAGACCGAACCGGTCACCGTCGCGGTGGCGCGTTTCTCCGGTAATAATCCGCTGGTGCAGCCCTATGCCGCCATCATGGCGGCGGGCACCATCGTCACCATTCCGCTGGTGATCATGGTGTTGCTCTTCCAGCGCCGCATCATTTCCGGTCTCACCGCGGGCGGCGTGAAGTCCTGATCCTGACGGTAGCGTCGATTAGCATGGGTCGCGCCGCGCCTGCGGCGCTCTGACGTACACAAGCTTTTTCGACGCTCCGGAAGGAGATGATCGTGAGCTCGTCCCGCAAACGGCGCCGAAACGAACCGGCCCCGTACGCCACCATGGCAGGGTGGAACGAGCTCCCGACCGTGCCGCTGCAGCGGCAACCGTCGCACAGCAAACCGCGTCGGCGCGCGAAACCGCCGAGCAGGCCCGAATCGGCCACGCGCCCACCGCGCACCCGCGGGCAGCGCATCCGCCGGGTGCTCGCCGCGCTGGTCGTCATCTTCCTGGTGCTGCCCGCCATGCTGCTCGGCCTCGCCTACTGGAGCGCCGAGATCCCGGATCCGTCGGCGGTGCAGACCAATCAGATCGCCACCATCCTGACCTCGGACGGCAATACCGTCATCGCGAAGGTCATTCCGCCCGAGGGCAATCGGACCCCGGTACCGCTCAGCGATGTGCCGCAGCCGATGCGACTGGCGATACTCTCGGCCGAGGACCGCAATTTCTATACCAATCCCGGATTCTCGACCACGGCGTTCCTGCGCGCGGCCCGCGACAATCTGACCGGTAAGGACGATGCGGGCGGCGGCTCCACCATCACCCAGCAATATGTGAAGAACGCCTTCCTGACCTCCGAACGCACCCTGAGCCGGAAAATGCGCGAGCTCATCATCGCCGCCAAGATGTCCAGGCAGTGGAGCAAGGACGATATTCTCGCGGCCTACCTCAACACCATTTACTACGGTCGCGGCGCGTACGGCATCTCCGCGGCCGCCAAAGCCTATTTCGGCAAACCGGTTCCGGAACTGAACCTCGGTGAGAGCGCGGTGCTGGCATCGGTGGTGCGCACCCCGTCCATCCTGGATCCGGAAACCCATCTGCCGCAGCTGCGGGCGCGCTGGGCATACGTGCTGGACGGCATGGTCGATATGGGAGTGCTCAGCCGCACCGACCGGGCCGCCGTGCAATTCCCGGAGATCGTGCCCGCCACCGAGGTCGGCGACAATATCCCGCGCGGGCCCGAAGGGCTGATCCGCGCGCAGGTGCTGCGCGAACTGCGCGCCTCCGGGATCAGCGAGCAGGAGCTCAATACCGGTGCGCTGCAGATCTTCACGACCATCGACGCGCGGGCGCAACAGGCCGCGCTCGGAGCGGTCGGAAACACCATGGGCGGACAGCCCGGCGAGTTACGCAGCGCGGTGGTCTCGATCGATCCGCGCTCGGGTGCGGTGCGCGCCTACTACGGCGGACCGGACGGCATCGGCTTCGACTTCGCACAGGCCCCGCTGCAAACCGGTTCCGCCTTCAAGACTTTCGCGGTATTGGCCGCACTCCAGCAGGGAATCTCGCTGTCCTACAAGCTCGACAGCGCACCGCTCACCGTCAACGGCGAGAAGATCCAGAACGTCGGCGGTGAATCCTGCGGCACCTGCTCGCTCGGCGAGGCGTTCAAACGCTCACTCAACACCAGCTTCTACCGGCTCACCCAGACGCTGTTCGAAGGGCCGAAAGCCATTGCGAACGCGGCACATCAGGCCGGTATCCCCGATCAGATCCCGGGCGTCGCGGGCAAGACGCTGACCGAGGACGGCGGACAGCCGCTGCCGTCCATCGTGCTCGGCGCGTATTCGGTGCGGCCGATCGATATGGCCTCGGCGTACGCGACCATCGCCGCCTCGGGCGCCTATCGCGCACCGTATTTCGTGCAGAAGGTGGTGACCGGGGACGGCCGGGTGCTGCTGGATCGCGGCCCCGATCCGCAGAAGGGCGAACAGCGCATCCAGACCACGGTGGCCGATACCGTCAGCCAGGCCATGCTGCCCATCGCGGCGTACTCGAACAATCACAATCTCGCCGGGCGGCCGTCCGCGGCCAAGACCGGCACCACCCAGCTCGGCGACACCGGGCAGAACAAGGATGCCTGGATGGTCGGGTTCACCCCGTCGCTGTGCACCGCGGTCTGGGTGGGAACCGAACAGTCGCAACCGATTCGGACCGCGCGCGGCGCCGCCATCTACGGTTCCGGACTGCCGTCCGATATCTGGAAGCAGACCATGGACGGCGCGTTGGACGGCTCACCGGTGGAGCAGTTCCCGAATCCGGCCGACCTGCCCGGCGCGCCGCCCGGCAATGGCAATTACGACATTCTCAATCCGAGTCCGGGCCCGCAGCAGGAACCGGTGGTGATCATTCCGCCCGCGCCGGAGCCACGCCAGGTGGAGATATTTCCCGGCCTCAGCATCCCGGTTCCGGGCTAGTTGATCATGAATCCCGACTACCGGACCCATCCGCCCCCGGCCACGGATATTGTGGAAACGGCCACCGGTGCCATCGACTCCGGACATCGGTGGCAGGATGCGGGTTGGGAGCAGGGTGGGGTCGGAGACAGCACGAGACTTAGGGGCGACGCCGGTGGATTTCAATGTAGTTGAACGCCACGAGACGCTGGTGGCCGGAACGGTGCTACGCAGCCCGGCGCTGGCGGTCGAGGGACCGCGCCGCGCCAAGGTCGAGGAAGCCTGGAAACAGAACCTCGCCCGCAGCCTGCCCGGGCCACCCGCGACCGCGTATGTCGATCACGCGCCCGAGATCGGCTCCTATCTGACCCATATCGTCGGCTACCGCTGTGAAAGCCTGAACGACCTGCTGCCGGGCGATGTACTCGCCCGGATTCCCGCGGGCACCTTCGCGCGCTTCACCCGCTCCGGCGACAACCTGGGCGACACCATCGCCTCCATCTGGCGCACGGTATGGGATCTGGAAGCCTCGGGCACGTTGACCCGCGCGTATACCGGGGATTTCGAACGGTATCCGGATCCCCGGACCGTGGAGGTTTTCGTCGCGCTGCACGCCGGCGCGGAGGGGTAGGGGCTGTGGATTTCGAAATCATCACCCTCGACGGGTTTCTCGTCGGCGGGCTGACCATCCCGCTCGCGGGCCGCGAGGTCACCGCGCGGGATCTGGATCTGGTGAACTTCACCTGGGACCGCTATCTCGCCCGCGAGAAGAAGGCCGGGCGCGTCGCGGCCTATATCGGGCAGAACGATCACGCCGTGGCGGTTCTCGGCTATGAACTCACCGGACTCGACGACCTCGACACCGGTGACGTCCTCACCCGGATCCCCACCGGCCGCTACGCCAAATTCGTGGTCTCGGACAAGCCCTACGACCTGCTCCGCACCGCGTGGGCGAAGGTCGCCAAGGCCGAGAACGCCGGAACCATCACCCGATCCCACACCGCCGAGATCGAGCGCTATACCGGCCCGACCTCGGTCGAGGTCTACGTCTCCCTCGACTGACGCTGCCGACAGCTTCCAAAAGCCAAGGGCGGGACCGCGAATCGCGGTCCCGCCCTTCCCTCACCCGGTGGTGATCGCTACTTACTCGGCGCCGATGATGAACGCTTCGAGCTGCTCACGGGCGACATCGTCGGCGAGCTGCTTCGGCGGGGACTTCATCAGGTAGGCCGAGGCCGGGATGACCGGTCCGCCGATGCCGCGATCGAGGGCGATCTTGGCGGCGCGGACGGCGTCGATGATGATGCCGGCCGAGTTCGGGGAGTCCCACACCTCGAGCTTGTACTCCAGGTTCAGCGGCACGTCACCGAAGGCGCGGCCCTCGAGACGCACGTACGCCCACTTGCGGTCATCCAGCCAGCCCACGTGATCGGACGGGCCGATGTGCACGTTGCCCTCGCCCAGATCCTTCTTCAGGTTGCTGGTGACGGCCTGGGTCTTGGAGATCTTCTTGGACTCCAGGCGCTCCCGCTCGAGCATGTTCTTGAAGTCCATGTTGCCGCCGACGTTCAGCTGCATGGTGCGGTCCAGCTGCACACCGCGGTCCTCGAACAGCTTGGCCATCACGCGGTGCGTGATGGTCGCGCCGACCTGGGACTTGATGTCGTCGCCGACGATCGGGATGCCCGCGTCGACGAACTTCTGCGCCCACACCGGATCCGAGGCGATGAAGACCGGCAGCGCGTTGACGAAGGCGACGCCCGCGTCGATGGCGCACTGCGCGTAGAACTTGTCGGCCTCTTCCGAACCGACCGGAAGGTAGGAGACCAGGACGTCGACCTTGGCATCCTTCAGCGCCTTGACCACGTCGACCGGCTCGGCCTCGGACAGCTCGATGGTCTCGGCGTAGTACTTGCCGATGCCGTCCAGGGTCGGACCGCGCAGCACGGGCACATCGGCCGGCGGCACATCGGAAATCTTGATGGTGTTGTTCTCGCTGGCGAAGATCGCGTCGGAGAGGTCGAAGCCGACCTTCTTCGCGTCGACATCGAACGCGGCGACGAACTTCACATCGCGGACATGGTAGGGGCCGAACTTGACGTGCATGAGACCCGGAACGGTCGCGGTCTCGTCAGCGTCCTTGTAGTACTGCACACCCTGAACCAGGGAAGACGCGCAGTTACCCACACCTACGATGGCCACCCGAACTTCGGTGTTGTTCTCACTCATGGCCGCTATTTCCCTCTTTCTGTGGTGCCGCCTTCGTCGATTGCTCCGCAGCAATCAACTCGTTGAGCCAGCGCACTTCGCGCTCGCTTGATTCGAGACCGAGCTGATGGAGCTGGCGGGTGTAGCGATCGAGTTGCCCGCTGGCTCGTTTGATCGCTTCCCGCAGTCCTTCTCGGCGCTCTTCGACCTGCCGTCGCCGGCCTTCCAGAATCCGCATCCTCGCTTCCGCGGGGGTGCGGCTGAAGAAAGCCAGGTGAACGCCGAAGCCGTCGTCGGTGTAGTTCTGTGGTCCGGTATCGGCCAGGAGTTCGGCGAACCGCTCCCGCCCGAGATCGGTCAGCTGGTAGACCCGCCGCGCACGCCGCGTGGTCAACCCCGGTGGAATCTCTTCCGCGATAAGGCGATCGGTCTGCATGCGCTTGAGGGTCGGATACAGCGACCCGTACGAGAAGGCCCGGAACGGGCCGAGCAGACCGGTGAGCCGCTTGCGCAACTCATAGCCGTGCATCGGAGATTCGAGGAGCAGCCCGAGGATTGCCAACTCGAGCACCGGGCCTCACCCCCTCCTGACTGTTGTCTTCAGACCTAACCGATGGATGCAGTTACAAACTATATCGCGCCGATATATTTAGCCACACGAAGCCGGGATCGGGGTGTCTGACGTAACCCTGAGAGTCCATCAGGGGAGTGCGAGGGGCGTGCCGCCGCAAGTACTCTGGGTCGCGTGCGAATACAGCGGCAGGTAGTGGACTATGCGCTCCGGCGCCGGTCGCTGCTGGCCGACGTCTACGCGGGCCGCGTGGACGTCTCGTCGGTGTGCGATGCGAATCCGTACCTGTTGCGTGCGGCGAAATTCCATGGGCGGGGGAGCGAGGTCACATGCCCCATCTGCCGGAAAGAGCAGTTGACTCTCGTATCGTGGGTCTACGGTGACGCTCTGGGACCGGCCGCCGGCTCCGCACGCACGCCGGAAGAGCTGATCCGGCTGGCCGAGACGCGCGAGGAGTTCTCGGTGCACGTGGTCGAGGTGTGCCGGACCTGCAGTTGGAACCATCTGGTGCAGTCCTATGTGGCGGGCCAGGCCCCCGCGCCGGGCCGCCGTCGTTCCGGCGCCCGCCGTCGCGCGGCCGAGTGAAGGGCCGCACCGACTGCTGAATACGCGGGTACACACGTGCCCGCAGCGGCCAACTGCCGCAAGGACCCACCACCCCGGGCTAGGACCGTAAGTATCGAGTAGCTATTGGAGAGCCAGGCTGTGACATCGCCCTATGACGACGGACCGCACGGCGGCCGCCCCCAGCGTGGCGGTTCGCAACCCGGCCCCGGCGGATATCCGCCGCCGCGACCGCAGGGTCCGCCGCCAGGAGCGCGCCAGCCGGGCATGGGCCCGGGACAGCCGGGCCGTCCGGCTCCCGGCGGGCAGCCCCCGCGCGGACCGCAGGGTCAGCCGATGCGCGGCCCGGTACCGCAGGGCCAGCAGCCCCCGCGCCGTCCGGGTCCGCCGCCGCAGGGCCGGCCCAATCCGGACGCGACGCGCAAGCTGCCCGCACCCGACGCCACCCAGAAGGTGAACACCGGCAGTCGCCAGGCCGTGCCCCCGCATCTGCAGCGGGCCGCGACTTCCGATCGCGCCGAACGGGTTTCCGACCGCAATCCGCGCGTGCAGGCTCGCGCCGGCGCGGGCGTCGCCGACCGCACCCGCAATGACGACCGCACCCGGCCGCCGTCGGGCCCGAATCCCGCGGCCGCCCGGCGTCCGCAGGGTGGCACCGCGGGCGGTCCGCCGCCGCGGCGTCCCGGCGGTGAGGGCCCCGGCGGCAGCGGAGGCGGCAGCCGTCGCCCGAAGCGCAGGTCGCCGTGGAAGATCGTCCGCCGCGTGGCGTACGTGCTGATGGCGCTGTTCCTGGTCACGCCGAGCACCATCTTCCTGATCGCCTACTCGACCGTGGACGTGCCCAAGGCCGGTGACCTGAAGACCAATCAGGTGGCCACCATGTTCATGGCGGACGGCACCTCGGTGCTGTCCAAAGTGGTTCCGCCGGAAGGCAACCGGACCGATGTGACCATCGACCAGATCCCGCCGCACGTGCGCAACGCGGTGATCGCGGCCGAGGACCGGGATTTCTACACCAATCCGGGCTTCTCCATCTCCGGCTTCGTGCGCGCCGCGCGTGACAATGTCATGGGCAAGGCCAGCGCCGGTGGTGGTTCCACCATTACGCAGCAGTATGTGAAGAACGCGCTGGTCGGTGATGAACGCTCGCTCAGCCGTAAGCTGCACGAGCTGGTCATCTCGGCCAAGATGGCGCGGCAGTGGTCCAAGGACGACATTCTCACCGCGTACCTGAACACCATTTACTTCGGTCGCGGCGCGTACGGCATCGACGCGGCGGCCAAGGCGTACTTCGGCAAGAAGGTCTCCGAACTCGATCCCTCCGAGGGCGCGATGCTGGCGGCGACGATTCAGCAGCCGTCCAACCTGGATCCGGAGAAGAACCTCAAGGGCGCGCAGACGCGGTGGAACTATGTGCTCGACGGTATGGTCGCCGGCGGTAACCTGCCCGCCGCGCAGCGCGCGGGAATGCAGTACCCGCAGGTGATTCCGGCCGCGCAGGCCGCCGGTGACAAGACCATGGACAGCGGTCCGGAGGGTCTGATCAAGACCCAGGTGCTCAAGGAACTCGAGGCCGCGGGCATCAGCGAGCACGAGCTGAACACCGAGGGTCTGCAGATCACCACCACCATCGATCAGAAGGCGCAGCAGGCGGCCGTCGATTCGGTGAACAAGACCATGGACGGTGAGCCGGACATCCTGCGCACCGCGGTGGTTTCGGTGGATCCCAAGACCGGTGCGGTGCGCGCGTACTACGGCGGCACCGACGGTCAGGGCTATGACTTCGCCAATGCCGGTCTGCCGCCGGGCTCGTCGTTCAAGGTGTTCGGCCTGGCCGAGAACCTGGAGATGGGCAAGCCGCTGTCGACGCTGTACGACTCCTCGCCGGTGACGGTGAACGGCATCAAGATCACCAACGTCGAGGGCGAGCAGTGCGGTATGTGCACCATCGCCGAGGCGCTCAAGCGGTCGCTGAACACCAGCTTCTACCGCATGATGCTGGATATGCCGGGCAACGGCCCGCAGAAGATCGCCGATATGGCGCATAAGCTCGGCATCCCGGACACCATTCCGGGCGTCGGCAAGACCCTCACCGAACCGGATGGCAGCGGCCCCAATAACGGTGTCGTACTTGGTCAGTACCAGGTGCGCCCGCTCGATATGGCCTCCGCGTACGCCACCATCGCCGCCTCGGGCATGTACCGCGCGCCGCACTTCGTGCAGAAGGTCGTCACCTCGGACGGCACCGTCCTGCTCGATCGCGGCGAAACCGCGGGCGAGCAGCGGGTTTCGGCGGCCGTGGCGGATAACGTCACCGATGCCATGAAGCCCATCGCGGCCTGGTCGCGCAATCACAACCTGGCGGGCGGCCGGGATTCGGCCACCAAGACCGGTACCAACCAGCTCGGCGACACCGGCGAGAACCGCGACTCCTGGATGGTCGGGTTCACCCCCGAGCTGTCCACCGCGGTCTGGATGGGCACCGAACAGGGCGTGAAGCTGCGAAATGCCAACGGCGGCATGATCTACGGCTCCGGCCTGCCCGCCGATATCTGGAAGGGCACCATGGACGGGGCGCTCAAGGGCGTGCCGAACAGCAAGTTCCCCAAGCCCGGCACCATCGCCGGACAGGCGGGCGTGCCGTCCTGGTCGGCGCCGTACACCGCGCCCTCCACCACCGATTCGCCGGTGCTGCCGCCGGTGATCACCCAGAGCCAGGTGGAAATCCTGCCGGGTATCACGATTCCGGTGCCGGGGCTGGCCCCGAATCCGCAGAACCAGCAGCGAGCGCAATCGCAGCCGACGCAGGATCCGGGGGCGGGTCCGATGTCCGGTCAACCCGTCGCACCGGCAGACGGTTCACCACTGACCACCACACCCAGTACGGGCGGCGGGAACGGTAATGGGAACGGCAACGGCAATGGGAATGGCAACGGGAACGGCAATGGCAACGGGGCGCCACGCGGTCGGTAGCCTCGAGGCGTGATCGAGCAGGAAGTGACACACCGGTCGGCCGCCCTCGGCGAGCCGGCCGGTGCCGCACCGGAACCCGGCCCGTCCGAACCGGTGCGATACGTCTCCCCCGCACCGCTGGCAGCCGATCTGCGGTCGGCCGACGACCGCGACAAGCCCAGCCGCACCGATACCCTGACCGCGCAGCTGTGCGATCTGATCGGCGGGCCGGTCGGCGATCACGCGCTCATCGGACGGGTGCGATTCTGGACGCCCACGCGGGTGCTGCTGGCCTTCGCGGTGCTGTTCCTGGCGCTCAGCTGGTTCGGCAAGGCGGGCTGTATCCAGCAGGCCCCCGACGGCTCCGGCGGTATCGGCCTGGACTGGAACAACGGCCGCCAATACGTGGCCATGTGCTATTCGGACACGGTGCCGCTGTACGGCGCGGAACATTTGAACGAGGGCGCGTTCCCGTACAAGAAGCAGTGGACCGACTTCGGCTCCGACGGTAAACCGCAGACGCGCTACATGGAGTATCCGGTGCTGTCCGGGCTCTACCAGTACGGCGCCATGGGAATCGCCAAGGCGTGGAAGCAATCTCATCTGCCCGGCGCGCTGGAAGTGGTCATCTACTTCAACGTGGTCGCGGTCGGACTCGCGCTGGCGTGGCTGGTGACCATCTGGGCCTCCGCGCAATTGGCGGGGCGGCGGGTGTGGGATGCCGCGCTGGTCGCGCTGTCACCGCTGGTGCTGGTGCACGCGTTCACCAATTTCGACACCCTCGCAACGGCTTTCGCGGCCGGTGGACTACTGGCGTGGGGGCGGCGGCGACCGTGGGTGGCAGGCATACTGCTCGGGCTCGGCGGGGCGGCGAAGCTGTATCCACTGCTGCTGCTCGGCCCCATCCTGGTGCTGTGCCTGCGCGCCGAACGCTGGCGCGAGGACGAAAACATCTGGGGTGGAATGCGTCCGCTGCGGGCGGGCCTGTCCGCCGTCGCCGGGGCCGTGATCACCTGGCTGGCGGTGAACGCGCCGATCGCGGTGCTCTACGGCAAGGGGTGGCGAGAGTTCTTCCGGCTCAATACCGAACGGCACGCCGATCCGGATTCGGTGTACAACGTCATCACCTCGTTCACCGGCTGGAAGGGATTCGACGGCGCGCTGGATTCCGGGGCGACCCCGACCATGCTGAACAGCGTCTCGCTGCTGCTGTTCATCGCCGCCTGCGCGGGCATCGGCTGGATCGGCTTGACCGCCGCGCGGCGGCCGCGGCTGGCGCAGTTGGCGTTTCTGGTGGTGGCGGCGTTCCTGCTCACCAATAAGGTGTGGAGCCCGCAGTATTCGCTGTGGCTGGTGCCGCTGGCCGTGCTCGCGCTGCCGCAGCGCCGAATCCTGTTGGCGTGGATGACGATCGACGCGCTGGTCTGGGTGCCGCGGATGTATTACTACCTCGGCACCGACCACAAGGGCATACCCGAGCAGTGGTTCACCGGCACCGTCGCCATCCGCGATATCGCGGTGATCATCCTGTGCGGCTTGATAATCCGGCAGATCTACCACCCGGAGGATGATCCGATCCGCCGGGACGGCGTCGACGATCCGGCCGGAGGCATCCTCGACAGAGCGCCCGACCCCGACCACCCCTGGCTGCCGCCACTGCTGAGGCCGCGCCCGGCCGCAATCACCTAGTGCGACAACAGAATCCCCGCTCTCGACCGAGAGCGGGGATTCTCGCATCCGGCCTTCAGTGCAGGAAGCGGCCGAGCTGGGGTACGGCCTCGCCCGGGTGTTTGGCCTGGAAGCCTTCGCCGAGCGCTTCCAGTTTCCAGTCCTGGGTGCCGCCCTGGCGGTAGACCTTGGCCATCGCCATACCGGTGAAGGACATGCCGCCCGTCATCGTGTAGCGCGCCAGTTCGGCGTTGTTGGTGCCGTCCACCATGCGGCAGAAGGCATTCGCCACCTGTTCGAAGGTGTGACCCTTGTACGAGGTGACGATGAACAGCAGCGTGGTGACGTGCGTCGGGATGCGGGTCAGGTCGACCACGATCACCTCGTCGTCGCCCTCGCCCTCACCGGTGAGGTTATCGCCCTGATGCCGGATCGAACCGTCCTTGGAGGCCAGGCTGCCGTAGTAGACGACATCGACCGGGCTCATATCGGCGAACAGCACCACCGAGGCGTCCAGATCGATATCGGGCGCGCGGTTTCCGAACATGCCGCCGCGCTTGACCGGATCCCAGCCCAGGCCCATCTTCACGTAGCTGAGGGCGCCGCCGCCCTCCTTGCGCAGATTGATGCGCTGACCCTTGACCAGGCTCACCGACTGCCCCTTGGGCAGATCGCGATCCGCGCTCGGATCGGTGGCGGGACTGTAGGCGGGCGGCGCACCGCCGCCCTGCGGCGGATACCCCTGTGCCGGAGGCGGATAGCCCCCGGCGGGCGGCGGATAACCGCCCGCGGGCGCGGCCTGCTCGGGATACCCGCCCGTGGGCGCGGCCACCGGGGCGGGCTGGGACTGCGCCTGATTCACCTGCACGCCGTGATCGGTGACCAGCGCGGCGAATCCGCCCGCGTAGCCCTGTCCGACCGCGCGCACCTTCCAACCGCCCTGGCGCCGATACACTTCCAGCGCGATGACGATGGATTCGGTGTCCAGGCCCTCGATCCGGTACTCGAACAACGGATTTCCGCCGAGATCCGAGACCACGGCGACCGGCGCGGGCAGCCGTCCGAAGTTGTTGCCCGCCTCGTCCAGGGTGATCACGGCACGAATCTGCTCGATCCCGGCGGGCACCGCACTCAGTGAGATCATCAGCGCGGCAGGCTGGCCGGACGAACCCGGTTGCAGGTTCACCCCCGGCCCGCTGGGCTGATTGAAGAACACGAAATCGGCGTCCGAGCGGACCTTGCCGTGCTCGGTGACCAGGAGTGCGGACAGATCCGCGGGCGCGGCGATCTGCACGCTGATCACCACATCGTTCACATTCAAAGGACCGTTCTGGCCCTTCACCAATGCTGCGGACAAGGTCGACCCTTCGCTTGTCGGTGTTGTCGCTGCCACTCTACGAGAAATAGACGACCACGGGCGGCCACCCGATCGGTTAGGGTTGCCCGCAAGTTTCGAGTACGGGGAAATCCATTGGCGCAGCTGTTCGAGAAGTCCAAAAAGGTGATCGAGGCGCACCTGTCCGGAACCAGCCTGCGGGCTATCTCCGGGTCCATGGTCGCCTACGAGGGCAATGTGCAGTTCAAGAGCGCCGGTTTCGGCGGCGGTGACGGCCTGGTCGCGGGCATCAAACGCCGCGCGACCGGCGAATCGCTCTCGCTCATGGAGTGTTCCGGGCAGGGCCGGGTGTTCTTCGCGGTCAACGGCCAGCACGTGACCGTGGTGGATATCAACAACGAGACCCTGCAGGTGGAGTCGCAGCAGTTGCTGGCATTCGCCGGAAACCTGCGCACCAATGTGAGTTTCGCGGGTCTGCGCGGCGCGACCACGGGCGCGGGCCTGTTCACCACCACGGTGAGCGGTCAGGGTCAGGTGGCGCTGCTGTCGGCCGGTGGCCCGCTGATTCATCTGGAGGTGTCGCCGCAGTATCCGCTGGTGGTCGATCCGGATGCGTTCGTGGCCGCGCGCGGCAATCTGAATCAGTCCTTCGTCACCGACGTGTCGTGGCGCGATGTGATGGGTCAGGGTGGCGGGGAGGCGTTCTCGCTGCGCTGGGACGGGCAGGGCGTGGTGTTGATCCAGCCCGCCGAACGGTAGGGGCGAGAACATGTTCGAACAGGTCAACGCGAAAGTCGTGAAGGTCAATGTGGCGCAGTCCGGTGGTGTGATCGCGCGCACCGGGGCGATGCTCTTCTACACCGGCGATGTGTCGTTCTCACCACATCAGGTGCCCGGCGCGGGCGCGATGGGCGGTATGAGCGGGCTCGCCGGTATGGCCGGGCGCATGATGGCCGGTGAGCACGAGCGCACCATGCTGGCGCAGGGCAACGGTGAAGTGCATTACGGCTTCGCGGGTTTGGAGACCCACGTGGTGCAGATGCAGCCGGGCGCGGTGCTGCGCGTGGAAGCCTCGCGGCTGCTCGCCAGTACCGCCGGATTACAGAGTTCGGTTGTCTCGGTGGCGAGTTCGGGCGGCGGCTCGGGCGGTCGCGGTGGCGGCCTGATGGGCGCGCTGCGCGGCGCGGCGAGCGGAATGCTCACCGGCGCGGGCATGTTCACCACCCAGCTGTCCGGGCAGGGCAGTGCCGTCTTGCTCGCGCACGGCGGGTTCTTCGAACTACCGGTCGGCGGGCAGTACCCCGTCGTCGTCGACCCGCAGGCTTTCGTAGCGGCCTACGGGAATGTGCAGACGGAATTGAAAACCGCGTTGAGCTGGCGGGACGCGGTCGGCCGCGGGTCCGGTGAGGCTATGCAATTGCACTGCGCCGGCCAGGGCGTCGTGTACGTGCAAGCCTCCGAACAGAAGCTGTGAGACTGCCATGAGCACCCTTCTCAATCCGATGAATCTTGTTGAAAGCGATAATCTTCCGGGCAACGATTATGCCTACAGCATTGATCTGCGCCAACCGTGGTTCATGCGCCGGGGAGCGATGATCGCCTACTACGGGCAAATGGAGTTCCGGGCGCTGACTCATGGACTGCAGGGCGGGTTGCTACACATGGTGTCGCAACAGTTTTCAGCTCCATTATTCACCGGTGACTACGTGATTGCCGAAGGTCACGGAAAATTGATCATCGGCGATCGTGGTTACAACATCAACTCCTATGACCTGGACGAGGGCAATCTCACCATCCGTGCCGCGAATTTGCTGGCATTCGAACCGGGTCTGTCGCTGAATCAGTCCATCGTGCCCGGTTTTCTCACGCTCATCGGCACCGGCAGGTTCCTGGCGTCCTCCAACGGACCGGTCATGTTCGCCGAACCGCCGCTGCGGGTGGACCCGGAAGCGCTCGTCGGCTGGGCCGACTGCCCGTCGCCCAGTCATCATTACGACCAGCGCTGGGTATCGGGTTTCCTGGCCGCCGGGGCCGCGCGATTCGGCGTGAACTCAGGTGAGGAACGGCAATTCGACTTCACCGGCGCGGGTACGGTGCTCATCCAGTCCAGCGAGAAGATCATGGACGACTCGCATCTGGTGCGCACCATCGAGGGTCAGCTGCAGAGCGGCATCACCCCGACCGGCCTGCAGCGCATCCAGAGCGTGGTCACACAGCAACTGGGCGGCCAGCAGAGCTACTGAGCGCGTGACCGACACCGCCCGGGGCACACTGAACAGGGCACGCCAGAGGTTTGCTGCCATTACTGCGCGGCGCCGCTCACCCGTGGCAGGATCGGTTTCGTGAGCGACGGTGAGGTAGAACCCGCGGAAGCGCACGAACAGTATTTGCGCGCCTTCCGGCATCCCGCCGTGTCCCGGACGCAGCTCGAGGACCTCCTCGACGCCGTGAACGGCTTCCTGGACACCATCACTCCCGGCGAGGGTGAATTCGTGCCGCAGGGCGGCTGGGCGCCCGAATCCACCGCGATGGCATTCCAGATCGGGCGCGCGGTGGAGCAGGTGCTCACCGAACGTGAACAAGCCGAGCAGGAATTGTTGCACCGCCGTGACATTCGAGACCGGCTCGTAGTCGCGCTGGACGCGGTGCTGGACTGCCTGCGCACGCTGCCCGATCTCGCCGAGGCCGAGATCGCGCTCGGCACAACGGCTGTGAACGAGGGCTTCCAGGTCTTCGACGACGGATCGGTGCGCACCACCGTCTCCCAGGAGATCGGGGCCGATCTCGGTGCGCTGGAAGCGCGCCGGGTGGAACTCGACGAACAGATGACCGCCGCCGTCGCCGCGCGCACCGGATTGATCGAGGACACCACCGATCTGGTGCGCGACCGCCTCGGCGTCGCCGACGTCGGTATCCCGTGGGTGATCCTGGAGGCCACCAAGGGCGGCCTGGACGTATCCGAACCGTTCGAATTCGCGGCACACCATCTCCCCGACTGCGAATTACGGGAGCTGATGGTGCAGTTGGTCACCGATATCGAATTGGCGCGCACACTGGAAGAGGACGCGACCGCCTGACGCCGTTGGCTGCGGAGGAGAACGATTCGGTGAAGAAGCTCATCAATGATCCGGCCGATGTGGTCGACGCGGCACTGGCCGGAATGGCCGCCGCGCATCCGGAATTGCGCATCGACGCGAAACAGCGGCTGGTCATCCGGGCCGACGCACCCGTGCCCGGCAAGGTGGGCCTGGTGTCCGGCGGCGGTTCCGGACATGAACCGCTGCACGCCGGATTCGTCGGCCACGGCATGCTCGACGCCGCCTGCGCCGGAGAGATCTTCACCTCACCGGTCCCCGATCAGATCCTGGCCGCCACCACCGCCGCCGACGCCGGGGCGGGGGTGCTGCACATCGTGAAGAACTACACCGGCGATGTGCTGAATTTCGAGATGGCCGCCGAAATCGCCGCCGCCGAGACAGGGGTGCAGGTGATCTCCGTCGTGGTGAACGACGATGTGGCGGTGCAGGACAGCCTGTACACCGCCGGTCGGCGCGGTGTCGGGGCCACCGTCATCGTGGAGAAGATGGCCGGTGCCGCCGCGGCGGCGGGGCGGCCGCTCGTCGAGGTGGCCGGTATCGCCACCTGCGTGAGCGTCGAATCACGCAGTATGGGAATGGCTTTGACCTCCGGCACGGTGCCCGCCGTCGGACACCCCACCTTCGAACTCGGCGATGACGAGATGGAGATCGGCATCGGGATCCACGGCGAACCCGGCCGCCGCCGCGTCCCGCTCGCTCCCGCGCGCGATATCGCCGCCATGCTGGTCGAGCCGATTCTCACCGATCTGCCGTTCCAGCGGGGTGATCGCGTCCTGTGCTTCGTCAACGGCATGGGCGGGACACCGCTGCTGGAGCTGTACCTCATGTTCGACGAAGTGGCTCGACTACTGCGCGGTCAGGGTGTGGAAATCGAACGCTCCCTGGTCGGTTCGTACATCACCTCACTCGATATGGCCGGATGCTCGGTCACCCTCACCCGGCTCGACGAGGAACTCACGACACTGTGGGACGCACCGGTTCGCACCCCGGCACTGCGGTGGGGCATCTGATGCGGGTCGACGCGGCAGCCTGGATTCGCGCCTTCTCCGCGCTGATCGACGAGCACGCCGATGAACTGACCGCCCTCGACGCCGCGATCGGCGACGCCGACCACGGCACCAATATGCGCCGGGGCATGGCGGCGGCAGTTGCGGCGCTGGATGATTCGACGCCCGCCACAGCGGCCGAGATCTACAAGCAGACCGCCATGGTGTTGATCCGCACCATCGGCGGAGCGAGTGGCCCGCTGTACGGCACCTTCTTCCTGCGCCTCGCAACCGCCCTCGGTGCCGATCCCGAAACCTCAACCGGCATAACCGATTTCGCCCTCGCATTCCGGGCCGGACTCGATGGTGTCATCGCCCGCGGCAAAGCCGAGCCCGGCGACAAAACCATGATCGACGCCCTGGCCCCGGCCGCCGATGTGCTGGAGAAACAAGCGAGTACCGCCGACACCCCACAGGCGGTCCTAGACGCGGCGGTCGCCGCCGCCGAATCCGGCCGGGACGCGACCACACCCCTCACCGCCCGCAAGGGCCGCGCCTCCTACCTCGGCGAACGCAGTGCGGGACACCAGGATCCGGGCGCGACAAGTGCCGCCCTCCTCGTCCGGGCCGCCCGCCAGGCCCTGCGATGATCGGCCTGGTGGTCGTGTCCCACAGCCGCCCCCTCGCCCGCGCCGCCGTCGCCCTGGCCACCGAACTACTCCCCCACCAACCCGTCCGCATCGAAATCGCCGCGGGCACATACGAAAACTCCCTCGGCACCGACGCGGTCGCGGTGGCGGAGGCGATCAGCGCCGCCGACACCGGCGACGGCGTCCTCGTCCTGATGGATCTCGGCAGCGCGGTGCTTTCCGCCGAGACAGCCCTGGAACTGCTGGAATCCCCCGTGCGCGTTCGCCTCTGCGCCGCGCCCTTCGTCGAGGGATTGATCGCCGCGCTGGCGACGGCGGGTGGTGGTGCAGACCTGGAACGGGTTGCGCGAGAGGCCGAGCGCGCCCTCGAAGCCAAATACGCTCAACTCGGCGACAGCGGTTCACGCCCCGCATCCGGAGCAGAGGGCGTCGCCACCCCCGCGAGTGCCACACCCTCCACCCAGACCGCACGCACGGTAGCGGCTTTCGAGGTCACCGATCCGCACGGCCTGCACGCCCGCCCCGCCGCCGAACTCATTGCCGCGCTCCGCGACCTGGACGTCGACATAGAACTCCGAAACGCCACCACGGGAACCGGACCGGTCCCCGCCGACAGCCTCACCCGCCTCCTCACCCTCGGCGTATCACCCGGCCATCACCTGGAGGTATCCGCACTCGGCCCCGATGCGACCGCGGCGATCGATCGGGTGCGCACCGCGGTCACCGGCAATTGAGATCGGCTTCACCCTGGACGTATCCGAGTTCCCGGTCTATTTTAGTCACTACGACTAATACGGCAGGACGGGGAGGCAACCATGACCGCCACGGAGATTCGGTTTCCGGGAGTCGATGTCGATGAGCGGATCGGTGAGGGCGCCGACCTGGTCACGCACCGCATCGGCGATCGCGAGCACACCTTCTCGCTGCCTTTGACCTTCACCCCGTTCGCTTCCGCTCAACCCTGTTCGGCCCGCTGCGTCTTCTGCTCGGAAACGCTGCGGCATCGGGACGCCACCGTGCTGTCGGCCGGATTGCGCCCGGGGCCGGACTATTTCGACGGTCTGCAGCGCTCGCTGCGGGAATTGCGCGGCCTGCCGTTCGGCCTCTCGCTCTCCGGCCTGGAATCGACCGACGACCCCGACTGGCTGGAGCGGGTACTGGCCCTGATCGACGCGCACGAGGGGCCGATCACCGAGAAGGTGCTGTACACGAACACGGCGGGACTCGCCCGGGAAACCCATGGGGCCCGGTTGATTCCGCGGCTGCGGGAGTTCGGGCTGACCCGCGCCGAAGTGTCCCGGCACCACCCGGATCAGCAGGTCAATGATCGAATCATGCGCTTCCGCAGGGGGAAACCGGTCGGGGACAACTCCGTCTTCGAACGGACGGTGCGAGATGTGGTGGCCGCCATGCCGGTTCGGCTGGTGTGCATCGTCCAGGCGAGCGGCATCCACGATCTCGCCGGCGTCGAACGCTATCTGGCGTGGACGCGTGAACTGGGCGTCACCGATGTGGTGTTCCGGGAATTCTCCCGCCTCGCCGACCTCTACCGCCCGAACGCACCACTACGATTGATCGAACAGGACCGGGTGCCGATCGAAACCCTGCTCGACCAGGTGTGGCCCGCGGCCGCCGCGCCCGCCGTCGGATTCACCCCGCTGCGGCACACCATCGGGTACTACTACTGGAATCTGCGCCTGCGCTGGCGCGATACCGTCGATGTCACCTTCGAGACCTCGGACTACGGCCTCATGAAAGACCGGCACCACTCGAACGTGGTCTACAAGCTGATCCACCACGCCAACGGAAACCTCTGCGCCGATTGGGATCCGCAGACCGATGTGCTGCTGCGGACCGCCTAGATGACCGCCGATATCAGCGTCTATACCGACACACTGCGCGAATTGCGTTCGCGCGGTGTGCCGTTCGTGGTGATCGGCGGATTCGCACTGCACCTGCGATACGGGGACCCGGTGCCGGTCAACGATTGCGATCTCATCGTCGAACCGGCCGACCTCGACGCTTTCGCCACGACCCTGATCACGCACGGCTGGCGAATTCACTCCTGGCAGGACGAGATTCGGCCGCCACTGTGCCCGCGGACGCTGAGCGGGCGGTTCTATCTGCGCGCACGACGCGGCGCGGCGGTCGTCGACGCCACCTACGAGTACGACGCCGTGGCCTGGCCGGAACTCCTCGCCGCGGCGAGCACCCGGTTCGGATTCCCGGTCGCGTCGCCCGCACATCTGATCGCGTTCCTGGCGGCGCGCGGATCGGCCCGGGATCGGGTGCGGATCGAGCTCGTGCGCGAACGCCTGCGGCACGCGAGTGACGTGGGCCGCCTTTCGCGCGGTGGCGGGGAGGGGCAGGATCGGGGGATGACATTGAAGGAGCACGCCGAAACGTTTCTCGCACTTCATCAGCCGGGGAATCCGGTGATTCTGCCTACCGTGTGGGATGCCTGGTCCGCGAAACTGGTGCAGGAGGCCGGGTTCTCGGCGATCACCGTCGGCAGTCATCCGCTCGCCAATTCGCTGGGGCGGGCGGATAACGAGGGGATGACCTTCACCGAGGTGACCGCGCGGATCAAGGAGATCACCGCGGCGGTGGACATTCCGGTGTCGGTGGATATCGAGTCCGGATACGCGCAGAAGCCCGCCACCCTGATCGAAGGGCTGTTGGAGGCCGGGGCGGTGGGGCTCAATATCGAGGACACCGTGCACAGCGAGGGTAAGCGACTGCGGGCGCCGCAGGAGCACGCCGATCTGGTCGGGGAACTGCGGCAGGCCGCCGACGCGGCGGGCGTGCACGTGGTCGTGAACGCGCGCACCGACGTCTTCATGCGGCCCGATACCGGGACACCGGCCGAACGGCTGGACAGCGCGCTGGAGCGGATGCAACTGGCCGCTGCCGCCGGAGCCGATGTGCTGTACCCGGTCGGACGGCATGAGCCCGAGGTGCTGCGGCGGCTCACCGGTGAGCTGCCGCTGCCGGTCAACTCGATCGGCATTCCCGCGCAGGACGGGCGCGCCTACTTCGCCGAATTGGGGGTGGCGCGCGTGAGTTTCGGGCCGTTCCTGCAGAACGCGCTCACCGAATACGCCAACGGGCTGTTCGGCATCTGGCGCTAGGAGAGCACCGGTTCCCGGGTCGCGAGCGCGGCCCCGGTCAGGAACCAGTCCAGGATCTCCACACCCGCGAGAATGCCCGCCGACGGGGTGAGGGTGAGGTTGGGGCTGGTCCAGCCGAGCTGTTCGAGTTCGCCGTGCCGGGGACGGATGGCGGCGTCGGCGGTGCGGAGCATTTCCGCGTCGAGGGCGCCGTCACCGGCCGCGAGCAACCGGGCCTCCGGGGCGAGTTCGCCCGAATCCTGGAGGCGGCGGCGCACTTCGGCGACCGCGCGGCTCTTGCAGACCGCATCGGGCATGCTGTAGATCTTGCGGCCCTGCTGCGAAGCGGACCAGCCGCGTGCGCGGCACCAGGCATCCCATTCGGCCAGGAAATCGGCGGGCTGCCGGGCCGGATCCACGACCAGGTAGTTGAAGAGATGGTCGGCGACGCGGAACTTGGTCGCCCAGGAATCGTCTATGCGGGAAAGCAATTCGGCATTCACCTGAGACAGGGTGGCGCTGCCGGAGCGGACCTCGGCGTCCAGTGAACTGCGCCAGCGGGTGTCGGGGACGCCGTTGTCGAGGATATTGCCGCCGTTGGTGGTGACGGCGAAGCGCCACGGCGCACCCGGGAGGCCGATTCGCTTGAACTGCTTGATGGTTCGCGTGGTGGTCGGGATGACCGCCGCCACTTCGGTGAGGGCCCGCAGGCGTTCGGTCGCGATGACAGTCATGAACGACAGCGGGGCGCCCTGATAGTGCTCCACGCACACCGAGGGCAGGTCCGCGGTCGCGCCCGAGGCATCGCGGGAAGCGTTGCGGGAGTAGATCATGGTGCGGTCCAGATCGGTCGCGATCAGGGTTTCCCTGCGCGACAGCAGCTTCCGTCCGGTCACTGCTCGGCCACATCCTTGATCAGGCCCATGCACGCGTACGCGAGATCGGGCACCACTTCGACGGGGACATCGCGGGCGGCGGCCAGCATGCGGATATGCGCGTGCTCGGGAGCGTCCGCCTCGCGCACCAGCACCCGCCAGGGGACGCGGCGCAGCAGCACCCGGGTCGTCTCTCCCACACCGGGTTTCACGAAGTTCACGCTGGCGACGCCGTACGCTTCGCGCACCTTCTCCACCGAGGCCCACCCGGCCCAGGTGGGGGTGCGGTCGGAGGTCAGCACCGCTTCGACCTGCGCGGGGACCTGCGGGCGCACCGTATCGAAGGCCGCGGTGACGGCATCGAGCAGGCGGCCGGACACATCGTCGGCGGCGAGTTCGGCGTAGAACTTCGCGCCGTGGAAATCGCCCGGGCCGATCAGGGTGTCGTTCAGCACCGTGCGCGAAACCAGGCCGGACACCGTGGAATTCAGGCAGGCCGACGCGATCAGGAAGTCGTCGCGGGTGCCGTAGGTGCGCACGCACGCGCCCGGATCGGCGAGCACGACCAGTTCCGGATCGAACCGCGCGCCACCCGCGGCGGCGTACGCGTCGAGCGCCTCGGCCAGCTCATGCGTGATCGCACCCTTGCCGGTCCAGCCGTCCACGAACACGATATTCGCCGGATCATGATGCGCGGCAAGATAATCCAGCGCCACCGCGTCGATACCGCGATCACGCACGATCGACACCGCGTAATGCGGCACATCCAGCCCGCGGGTGGCCAGCCACCGCCGCATCAGCACCCCGACCGGGGTTCCGGCCCGCGCCAGCGACACCAGCACGATATCGTTCCCGCGCTCGGCCACCACGACTTCGGACACCGTGGCCACGGCCAGCGCCAACCGCTCCGCGCTCTCGGCGAGCACCTTGTCGAACAGCTCCCGATAGGCGGCATCCGGCTGATATTCCACCGGCAGCGACTCCGCGTAATGCGCGACCCCGGCCTGAATCCGCCGTTCCCGCTCCGCCACATCGGCTTCCAGATCCGCCCCGGACAAATCCTTCAACAGCCAAGCCACTTCATCGGCCGCATACGACCCGAACTCGGGTCCGCGCAACGGTTCCGGCAGCACCCGCTCGGACCCGGAAGGTGCCGCGACTCCCGCGACCGCACCGGCGGAGCGGGTGGCCAGCAGCGCCTGCGGATCGACACCCGGCAGCACGGCAAGTACGACGTCCGCACCGGACGCGGTCAGCACATCTATCAAGCCGCCCGTCTCGGTGAGGCGCTCGGTATCGGCGGGCTCATCGATCACAACCAGCAGAATCGGCTCCACGGCGATCGGCTCGGGCCACTGCGCGTTGTACACGAAGCGCGGTGCGTCCTCGCCGAGTTCCGGTGCGGTGAAACGGAATCCACGACGCAACGGATACCCGGGCTCATCCAGCACATAGGCCGGTGACCGCGTAGTCGTCTGATACCGCGCCGCCACTCCCCCATCGGCCAGCGCCGCCGCCAGACGCAACGGCAAGTACATGAGCTCCTCATGCGCGAGCACGATCACCGGCCGCAGCGCCGATTCAGCACTACCCCAAGGTAGTTCGCTGAGATGGTCGCGCAGGGCCGCGGTCGCGGTCGAGACGGCGGCTTCGAAAGCAGGGGTATCGGACTCCAGAATCCCGTGTCGGCCACCCTCGGGAACCGTTCGGGACCAAGGTAGTTCGAGGCGCGAGAATTCACCGCGAACCGCGGCGACGGGATTCAGCTCCGGATCCGGCAGGGCGGCAACGGCTTCGACCAGACCGGCGGGAAGAAGGGTCTCCCCGGCCGCCAGGCACACCGCGGCGATCTCGACGCCGAGTTCGGCGGCGGTGGCGGCGAACGCGGCCTTGTCCGCATCGGTCCGCATATCGACCAGCGAAGCCAGAATGTAGTGCGGTCGCGGTGTGAACGCGTGCAATGCGCGAATCGCGTCGAGCGCTGTTGCGCCGGTCGAGATCTCATCATCGACGAGCACCATGGGTAGCTCATTGCGGAAGATCTCGGCGGGCATCGGCTGCAGCAGATGCGAGGTGGCGTGCGAATGCCCCTCTTCGAACCCGGTGAGGGTTACGGCGGTCGGCACATCACGCCGGGTGGAGTGCAGATAGCACTGCGCACCGATGCGCGCCGCCACCGTGTGCCCGAGTCCCGTTGCGGTCTCGGCGAATCCGAGCACAACCGCGGCCACATTGTTCGCCGTGACGGCCGCAGCGGCGTGCCCTGCATGAGCCGTCAGCGTCTCCGAGACCAAGTCGCCCAGGCGGTTTCCGGCGTCGATGACGCGGTGCGGGTCGGTGGGGAGGTGTTTGCCCAGGACGGTGGAGACCAGCAGGTGGGCGCGGCGGGGGTTGCGGCGCAGGCCGGGTTCGATGAGGTCGGGGATGTCCCAGGCGGGGGCGGGGACGTGGGAGTCGCCGTGGCGCAGGCCCAGGCCGAGTTCACGGGTGGCCCACGGTTCGGGGGCAGACGTCGCGGGCTCGGTGGTGACTGTGCCCTCGGGACGCGCGCTCACGATGCCACCAGCACTTTCAGTAGATCTACGAAGGAGACGCCCTTATTGGTGACTCCGAATACGCGGGCGCGCAGCAAAGTTTGGCGAGCCCAGCTGCGATGCGGCTTCATCTCGTTCATCTTGTTGCGATACTCCGAGGCCGCGACGCCGCCGGAATCCTCGCGCAGGATGTCGAGGGCGTCGGAGTACTCCTCATGGGTGACCACCGACAGCGCGTGCACCACCGCCACGTGGGACGGGTGGATAACCGTCTTGCCCTGAATTCCATTGGCGCGGTCCAGGGTTATCTCGCGCAGCAGCCCATCCAGATCCCGGCTGACCAGGTATTGCCGGAACGGCACCGCGTCGGCTTCGGAGAACGGCGAGGTGCGCAACTGCGGGCGGAACATGCGCTCGTGGTCCGCGAAGTACTCCCACACCGGCCCGGTGATGGTGAATCCCGTTCCGTCCGTTCGCCCCAGGTAGTTGACGATGTCCGCGATGACGTCGGCCACCACGCGCACGTCGTAGATGGTGAGATCGCGGTCGCGCCGAATTCCGAAGGTGGAGCACATATCCGTGGCCCCGATGCGCACCGCGAGCACGCTGTCCCGGCGCGCGGTGAGCATGTCCTGGATGCGATGCAGTTCCAGATCGCGGGTCTGGCGGTGCACCAGCGCGGGTGATTCCAGCACCGGCATGCCGAAGACGGTGCGCCCCAGCGCTTCCGAGGCCCGGTCCAGGGCGTCGAGGTATTTCGCGCCGGAGGTGCTGTCGAATTTGGGGAAGACGAATCCGGTGAGCGCCCGCGCGCCCGTTCCCAGGGCGGCGACGATCTCGCCGACGGATTCGGCATCGCGCACGCGCACGAACAGCAGCGGATGCGTGTCCGTGCCCGCGCCGAGTTCGTCGAGTGTCGCGACGGCCTGTTTCTTCCCGAATTCCAGGTCGTGGTCGGCGACGGCGTCCTCGAGGTCGATGACCATGGAGCACACCCCGCGTTCGGCCCGGCGCACGATGGTGGCGGTGAGGTCGTCGCGGGTCGCGGGCACGTAGAGCGTCGCGCCCAATGCCATGGACAGCAGGTCGCGGTCGCTGGAGCCGCCGAAGGGTTCGGGCAGGCAGTGGAAGAGCAGTCGCAGTTCCGGCCCCGGTACCTGCGGGAAGTGGCGCATGGGGAAGCGCTTGTGCAGGGATACGGGGGCGACTTCCGGATAGGTGCTGATAATCGCGGTCATCGTCCCCCGTGCCTCCTACTGTTCGGTCGGTTTATCTATCGGTATTTCGCATGCGTTCGACAACACCCGCAAGGAACGCCGAGATGGCGTCCAGTTCGGAGATATACGCCCAATAGTCCGGATGCGGGCCGGTGAGCCCGGCGACCACCCGATCCAGGCGTTCGGACTGGGCATCCAGTACCGAACCCCACTGGGGGACGAGACCGTTGTTCACCGCCAGCATCTGCGCGTCGCGCAGTTTGAACCGTACGGTCTTGGCCTTCTCCTGTGGCTTCTCGCGGACCTCGCGCAACAGTGTCAACCGGTCGGTGACAGCGTCGGCCTGCTCCTCTGCGGAGGCGAGGTGCCCGCGGGCGGATGTGGTCAACTCAAGCGTTTGCTCCGGGTCGTTGTTCTGCAATGCGGCCCGGGCCCGGGACAGTTCCGCGGCTGCGGCGTCGATGGCTCGGTGGGCTTGCCGCTCATTGTTCGCCAAATCCGCCGAACTTGCAGCGTTGAACTCCCGGAGCAGGGCGGACAGCGCCGGGGCGAGTCGCTCGGTGCGATGCTGGGCCGCCGCCAGCCGGGTACCCGCCGATGCCAATGCGGTGGTCGCCGAATGCTGTTTGCCCGGTGCGTCTTCCAGTACCCTTGACAACGCGCGCGTGCGATTGTCCAGCTCCGTCGCGGCCTCGCGGGTGGCCCCGACACCGGCCGCGGCGGCCGCCTCCAATGTGACGAGACCCTCATCCACCGCCGCCTTGGACAGCAGCACCGACGGATATCCGGTGAACGGCGACGCGTCCGCGGCCTGCCGCGCCTGCTGTGCCGCCGACCGCACCTGCGCCACCAATTGCGGCACCGAACCGTAGATGGCGACGGCGTGTTCGAGGTGCGCCTGATTGCCGCGATAGAACTCGTCCACCCCGCGCGCGGCATCCGCGAGCTTGCGCACCTGCGCCTCGATCTCGGGTTGCGGGATCATGCCGCCGTCCCGTTCGGCCTGGTCCAGCCGCTCGTTCAGGGCCAGATAGGACCCCGCGGCGTCATAGCAGCGGGCGCGCACCCGATCCCACTGCGCCGCCATCCCGCGTTCGGGAAACACCTGTGCCGATGCCGCGACCGCGTTCTCGGCGATGCTCTGCCGGGTATCCATGTCCAGGAAGGCCGCGGTCAGCGCCGTCCGGGCTTGCGCCACCCATTCGGTGTTCGGGGGTGCGGAGCGGAACCATCCGCGTCTACGGCCTGCCACGCCCCGATGTTAGGTGCCCGTTCACACCCGGGGCGACTGTGACGATGAACCCGGTGACATGTCGCGTGACAGGCTGGTGCCGGTGGATGTCCTCGGTTTGTTCATGCACAAGCTCGCGGAAAACTACTAGGGTCGTACCTGCGGACCCCGGCAATTCGGACATGCCGCGCTACAAGAACGTTTGAACGCTTTCCAACGGAAGGGATTCCCGCATGGGTGTCAGTTTGTCCAAGGGCGGCAATGTTTCGCTGACGAAGCAGGCCCCGAACCTCACCGCCGTGTCGGTCGGCCTCGGCTGGGATCTGCGGACCACCACCGGGAGCGACTTCGACCTGGACGCCAGCGCCATCGCGACCGGCGCCGACAAGAAGGTCGTGTCGGACAAGCACTTCGTGTTCTTCAACAACCTGACCTCGCCCGAGGGCTCCATCGTGCACACCGGCGACAACCTCACCGGTGAGGGCGAAGGCGACGACGAGATCATCAATATCGATCTCGCGGCCACCCCGCCGACCATCGAGTCCATCTTCTTCCCGGTCTCGATCTACGAGGCGGATCAGCGCGGCCAGAGCTTCGGCCAGGTCCGCAACGCCTACATCCGCGTGGTCGACCGCGCCAACGGCGCCGAACTGGCCCGCTACGACCTCACCGAGGACGCCTCCACCGAGACCGCCATGGTCTTCGGTGAGCTGTACCGCAATGGCGCCGAATGGAAGTTCCGGGCCATCGGCCAGGGCTACGCGTCCGGTCTGTCCGGTATCGCCCGCGACTACGGCGTCAACGTCTAATCAAATAGTTTCGACGCGCCAGGGGGGCTCGGGTGCATGAGCCCCTCCTCGTGCGAGCATCACCCGATCCTCAAGCGGTTCCGGCACAACGAAAGGCCCCCTAGCGGTGCGTATATTCGGCCTCTCCATCCTCGTCACGGTGGTGTCGCTCATCGCGGCATTCCTGTACGGCGGTCCGACAGCGCTGGCACTGTGCGCCATCCTGGGCATCCTCGAGGTGTCGCTGTCGTTCGACAACGCCGTGATCAATGCCAGTGTCCTGCAACGAATGAGCGAATTCTGGCAGCGCATCTTCCTGACCGTCGGCGTCGTCATCGCCGTCTTCGGTATGCGCCTGGTCTTCCCGCTCGCCATCGTGTGGGTCACCGCGGGCCTGGACCCCAAGCGCGCGTTCGATCTCGCGATGAACCCGCCCGCGGACGGCGCCCTCACCTTCCCCGATGGCAGCGCCTCCTACGAGAAGCTGCTCACCGACGCGCATCCGCAGATCGCCGCCTTCGGTGGCGCGTTCCTGCTGCTGCTGTTCCTGAACTTCATCCTCGAAGAGCATGAGATCACCTGGCTGGGCTGGATCGAGCGGCCGCTGGCCAAGCTCGGCAAGCTCGACATGCTCTCGGTGGTGCTCACCCTGGTCGCCATTGTCATTGCCGCGGAATGGATTGCCGACGCGGACGACCGCGGCACCGTACTGCTGTCCGGCATCCTGGGCGTGGTCACCTACATACTCGTCGACGGACTCGGATCGATGTTCCACACCGAGGAACTCGAGGAGGGCGCCGAATCCGGGCCCAGCGGGGTCGTCAAGGCCACCGGTAAGGCAGCGTTCTTCCTGTTCCTGTACCTGGAAGTGCTCGACGCCTCGTTCTCCTTCGACGGTGTCATCGGCGCGTTCGCCATCACCTCGGACCCGATCCTGATCGCCCTGGGCCTGGGCCTGATCGGCGCCATGTTCGTCCGGTCCATCACGGTGTTCCTGGTCCGCAAGGGCACGCTGTCCGAGTACGTGTACCTGGAGCACGGCGCGCACTGGGCCATCGGCGCGCTGGCGATCATCCTGCTGGTCTCCATCGGCGTGCACATCAACGAGGTCATCACCGGCCTGGTGGGTGTGGCGTTCATCGGAGCGGCGTTCATCACCAGCATCATTCGCAATCGCCGGCTGGGCGATGACGATGACTCCAAAAGCGTGACGACCCAGGAACCCACCCCGGTAGCCTGAACCACGTAACTCCACTTTCCGCGCCCGTCACGCGAATTCGCGCGGCGGGCGCGGTGTCGTTTCAATCCCTGAGGGGGGAATGTCATGAGCAAGGTCACGCTGTCCAAGGCCGCACCGTCGGTGAGTCTCACCAAACCCGGTGACAGCCAAGGGTTATTGCGGGTGAACCTGAACTGGTCGCAGGGGGCGCGGCGCGGATTCTTCAAACGCTCCAGTGCGATCGACCTGGATCTCGGCTGCCTGTGGGAACTTTCCGACGGCAGCAAAGGCGTGGTGCAGGCGGTCGGAAACAATTTCGGCTCTTTGCATTCCGCGCCCTTCATCCAACTCGACGGCGACGACCGCACCGGGGAATCCTCCGGCGGCGAGAATATGCATATCGACCTGGCACGCCCGGACACCTTCCGGCGGATTCTGATCTTCGCGTTCATCTATGAGGGCGTACCCAATTGGGCCGCCGCCGACGGTGTGGTGACGCTGTACCCCACCTCCGGTCCGGAGGTCGAGGTGCGCCTGGACTCGCCGGTGGACGGCGCGCGCTCGTGCGCCATCGCCCTGCTGCAAAACAACGGCGGCGGGCTCACCGTGCATCGAGAAGTGCAGTACATCAACGGAAATCAGAGCGCCATCGACCGTGCCTACGGCTGGGGCATGAAATGGCAGGCTGGGAGCAAATAGGTCAGAGCATGCGGCGCTGCGCGGTCAGCCGCCGGGATCGCCGCACCGATATGCGCGACCACACCGACTGCTGCACCGCCAGGGTCACCCAGCCCGCCAGCGCCATACCGGCGACATTCAGGAACAGCTGCGCCACACTGCCCCAGATCGTCGAACCATCACCGAACGCCACCCCGAGCGCGATATTGCCCGCGGCGGGCACCGTGGTGACCGAGATGAAAACCCCGGCCAGGCCAACCGATTTCGCCGAGGTCATGGACAGCACCCCGGCCGCGCCCGCGACCACCGCGACAATGAACGACCACTTGTCCGGGGTGTAGATGAACGCCGTGCCGGGACGCGGGCCGATCACATCGTCGAGGGTGATCCAGCCCAGCGCCCGGCCCAGCAGCGCCAGCCCGATCGTCACCGCGATGGCGATCACGAAACCGCTCACCAGCGTGCGAATCGCCAACTGCAACAGCACGAATCGACGACGCACCAGCGCGACGCCCAGGGCCGCGATCGGGCCGAATTCGGGGCCGAGCACCATCGCACCGACCGTCAGAATCTGCGAATCGGTGATGATGGCGATGCTCGCGATGACCGTCGCCAGCGTCAGGAAGCTCAGAAACGTCCAGTTCAGTTCGGTCTCGTCATAGGACCGCTGCGTCACCTCGGCCCACACCACCGAATCGGCGCTGCTGCCCGGGGAGCGGACCTCGGCGTCGAAACCGCTGCGGGACAACCAGGTTCCCACCTGTTCGATCTCGATACTGCCCTCGCGATGCACCTTCAGCGCGCGCAACCGGTCGACGACGTCATTGGCGGCCTCGCGCGCCACCTGGGCGGTCACCACATCACCCGGTGGTTTGAGCGCGACGCCGCGGAAGACCGCGAGGCCGGTCACCGCGTCGTCGTGCTCGAGTGCGCCGAGGATGTCATCGGTCATGGTGGCGGGGGCCGTGATCCGCAGGTGCAGCATGCGCACAGTCTGCCGGGTGATCTAGGCGCGCACCGGCTCCGGCACGGCGACGATCGGTTCCGGCCGGGGCGCGGGGGCCTTGCGCGCGGCCAGGATCATGCCGAGGACGCCGACGGCCAGACCCGCGATCGTCAAGGGGTGCAACGGTTGTGCGATGAAAAGCCAGGCCAGCACGGCCGTGGTGACCGGGGTGGCGAAGAACAGGCGGCCCACCCGGGTGGCGTCCCAGCGGCGCAGCATGGCGTTCAGCAGCAGGAACGCGCCCATCGAGTTGATCAGCACCATCCAGGTGAGAGCGATGCCGAAGCGGCCGGGATCGCTGATGTGGAAGTCGCCGCTCACCAGCACCAGCAGTCCGGCGAAGGGCGCGCTGACCAGCTGATGCACGGCGGTCGCGGCGCGCGAGTCCACGGTGGGGGTGAATTTCTTCTGGTAGACGGTGCCCAGGCTCAGGCCGAGCAGTCCGATGACGCACAGCAGCAGGCCCAGCCAGGAGAAATTGGATTGATCGCTGACCGCGAAGGCCACACCGACGCCGCCGATGCCGAATCCGAGCCACTGCCGTTTGCTGACATGCTCGCCCAGGACACCCGAGAACAGCGCGATGACAACGGGATTCAGGCCCTGCATGAGGGAGATGACGGCGGCGGAGACGTGTTCGCCCATGGCGGTATAGAAGGCGCCGAACTGCACGATCTGCATGAGCAGACCGGCGATCATGACGTGCCGCAGCTGCCGTCCGCGCGGCCAGACGGCGCGTACCGCAAGGCCGTACAGCAGCAGCAGCGGTCCGGCGATGGCATAGCGGCCGAGCAGCACCACCATCGGCGGGGCCGCGCCAACGCCGATGATTCCGACGATGAACGCGCTGCTCCACATGAGGACGAACAGCGGCTGTACGACCCCGTTCATGAATCGGTCCGGCATGGCCATCTCCCGTCGGCGTAACCCCTTAAGACGGTTATCAGACTTCACCCGCTAGCAGTAACCTGTCAAGGGGGTTATTGTGAAAGACATGTTCACCTTCGTCAGCGGCAATCTGGCACTGGACTTCATCGGCACCGTCAAAGCCCGGCGCGCCCGGTTCGAGGACCTCCTCGAAACACCGGACGACCTGGGCGCATGGGCCGTCGCGGCCGAACTGCTGGACAGCGCGCCGACCGCCGACGCCGCCGAACTCGAGCGCGCCACCGCACTGCGCGAAGCCACCTGGCGCATGACCCTGGCCGTCATCGACGGCGCGCCGATCGACGACGCCGACCGGCGACTCGTCAACGACATCGCGCGCGGCCCGCTGCCCGGCGTCGAACTCACGGCCGCCGGGGGCGTACAGCGCAGCGGCACAAGCGAATCCGTGCTCGCCGCGATCGCACGCTCGGCCATCGAACTGGTCGGCGGCGCGGACCGGAACCGGGTCCGCGAATGCGGGCGCGCGGACTGCACCCGCCTCTACGTCGACACCTCACGCGCCGGATCGCGGCGCTGGTGCGATATGACCGTGTGCGGAAATCGCGCCAAGAGCGCGGCCTTTCGCGCCCGCGGCACCGAAACCGATACCGCGGCAGCGCATTAGACGCTCAGAGTGCCGAGTACGCCAGCACCGGCGCCGGATTCTCCTCGAATCGCGTTGCCGCACTGTCCCTTACGCGCGGGCGGGCCTTGATGAACAGGAAGAAGAACACCAGCAGCAACACCGCCCGGCCCCACACCCCGAATTGCACCACATTCTCGGCCAGCTCGGGCGCGTGCCCGGAACCCAGCGCGTAGAAGTACCGGAACACCCCGATCCCGATCGCGGCATCGGCCAGCAGATACACCCCCACCAGCGTCCACGGCACCTCCAGCAGCACCAGGAACGGAATCAGCCACAGCGTGTACTGCGGTGAATGCACCTTGTGGAACAGCAGGAATCCGCACAGCATGGCCCCGCTCACCCCGATCCACGGGTACAGCCCGGTGACCGCGAAACGCCGCCAGCCCAGCCAGCCCGCCACCGCGAACGCCAGCACGATCAGCAGTGGAGACGCCGCCGACACCACATCCTGGAAGTTGGCCTCATCGGCGGCGGTATTGCCGAACACCGGGCGCAGACCCCAGTACCAGATCGAATTCGTGGTGATATCGGCCTGCCGCAACTGCTGGAAGGTGATCGACGCCCGCCAGCCCTCATAACCGGCCAGCGCGAACGGCAGATTCACCGCGATCACGGTCACGATCGCGGTCCCCGCCACCAGCAGTGCGCCGCGCACATCGAAGCGGCGCGGCACCCGCGCGTCCTCACCCGGCCGCGGCTCACCGACCAGCACGTATAAAAGCAAGGGCAGCACGAAGATTCCCGGATACAGCTTCAGGCAGAACCCGATGCCCAGCAGTACCGCGGCGGCGATTCCGCGCGCCCGCAACGAATATCGCGTCATCGTGGACACGATGTAGGCCGCGCCGACCGCCGTGCACACCACCGGCAGTTCCCAGTTATGGAACGCGTACAGGATCAGCGGCGGACCGGCCGCCCACAGCAGCGCCGCGCGCCCGCCCATCCGGCCCAGCATGTACGCGGTCAACAGCGCGAACGGCGCCAGCAGCAGCGCCGAATGCAGCAGGAACGCCGCGTCATCGTGCGCGCCGATCGCGCCCAGCCACATGAAAAGCCCACTCAGGACCGGATATTCGACCGCACCGCCGGTGAGCGCGCCGTCCGGGGTGATGCCGCCGGTCAGGTACGGGAAGATGTGCTCGTTGATATCGCGGCCCAGCCACAGGAACTGGATGTCCGAGTAACAGACGTTCGAATCCTTGACCGAATCGAAGATGGTGCTGCGGCCGAATTCATTGAACGGCGCGCCCGCACAGCGCGCCTTGTTGAAGTAGGCCACCAAAAGTGTGACCGCGCACACCAGTACGGCGATCAACCCCATCGATGAACGGTCGCCGACCGCGCGGTCGGCGACCGGCTCATTGCCGACGGGTCGGTTCAACATGGCCACCACCCTAAGCGGCTCGGCCGGGTTCCGGCCCGGCAAACCCTTGTCCGGGCCCGATTTCGCTGCTCACAGCCGCTCATGTAGCCTTGGCGGGTTGCTGACGCAACGAACCCTCCTGCCACGGATCGTCCGTGGCCGTTTAAGCCCATAGGAGGTGATGAGGTCCGTGCGTCATTATGAAGTGATGGTTATCCTCGATCCGAGTCTGGACGAGCGCACCGTTGGCCCGAACCTGAACACCATGCTCGGCGTGGTTGGTTCAGAAGGCGGCAAGGTCGACAACGTCGACATCTGGGGCAAGCGTCGTCTCGCTTACGAGATCGCCAAGCAGGCCGAAGGCATCTACGCGGTGGTCAAGCTGACCGCCGAGTCCGCCACGGTCAGCGAGCTCGATCGCCAGCTGGGACTGAACGAGTCGGTGCTGCGCACCAAGGTGCTGCGCCTCGGCAAGAAGTAGGTCCTGCCCTCCCGCATGTGCACTCACAATGCGTCGGTCTGTGTCTCTAGGCTGAGCGCAACAGGCGAGTGCACTGCGGACTGCACCGGATAGCAGGAGGAACCATGGCAGCAGGCGACACGGTCATCACCGTCATCGGAAACTTGACGGCTGACCCCGAGCTTCGATTCACGCCCGCGGGTGCGGCCGTCGCGAACTTCACGGTCGCGTCGACTCCCCGTGTGTTCGACCGTAATACCAATGAATGGAAAGACGGCGAAGCGCTTTTCCTGCGCTGCAACATCTGGCGAGAAGCTGCGGAGAATGTCGCCGAGAGCCTGACCCGTGGATCTCGGGTGATCGTGAGCGGACGACTGAAGCAGCGCTCCTATGAAACCCGCGAGGGTGAGAAGCGCACAGTGGTCGAGCTCGAGGTCGAAGAGGTCGGTCCCTCCCTGAAGTACGCGACCGCGAAGATCAACAAAACCACCCGTGGCGGTGGCGGCGGAGGCTTCTCGGGCGGCGGCGGTCAGGGTGGCGGCCAAGGCGGTGGCGGTTTCTCCGGCGGTGGCAGCAGTGGTGGTGGCGGAGGTCGTGGCGGCCAGAGTGCCGGCGACGACCCGTGGGGCAGTGCGCCCGCGGCCGGCTCCTTCGGGGGCGGGCAGCAGATGGACGATGAACCGCCGTTCTAGACAACGGCTTTCGCAGGGAGCCTGAGAGCTCCCCCAGAATTACGGAGTAAAACCCATGGCCAAAGCACCGGCACGCGAGAAGGTGCTGAAGAAGAAGGCTTGCGCATTCTGCAAAGAAGCCAAGACCGGCACCGTCAACATCGACTACAAGGACACCGCGCTGCTGCGCAAGTACGTGTCCGATCGCGGCAAGATCCGCGCGCGCCGGGTGACCGGTAACTGCGTGCAGCATCAGCGCGACGTCGCCGTTGCCGTCAAGAACTCTCGTGAGGTGGCACTGCTGCCTTACGTCTCCACGGCTCGCTGAGAAGGGAAGACACAGCAATGAAGTTGATCCTTACTGCTGATGTGGATCACCTCGGTGCGCCCGGCGACACCGTTGAGGTCAAGGACGGTTACGGCCGTAACTTCCTGCTGCCCCGCGGCCTGGCGATCGTCGCCACCCGTGGCGCCGAGAAGCAGGTTGCCGGCATCCGTCGTGCCCAGGACGCGCGCAAGGTGCGCGACCTGGATCACGCCAACGAGCTGAAGCAGGCCCTCGAGGGCCTGACCGGCGTGGCGCTGTCCGTCAAGACCGCGGGCACCGGCAAGCTGTTCGGTTCGGTCACCACCGCCGACGTCGCGGGCGCCATCAAGGCCGCCGGCGGTCCGGTTGTGGACAAGCGCAGCATCGAGCTGCCGAAGGCTCACATCAAGAGCACCGGCAAGCACAACGTCGTGGTGCACCTGCACCCCGATGTGGCTGCCAAGTTCGACCTGCAGGTCAACGCCGCCGAGTAATTTCGGCGTCAGAACGGAGGCCGCCTTCGTACTTCCGGGTGCGAGGGCGGTCTCCGATTCTTTTCTGCGCATCGCTGTGTGTCGGCTTGTGGATGGTTGAACAAACCAACCTTCCGCTTTGTGTGACGGGTCACAAACTGGTTCGCCGCTGTTCACCGAACACGCCCGAAGGTGGACGTCCAGCGACACGCCGGAACGTTTTGATCCACAGTTGCCGACAGTGAGAAATAGACCACTACCTGGCGGTTGTACGATCCCGCCGACTGTTGTCCCCAAGTAATCCACAGGGGGTGCACAACGGTTGGTGAACAACACCCACTTTATCCACAGGTGTATCCACAGGTCGGTTTGGCGAGTACCTGTTCGGTCGCCTAGGTTCGCATCGTTGTCCTCATCACCACGCGCGTTCGCCCGCCGCGTGGCAGCCCGAATCTGTCGGTATGCAGGCGTAGAACGGTGAGGGATGTCGAATCCGGGCCGGAGGAGAGAGGACGGTCGAGATGGCAGTCATCGACGATCGCGGCCACGACGATAATGGACCCTCCGAGTACCGCGAAGCCCCCGGTGAGGATTTCGGCCGCCAGCCCCCGCACGATATGGCCGCCGAGCAGTCCGTCCTGGGCGGCATGCTGCTGTCCAAGGACGCCATCGCCGACGTCATCGAGGTCATTCGCCCCGGCGACTTCTACCGCCCCGCGCACCAGGCCGTCTACGACGCCATCCTGGACCTCTACAGCCGCGGCGAACCCGCCGACCCGGTCACCGTTTCCGCCACCCTCGACCGCCGTGGCGAGCTCAAACGCATCGGCGGCCCCCCGTACCTGGTCACCCTGACCCAAACGGTCCCCACCGCCGCCAACGCCGGCTACTACGCCGAAATCGTCGCCGAGAAGTCCGTCCTGCGCCGCCTCGTCGAAGCGGGCACCCGCATCGTCCAATACGGCTACGCGGGCGCCGACGGCCAAGACGTAGCCGAGGTCGTGGACCGCGCCCAAGCCGAACTCTACGAAGTAACCGAACGCCGCTCCAGCGAAGACTTCCTCCCTCTTGAAGAGCTGTTGCAGCCAACAATGGACGAAATCGACTCCATCGCCAGCCGCGGCGGCATTTCCCTGGGCGTCCCCACCGGCTTCACCGAATTGGACGAACTGACCAACGGCCTGCACGCCGGCCAGATGATCATCGTCGCGGCCCGACCCGGTGTCGGCAAATCGACCCTGGGAATGGATTTCATGCGCAGCTGCTCCATCAAGCATGGAATGGCGAGCGTCATCTTCTCCCTGGAAATGAGCCGCACCGAAATCGTCATGCGCCTCCTATCCGCCGAAGCGAAAATCAAACTCGGCGATATGCGATCGGGTCGCATGAGCGATGACGACTGGACTCGCCTCGCCCGCCGCATGAGTGAAATCAGCGAGGCTCCACTATTCGTGGACGACTCCCCGAACCTCACTATGATGGAAATCCGCGCCAAGGCCCGCCGCCTGAAACAGCGTCACGACCTGCGCCTCATCGTGGTCGACTACCTCCAGCTGATGAGCTCCGGCAAAAAGGTGGAATCGCGCCAGCAAGAAGTCTCGGATTTCTCCCGAAGCCTCAAACTGATGGCCAAGGAATTGGAAGTCCCGGTTATCGCTATCAGTCAGCTGAACCGTGGTCCGGAACAGCGAACCGATAAGCGACCAATGGTGTCTGACCTTCGCGAGAGTGGTTCGCTAGAACAAGATGCCGACATGGTAATTCTTCTTCATCGGCCCGATGCATTTGAAAGAGATGACCCCCGAGGGGGCGAGGCAGACCTCATTGTCGGTAAGCATCGAAATGGTCCTACCGCAACCATTACCGTTGCGCACCAGTTGCATCTCAGCAGGTTTGTCGATATGGCCCGAGGCTAATCGAACATATTTTCGATTCTAGCCTCGAGAATTCCCATACTGCGCAATAATTGATTCAATTACTGCCGCATACAGGGGGATACTGATGCATTCGACACCTTTTTACAGAATGGGAGCTTTGCCGAAATCGACGCGGATACTGCGCGCCGACACTGGCCATGAGGTCACGCTGCACAGCCTGTCAACCAGCGTTGGACACATACCCGTCTGGTCACTTGATGAACGTATGCGTATGACGTCCCGCCCGATGGTGCGAGTGCTGCCAAGCGGTCGTGGAGACGTCTTCCGCGTCCGACTTGCCTCTGGCCGCGAGCTGGAAGCTACTGGCCGACAAGCCTTCCTGACCGTAGGCGGCTGGGTCCCGCTCGCAAGCCTTGGGATCGACGCTCGCATTGCTATCCCGCGCCGCATTTCCGCACCATCGAAGTCCGAGACGATGCCAGATGCCGAAGTGATCCTGTTAGCGCACATGATCGGTGATGGATCCTGCGTCAAACGACAGCCGATCCGCTACGCAAGCATCGACGAGGAGAACCTCGCCGCGGTGAGTACTGCCGCCATCCACTTCGGCGTTACCGCCGTTCGCGATGAATACGCGGCCGCGCGAGTAACAACCCTGCGGCTTCCCGCTCCCTTTCGCCTCGCGAGAGGAATCCGTAATCCGATTGCCCTGTGGCTCGATGAGCTCGGATTGTTCGGGCTGAGGAGTTACGAGAAGTTCGTTCCCGCGCGCATTTTCTCCCTTTCCGACGATCAAACCGCGCTCTTCCTCCGCCATCTCTGGGCGACCGACGGTTCTGTCCGCTGGGACACCAAGGGCCGCCAAGCTCACGTCTACTACGCCTCTACCAGCCGTCAACTGATCGACGATGTCACGCATCTACTGCTTCGGCATAACATCCATGGGCGGATCAAACGAGTCTTGAAGTCGGGCTACCGTGATTGCTGGCATCTCTCGATAGACGGTGCCGATAATCAAACGCTCTTCCTTCGCGACATAGGCGTGCACGGGGCTCGTGGCATCGCAGCGAACGCGACCCTCGCTGAGCTGGAACCCCTCGTTCGCAATACCAACGTGGATACGATTCCAAACGAAATCTGGACTCGGGTCCGCGCTCTCCTCGCAGATCGGCAGCTTCCACTTCGCGCCTTCCAAGCCTCGATGGGATCAAAATTCTGCGGCTCCGCAATGTGGAAGGCAGCACCGAGCCGAGGGCGTCTGGCGCGGGCCGCTGCGATTCTCGACGACGCCGAACTCGAGATGTTCGCGACCAGTGACGTCTTCTGGGATCGAATTGTCGAGATCACGAGCGATGGCGAACAGGACGTCTTCGAGGTTGAGGTGCTGGGTACACACAACTTAGTGGCACAGGGCATTTCGACTCATGATTCGTCGAAGCCATCCAATAGTTCTGACCAGTAGACGTTAACGCCCTCCCCGCAATTGGATTACGGGGAGGGCGTTGGCGTATTCGGTTGTCCGGTAAGGGTTTTGGGTTACCGGTTGGGGGTGGTGGTGACCGTGGTGGTCGGTGGAGCAGTGGTGGTTGTGGTGGGCGGCACCGTGGTTGCGGGTGGGGTGGTGGTGACGGGGGCCTGGGCCAGTACGGAATCCGTGGTCGTCGGGGCGACGGTGGTCGGAGCCGGGGTGGTGGGCGTGGTTGTCACCGGGGCGGGGGTGGTTGTGCCCGGGGTTGTGGTGCCCGGTGTTGTGGTGGCCGGGGTGGTTGAGCCGGGGGTGGTGGTGCCCGAGGCCTTGGTCGGGGAAGTTGTTGTGGTGGAGGCGGATTCGACGGTGGGCTTGGCGGCCTTGTAGGCGGCGGCGAGGTCTGCCGGTTCGGGCTTGGCGGCGGTGGTCACCGGTTCGCCCTTCTGGGCCTGCTGGGCCAGGTGGGTGAGCCAGGCGGCGGCGTATTCGGCGGAGGTGAGGGGTTTGCCGTTGGCCTGGTCGGCGTCTTTCCAGTAGTCGAAGTGGTGACCGGTGTGGTCGGGGCCGAGGGTCTGCTGGTACGGATCGCTGAGGATGACGGGGATCGTGTTGGTGTTGGTGACGATCAGGCCGACGATCTCGTTGAAGACCTTCTGCGGCAGGTAGGCCAGCGGCGACATGTCGTTGGTGGCGACGCTGTCCCCGGCGGAGACGGGTCCGGCGGTGACCGCGGCGGCGCCGGGCTTGTAGGTGGGGGCGGAGACCTTGAGCAGCACCTGCAGGAAGGTTTCGTCGCTCTTCATCCAGTTCGGGTTGTTGCCGATGTACTGGAACGCCTTGAGCGCGATATCACCGAGTTTGACGGCGACGTCCTGACCGGTCGCGGGCGTGAGGCCGTCATTCTGCAGCGAGTCCACATTGATCTGACGCCCGACGTTGATGGCCAGCTGCAGCAGCGAAATGTTCTGCGGCGCAGAGCAGGTGAGGTCGCCGTCGGAGCAGAAGGAGGCGATCTTGCCGTTCAGTTTGCCGAAGTCGCCGCCGGTGTCGGGCAGTGCGCCCTGACCGCCCGCGCCCTTGCCGCCGTAGTTGGTGTCGAAGTTGTCCGGGTGGTTGGGGTCCTGGGCGCCGATGAAGGTGCCGTCGCCCGCCTTGCGGCCCGGGTCGGCGAGGATGACGACGCCGAGCACCTTGTCCGGGTCGATATCGGTCTGCGAGTTGCCGATCTGCATGGCGACGCGGCGGACCACGTCCGAGCCTTCGCTGTAGCCGACGATGGAGTACTTGGTGTTCGGGCAGACCGAGGAGATCTCGCGCATGACCTTCTCGGTGTTGGCGACGCCGGCGGTGACGGCGGCCTCTTCCGAGTTCAGGTTGGCGGGGTAGGCGATGTAGATGGCCGCGTTGGAATCGGAGCCGACGGCATTGCTGCCCGCGTTCACGACCGGGTCCAGCCATTCGCTCTTGTGGTCTCCGGACAGCGCGGCGGGCAGTTCGTTGCCGTTGCGGTCGACCAGCATGGCGGTGGTGCCCGAGACCGGGGTGTCGTTGCGTCCGGCCACCGAAATGGTCACCATGTCATGGCAGTCCATGACCGATGAGGTGAGCTGCGTCTCGGTGGTGCCCGGCTTCGAGGTGATACCCCAGGAGGCCGCGATGGCCGCGACCAGCCCGAGTGCGGCGAGTGCCGCAACGGGTATCGCGGTGCGGCGGTTCTTTCCGAGGAACGATCGAATGCGCGCAAAATAAGTTCGAAGAGCCAATGTCCCGGTTCCCATTCCCATTCCGGTGGATGGATAGGCCCCCCGACGGGCCGTGATTCACCGGGGACGTCGGAATGGGGAAGGGAATCGTTACTGCGGCTACCGTTTATGCAGCTAGCGGTCAGTGCGCGCGCAGCATCCGGCCCGCCGCGTCGACCGCCGGGGTGGATGATCCGGCGTCATTGATGAACACCGCGAACGCGAGATCGCCGGAGATTCCGACGAACCAGCCGTGCGCGTGTTTGTCGTCGATGAATTCGGCGGTTCCGGTCTTGCCGAGCAGTCCGGGGATGTCCGCCAGCTGGGTGGCGGTGCCGGAGGTGACGGTCTCGCGCATCATGGTTTTGATCTGGTCCGCGATGCCCGCGGGCAGTGGTGCGGCGGCGTGGTCGGGGGTGCCGGGACGGCCTTGCACCAGCACCGGATTCGGCGGCGATCCGTGTGCGAGCGCGGCGGCGACCAGTGCCATGCCGAAGGGGGTGGCGGTGACCTTGCCCTGTCCGATGCCCTCTTCCACGCGCAGCGCGGAGGTGTCGGCGGCGGGCACCTTGCCGGTGACGGTGGTCAGCGCGGGCGTCACATAGTCGATGCCGAGGCCCAATTGGTTCGCGGCATCGGTGAGTCCGTCGGGCGGCAGGTTCACCGCGAGCCGTCCCATGGTGGTGTTGCAGGATTTGGCGAAGGCCGTGTGCAGCGGCACCCTGCCGAGGTCGAAGTTGTTGTCGTTGGGGATCTGCCGTCCTTCGATGTTCTCGGTGCCCGGGCAGGGCAGCACGGTGTCGGGGGTGACGGCGCCCGATTGCAGTGCGGCCGAGACGGTCACCGTTTTGAAGGTGGAGCCGGGCGGGTAGAGCCCGGTGAGTCCGATCGGTCCCTGGGCGTCGGCGGGCGCGTTCTGCGCGATGGCGAGCACGTCGCCGGTGGACGGTTGCAGTGCCACGATGGTCGCGGCCTGCGGGATCGGGGCGAGCGCGCCTTCGGCGGCGCGCAGTAGCGCCGGGTCCAGGGTGGTGCGAATGTCATTGACCGGCTTGGCGTCCTGTCCGCCGACCCGCTGTGTCCCGTCGGTCCCGCGCGCCCGGACCGCCCAGCCCGCGGCGGCGTCGTTCTCCTGCTGCCAGAGGTCGCTGAGCCCGGACCAGGATGGTGAGGTGAGGGCCTTGTCGGTGGTCAGCAGCCGATTCTGCGGTGCCAGTGTGACATTCGGCAGTGCGGCCAGCGCATCTTGAATCGGCGCGATATCGGCCGCGCGCAGGGTGACGGCCGTGATCGATTTGCCCTGCGCACCTGCGAGTTCGGTATTCAGCGAGGCCGCGGTGATATCGGCGGCGACCGGTTGCAGCAGCGCCGCGACGGCCGCGGTGTCCACCCCGGGTGACAGGTTCACGAGGGTGACGACCTGCTGTGTCATGAATTCCGCGCCGGTGCTGTCGAGTATGCGCGCGGCGGGCGCGGGATCCACGGCGCTGTAGGACAGCGGCCCGATATCCAGCCCGGGTGCCACGGTGGCCGGATTCCAGTGGATTTTCCACCCGTCGCTCGTATCGTCGAGCTGTCCGTTGGTGGTGTACGTCCACGTGTTGTGGCCGTCTTTCCCGAGTTTCCAGGTGCCGGTGAGGGTGAAAGTTCCGCCGCTGTCGGTCTTCTCGACCTTGCCGACCTGGAATTTCACATCCTTGCCGAGTGCGTCGTAGAGCCCGGTGAGGGTGTCGGTGGCCTTTTTGCCGTCGGTGGTGGCGGCGGCCGCGGCGGTGACGTCGTCGCGGCTGAGCGCATCGGCGAACCCGCCGGCCGCGTCCTGCATGTGGTCGGCGGTTTTATCGCCGGAGCAGGCGGTCAGTGCGAGGCCGGTTGCGACGACCATTCCGAGCAGTCTGGTTCCCGTGCGCATTGGCCCGACGGTACCTGGCGATCACGTGGTAAGCACGGACCTGTCGGGGCTACTGTCGCCACGTGGGTTTCGAGGTTCGGGTGGACAGTGCGGGCGCTATCGAGATCGTCCGGGCCGCAGTGCGGTTCGTCTGGGGCTGGGATGCCACCGATGTCCGGAGTTTCGCGCGCCGGGTGGGGTGGGATACCCCGGAGCCGGTGGGCACCATGCGCCGCGGTGCGGTGTTCTCCCGGACCGGCCTGAATATCTGGTGGGATTCGGCCATGTTCTGGGGCAGTGGGCGGCGGCTCCAGTACGTGCGGGTGCCGGTCTCGGACTGTCCCGCGACCGCGCATCGGGATCTGCTCGATGACGCGCTGGCCCGGGTGCGCGCCGCGTTCGCCGAGGTGTGGGGTGAGCCCGAATCGGGTGCGGGGCCGGATGAGGGACCGTCCTGGGTTTTCCCGAATCTGCTGGTGGGCTTGACGATCGGCCCGGAAACCGTGGATCTGATGCTGGTGAATCCGCTCGATCAGCGCTTCTGGATGGATAAGCGGCATGACGGTGCGCGCAGGCGTGCGGGTCTGGGCGGCTGGGGCCGCTTCACCGAGGATCTGGCCGAATATCTGGAGTCGCTTGCCACGGACGCGCGCATGGTGGTGACCGCGCCCGGTGGTCGCTACGTGCAATTCGCGGTGGAGCCGGGTGAGTTCACCAGTGAGCTCAGTCGCAGCGAATTCATCGATCCCACTTGGCGATACGGCGTCGAGGTGGACGATCAGCTGATGGCGCAGGGCTGGAAGCCCTCCGAGGACGCGAACTGGTGGCGCACCCTGCCGCGCAATGCCGGGCGTACCGCCGTCAGTCATTTCGCGGCCGATACCGTGCAGGCGCTGCGCATTCTGGAGGTGCGCGCGGTGACGGATCTGGTGGCGGACGCCTGGGTGGAGGGCGGCGAGGATCTCGATGTCGCCCCGCTCGGCATTCCTCCGCACGCGACCGCGCGCACACAGCGCGCGGAATTCCTGCGCAGCAACGCCCCATACGGTTTCGATATCGGCCCGCTGCGCGTTGATGTGCCCGGCGGTATCGAAATAGCGCGTGCGGCAAAGGATTTCGACTGGTCGTGGTCGCGCGCGGATATCGCCGCGTTCACCGAGCGCCTGGGCTGGCGGCTGGAGGGCGATCCCGGTCCGTCGGATCGGGTGGTGCACGCGAAAACCGAACTGCGGATCGATCATTCGCGCGCTCGCTATTGCTACGGCGGCGACCGCCTGGAGGCGGTGTGCATCACCCTCAGCGACAGCATCGAATCCCAGCTGTACGAGGAGGGTCCGCCCGCCGAGGTGCGAGACCAGTTGACGGCGGCGGTGACTCGCGCGGTGGAGGGTCTGCGCGCGGAATTGGGCGCACCCGTGCACGGCACGCTCCGGCATGCGCACGGCCCGGTGTGGGCATCGAAGAATCTGGCCATAGGCATTGTGCCGGACGAGAATACGGTCGAGCTGTACCTGGTGAATCCGGCCGAACGCGGCCGCCAGTTGATCATCGAACAGCAGCAGACGGCCCGCCGCGCCGCCGAACGCGAATGGCGGCAGTTCTTCGACGATCTCGCCGTGGTGGTCGCGGATCTGCCCGAGAACGCCGAGGCCACCGTCGATGCCGGTGATCGCGGCACCGCGCATTTCCACCGCGACGCGGACGGTCTGCGGGTGAGCCTGGACGCCGAGGCCGGGCTGGGCCTGCATCCGCGCATCACCGGCCTGATGCGCGCGAACGGCTGGCAGCGTCCCGAGGCGGCGCGCCCGGTATGGCGGTGCGGCCTCTATCGCCCCGCGCTGTACCGCGACTTCCGGCATTTCGTGGAGTTCGCGCTGTGGCCGCTGCGCACCCGAATGGGTCCGTACACGGTATTGCGGGTGCGGTCGGGCACGGAAGATCACGATCTGCGCACCCCGTCGACGGGGGCTACCGGCTTCTGACCGTGCGCGGCCATAGAGTTTGAGCCATGACCACCGAGATCGACGATGTCCGGGTTACCAGAGAAAGCTATGACGAGGTAGCGGAGCTGTACACGAACACTTTCCGGGAGGGCATCGAGGAGAATCCCTTCGATCGGGCCATGCTGGATATGTTCGCCGCCTCGGTGCGCGCCGCCGATGCCGAGCCGGGGTTGATCGCGGATCTGGGTTGCGGTCCGGGCCGGGCCGCGCGCTATCTGGATGTGCTGGGGCTCAATGTCTTCGGCCTGGACCTATCCCCCGAGATGATCGCCCGCGCGCAATCCGCGCTGCCGCATCTGCGGTTCGAGATCGGTTCCATGGAGAACCTGGATCTCACCGATGCGTCGTTGAGCGGAATCGTGGCCTGGTACTCCATCATTCACACTCCGCCGCACCGAATCCCGGCGCTGCTGGGCGAATTCGCGCGCGTGCTGCGCCCGGGCGGTCACGCCCTGTTCGGTTTCCAGGCCGCCGATGATTCGCGCGGCATCCAGGAGTACGACCACAAGGTCACCACGTCCTACCGCTGGGCTCCCGATACGCTCGCCGCGACCCTGGAGGAGCTCGGTTTCACCGTGACCGCGCGCATGTCCCGGACCGCCCGCGAGGATGAGCGCACCCCGCAGGGCTATCTGCTGGCCGTCAAGAACTGATCGGTTCCACCGGGCGCGCCGCGCGTTCGTCGAATTCGGCTCGGGCGCTGGTGATTTCGTCCACGTGCGCCAGCGCCCACTGCCCCATGGCATGCGTGAGCCGCCCGAGGTCGGCCCCGATCGGGGTGAGTGAGTATTCGACCCGCGGCGGCACGGTGGGGTAGACCGCGCGGCGCACGAGTCCGTCGCGTTCCAGATCGCGCAGGGTGCGGGTGAGCACCTTCTGGGTGATGCCGTCGAGGCGGCGGCGTAGTTCGTTGAAGCGGATCGGGCCGTCGTTCGCGCGCAGTACGCCCAGTACCAGCAGCACCCATTTGTCGGCCAGCACCGCCAGCACATCACGTGCCGGACAGCGTTTGAGATAGTCCTCCACCAGGTTGGTGGATTCTTCCACGTCGAAGACGGTATCCATCGGGTACCTCGGGATCTATTTAGTGCCTTCTTCCCAGAAGATACTACCGGCCGAAGAATCGTAACCATGAAAGCGATCAGTCAGAACACAGTCGGCGGACCGGAAGTACTGGAGACCGTAGAGGTCGAACGGCCTGCTCCCGGTGCGGGCGAGGTCCTGGTGCGCGTTGCCGCCACCTCGGTGAACGCGGCGGACTGGAAGCTCCGCAACGGCAGCATCGACGTGCTGGGTCCGCCGCCGTTCACGCTGGGTTTCGACGTATCCGGTACGGTCGCCGAAATCGGTGCCGGGGTAACCGATTTCAATATCGGCGATGAGGTTTTCGGTATGGCGCTGAGCCGTTCGGGCACCTACGCCGAATATGTGGTCACCCCGGCCGACCACCTCGCGCCCAAACCCGCGAACCTGACGCACACCGCCGCCGCGGCGCTGCCGACCGCGGCGCTCACCGCATGGCAGGCATTGGCGAAAATCGCACCGGGACAACGCGTTTTGATCCACGCGGCCGCCGGTGGTGTCGGGCATCTGGCGGTGCAGATCGCGAAACATCATGGCGCGTACGTGATCGGTACGGCCCGGGCCGCGAATCACGAGTTCCTGCGGTCGCTCGGCGCGGATGAGGTGATCGATTACCGGACAGCCGATTTCACCACGGTGACGCCGCCGGTGGATGTGGTGTTCGATCTCGTCGGCGGTGAGTACGGTGACCGGTCGCTGACCATCCTGACCCCGGAGGGTCGTCTCATCGACGCCCAGCGCGACGGCGTGCTCGACGATCCGCGATTCCACCGGCACTACGTCGCCCCGTCCGGCGCGGATCTGCGCGCGCTCACACCCCTGCTCGAACAGGGCGCGCTGCGCGGCGAGGTCGAGCGCGTCATGTCCCTGGCCGATGCCGCCGAGGCGCATCGGCTCAGTGAATCCGGGCGGGTGCGCGGCAAGATCGTGCTGCTGCCCTGGGCCGCCGCCTGATTCCTGGCCATCGGGACATTCCTGTGCGAGGCTCGCGGCCGCGCCCTACCGTCGGGCGTAGGCGAGAACAGGGAGTTGTGGTGACGTACTGGGACAATGAGGTCGATGTGCTGGTCGCCGGTTCGGGCGGCGGCCTGGCCGGGGCGTATACGGCGGCGCGCGAGGGACTGACGGTGCTGCTGGTGGAGGCCACCGAGAAATTCGGCGGCACCACCTCGTATTCGGGTGGCGGCGGTGTGTGGTTCCCGTGCAATCCGGTACTCCAGCGCGAGGGTGTGGATGACACGCTCGAGGATGCGCTCACCTACTACCGGGCCGTGGTCGGCGATCGCACACCCGCCGAATTGCAGGAAGCGTATGTGCGCGGCGGCGCGAAGGTGATCGAGTATCTGGAGAGCGATGAGAGCATCGCGTTCCAGATGTTCCCGTGGCCGGATTACTACGGCAAGGCGCCCAAGGCGCGGCTCGACGGTAAGCGGCACATCATCCCCAAGCCGCTGGCCGCCAAGAAGCTCGGTGAGCTGAGCGCGTCCATTCGCGGACCGCTGGGCACCGACCGCAATGGTGAACCGCAGCCGGACTATCTGATCGGCGGCCGTGCGCTGGTGGGCCGGTTCCTGCTGGCAATGGCCAAGTACCCCAACGCTTCCCTGCGTTTGAACACCGCGCTGGTGGAGCTGGTCGTCGAGGACGGCGCGGTGGTCGGCGCGATCGTCGATCAGGACGGGGAGCGCACCGCGATCCGCACCCGCAAGGGAGTCCTGTTGGCGGCGGGCGGTTTCGAGGGCAATGACGAACTGCGGCAGCGCTTCGGCGTACCGGGTGTCGCGCGAGACACCATGGGGCCGTGGGGAAATGTCGGTAAGGCGCATGAGGCCGGTATCGCGGCGGGCGCGGACACCGATCTGATGGATCAGGCGTGGTGGTCGCCGGGCCTGATCCACCCGGACGGGCGGGCCGCGTTCGCGCTCTGGTTCACCGGTGGTGTGTTCGTGAACCAGAGCGGCGAACGGTTCGTGAACGAATCCGCACCGTACGACCGGCTGGGCCGGGACATCATCGAGGCGATGGACGCCGGAACGGTGACACTGCCGTTCTGGATGATCTACGACGACGCCGATGCGGGCGTACCGCCCATCAAGGCCAGCAATGTGCCGATGGTCGAGCGCGAGAAGTACGTCGAGGCCGGACTCTGGCACACCGCCGACACGCTGGAGGAACTGGCCGCGAAGATCGGCGTGCCGAGTGACGCGCTGGCGGCCACGGTCGCCCGCTTCAACGAACAGGCCGCCGCCGGGACGGACCCGGACTTCGGCCGCGGCGACGAGGCGTACGACCGTGCCTTCTCCAACGGCGAATCGCCCCTGGCCCCGATCGTGAAGGGCCCGTTCCACGCCGCCGCCTTCGGTATCTCGGACCTGGGCACCAAGGGCGGTCTGCGCACCGACACCGTCGGCCGGGTACTCACCGCCGACGACACCCCCATCCCCGGCCTCTACGCGGCGGGCAACACCATGGCCGCCCCCAGCGGCACCACCTACCCGGGCGGCGGCAACCCGATCGGCGCATCGGTCCTGTTCAGCCACCTCGCGGCGTTGGATATGGCGGCTCGCTGACCTCGCGTCATCCCGGCGCATATTCGGCCGCGATGACGACGGGGATTCCGGTGTGGCCGGGCTTAGAGTCGATTCATGGGTGATGAGACGGCTCCGGGGTTCCCCGCGCGCGGACGGTACGACGTGGTGGTGGTCGGTGGCGGCCACAATGGGCTGGTCGCGGCGGCGTATCTGGCGCGGGCCGGGCGGTCGGTGGTGGTGCTGGAGCGACAGGATCACACCGGCGGGGCGGCCGTCTCGTCGCGGGTGTTTCCGGGCGTGGACGCGCGGCTGTCCCGGTATTCGTATCTGGTGAGCCTGCTGCCGGAGCAGATCGTGCGAGAACTGGGGCTGCGCTTCGAGACTCGGAAGCGGCGCATTTCATCGTATACGCCGGTGGGTTCGGGCGGGCTGCTGGTGGACAACGGGTCCGAGGCGCAGACCCGGGAGAGCTTCGTTCGAGTCACCGGCTCGGACAAGGACTTCCGGGCCTGGCAGGACTTCTACGCCCGCACCGGGGCACTCGCACAGCGCGTGTTCCCGACCCTGACTCGACCGCTGCCCACCCGCGACGAAATGCGCGGCACCGTGGACGATTCCGCGCTCTGGGAGTCGATTTTCGAACGGCCGCTGGGTGACTGGGTGGAGCGCGAATTCGCCGACGACACCGTGCGCGGCGTGGTGCTGACCGATGCGCTGATCGGCACCTTCACCCACGCGCATGATCCGTCACTGCTACAGAATCGCTGCTTTCTCTATCACGTGATCGGCGGCGGCACCGGCGACTGGGATGTGCCGGTCGGCGGCATGGGCGCGCTGACCGACGCGCTCGCGACGGCCGCGCGCGCCGCCGGGGCCGAGATCATCACCGGTTGCGCCGTGACCGGCATCGAAACCGATGGCGGCACAGCGGAAGTGGCCTTCACCTCGGGCGACGGCACGGCGGGTGTGGTCGCCACCCGGCAGGTGCTGGTGAACGCCGCCCCCTATGAACTGGCGAAACTGCTCGGCGAATCCGCCGAACGCCCCGAGGGCGCACAGCTCAAAATCAATATGCTGCTGCGCCGCCTGCCGAAACTCCGCGATACCGCCGTCGATCCGGCCGATGCCTTCGCGGGCACCTTCCATATCGCCGAATCGAGTTCCCAACTCGCCCAGGCATATCGGGAGGCTGCTGCCGGACAGCTCCCCTCCGCCCCGCCCGCCGAGATCTACTGCCACACCCTGACCGACCCCTCGATCCTGTCACCGGAATTGCGCGCCCAGGGCGCACACACCCTCACCCTCTTCGGTTTGCACACCCCCGCAAGGCTTTTCGCCGATGACCCGGAGGGCACGAAGGCACGCCTGGTCGACGCCACCCTGGCCCAGCTCGATGCGGTCCTGGCCGAACCACTGCGCGACTGCCTGGCCCTGGACGGCGACGGCAACCCCTGCCTGGAAGCGAAATCCCCGGTCGACCTGGAACGCGATATCGGCCTCCCCGGCGGCCACATCTTCCACCGCGACCTCGAATTCCCCTATCTCCCAGCCAATTCCGGCGACTCCCCCGCCGCTCGCTGGGGAGTCTCCACCGCCCACCCCAACATCCTGCTCTGCGGCGCGGGCGCGATCCGCGGCGGCGGCGTGAGCGGCATAGGCGGCCACAACGCCGCCATGGCAGCCCTGGAAACCACCTAGCCCTACATCCCCGGCGTTACCTATCCTGCCCAGCGCCACATACCTCGACGCAGCAGTGAATGAAATCGCTGACCAGCGGCGGAGTCTCGGCCGAGGCGGGCCAGGCGACCGCGACGCGGCTCGGTCCGATGCCGCGCACCGGCCGATACACGATGCCGGGGCGCGGGTAGTAGCGCGCCGACGAGGCCGGGGTGAAGCTGAGGCCGAAGCCGTTGGCGATGGCGGTGAGCCATTCATCGGTATTGCGGGCGATGGCCCCGATGACGGCGGTGCTGGCGGGCCGGGCGTCCGCGCCGATCCAGAAGTCGCGCCACCAGCCGTTTTCCGGTGGTGAGGCGACGAACGGCTCATCCCAGATCTCCCGGAATTCGATTTCCGGTGATGCGGCGAGCGGATGGTCGGCGGGCAGCGCGAGCCACCGCGGTTCGGTGAACAGTTCCCGCGCCCGGAAGCGATCGTCACCCGGGAACGGCAGTCGCACCAGTGCGGCGTCCACATCCCCGTCGGCGAGTCCGGCGCTGGGATCGGTCCAGCCGACCTGTCGCATATCCACCCGCCAGTCCGGATGCGCACGCCGGAACGCCGCCACGATGGCGGGCGTGAATTCGTTTGCGGCACTGGCGATGAACCCGACCCGCAGCACCTTCCCGGCCCGGCTGGCATCGCTCTTTGTGGCGCGCAGCATGCGATCCCAGCCGGCCAGCAGTTCCGGTGCGTGCTCGGCGAATACCCGCCCGGGTTCGGTGAGCGTCATTCCCGTCCGCGATCGGGTGAAAAGCGCTACGCCGAGCTGGTTTTCGAGTTGTTTGATCTGTTTGGTCAGCGCGGGCTGGGATACATAGAGCCGTTGGGCGGCCCGGGTGAGGTGGCCCTCTTCCGCGACGGCGACGAAGTAGCGCAGCAGCCGCGTATCGATGTCCATTCCATCAGGTTATGAATGCGGGTATTGGACGCCGAATTCACCCCCGGTCAGGCTGAAAATCATGAACATCAGCGAAATCAACAGCCCGGTACACCTTGTCGTCGCCTATCACTCGGGGTGGGGACATACCGAAGTACTCGCCGAGGCGGTGGCGGACGGTGCGCGCACGGCGGGCGCGGCCACCGGGCTGGTGCCGGTGGACCGAATCACCGACGCGGACTGGTCGGCGCTGGACGAGGCCGATGCCATCGTCTTCGGCAGCCCCACCTACCTGGGCGATGTGTCGGCCGGGTTCAAAACCTTCGCCGAGGCCACCTCGCGCCGCTGCTCCGAGGGCCGCTGGCGGGACAAGGTCGCGGCGGGTTTCACCAATTCCGGGGCGATGAGCGGTGACAAACTGCATGCGCTCGTCTCGCTGTCGATATTCGCCGCACAGCATCACATGCACTGGGTGAATCTGGGTTTGACCGCGGGCTGGAATTCCACCGTCGCGAGTCCGGAGGATTCGAATCGCCTGGGTTTCTGGCTCGGTGCGGGCGCGCAGACGAATGTCGATCTGCCGCCGAATGCCATGTCCGAGTCCGATATTCGCACCTGCGCCCGGCTGGGCGAGCGGGTCGCGCGGGTGACGGCGCAATTGCGCCTGGGTCAGGCCGCGCTGCTATGAGGTGCGGCGGCCGTCGCCGGCCTGATGCCCCATGATGTCGGTGCAGCACCGAATGAAGTACCGCACAATGGGATCCGCTTCGGAGGCGTCCGGCCACACCAGTGCGACCCGGGTCTGCGCGATGCCGTGCACGGGCCGGAACACCACGCCCGCATGGGCATTGGCGGCGGCGGTGGAGGCGGGGGTGAAGCTGACGCCGTACCCGTTGGCGATGGCGCGCAGCCATTCGTCGGTGCTGCGGGCGATGGCGCCGATGATGGCGGTATCGGCGGGTCTGGCGTCCAGGCCCATCCAATAGTCGCGCCACCAGCCGGTTTCCGCGGGTGAGGCGACGTAGGGCTCATCCCAGAGTTCGCGGAAGGCGATGTCCTCGCGTTCGGCGAGCGGATGGTTGTCGGGCAGCGCGATCCAGCGCGGTTCGGTGAACAGTTCGCGCACGTAGTAGCCGTCCTGCCCCGGGAAGGGTAGTCGCAGCAGCGCCACGTCCACATCGCCCTCGTCGAGTCCGGCGGTGGGATCGGTCCAGCCGCCCTGGTGGATGTCGACCTGCCAGTCCGGGTGCAGCCGGTGGAAGACGCGGATGATTTCCGGGATGTGCCCGTCGGCGGCGCTGTGCACGCAGCCCAGGCGCAGTACGCGTGCGGCGCGGCTGGCATCGCTCTTGGTATCGCGCAGGATGTGGTCCCAGGCGCCGAGCAGTCCCGGAACCCGGTCGGCGAGGACCTTTCCGGCGGCGGTCAGGGTCCAGCCGGCGCGGGAGCGGATGAACAGTTCCACGCCGAGCTGCTGTTCGAGCTGTTTGATCTGGGTGGCGAGGGCCGGTTGGGCGACATGCAGGCGCTGCGCCGCCAGCGGCAGGGACTCGGTGTCCGCGACCGCCAGGAAGTAACGCAGCAGTCGCGTGTCGATATCCATGCACTCAGGTTATGGACGCTGCAACCGGTAGGCATACCCCGGCTTTGTAGGCCGGGACGGGATTGACGGTTCTGTCACACCGCCAATGCTCGCAGACGAGTCGTTCCAGGCGAACCGGATTACCCAAGGTGGATGTCGCGGCGAAACCCCGCACGCCACCGACCAGTCGGTTAGTTGCGCGCTAGGGTGAATTTGCCAGAAAGTTGCCGACTCGGACGGGCGGAAGGAGGCGCATGGATTCGGACACCCCCGACCACCCGCAACCCGAAAATCATCAACCCCAGCACCGCATCGCTCCGGCCCCGCGCCCCAGCAGCGGGCGCCTCTACGGGGCCACCCGCCGCGCCGCCGGTTCCATGGACCGCTGGCTGCGCCGGGTCAGCGCCGGCGCACCCGAGGTGCCCGCCGAGGACGCCCCCGAACCCGAAGAGCCGCCCGTCTCGGCCGATCTGCTGGATCTGCTGCGGCATATGGGCGTCGCGCTCATCGCCTCGGGCGAGACCACCAATCAGGTGCAGCGCATTCTCGACGATCTGGCCCGCCGCTACGACGCCGATGAAGTGCACTTCTTCGTACTGCCCACCGGAATCTTCGTGCGCGTGCATGATTCGCGCGGTTCGGCCGTCGATCTGCTGGACGCGTCGGTGGACACACTGCGGCTGGATCAGATCGCCGCGCTGTACAAGCTGATCGATCAGATCAAGAACAAAGTGCCGCCGCCCACCATGGCCACCGCCGCCCTCGCGGCGATCCTGCGCTCACCGCCGCCGACCGCGGTGTGGCTCATGCTGCTCGGCAATGTGGTGCTCACCCTCGGTCTGGGCCTGATGCTCAATCCGACCGCCAATGCCCTGCTCGGCTATATCGTGATCGGCCTGGTGGTGCAGCTGCTGATCATGCTCGCGGACCGGATGCCGCTGCTGTCCCTGGGTTTGCCGGTGGTCGCGGGCGGTGCGGTCACCATGCTGGCCTTCGGTTTTCCGCATGCGCTCGGCGGCGGCAATCCGCAGCAGTTGCTGGTGCCGGGCGTCTCGGCGCTGCTGCCGGGCGCCACGCTCACCAACGGTTCCATCGAATTGGCCACCGGATCGATGGTGGCGGGCGCGAGTCGCACCATCTACGGCCTGAACAAATTGTTCCTGCTGGCGTTCGGGGTTTTCATCGGCTTACAGCTGCTGGGCCCGAATCATCCGAATCCGCCCGAGCAGATGCATCAATTGGGTTGGTGGGCGCCGATTCTCGGTGTGTTGCTGATCGGGTTCGGGCATTCCTGGCGGTCCAGCGCACCGCCGAAATCGCTGCCCTGGCTGCTGGTGGTGCTGTACGCGGCGTTCGCGGCGCAGAAGCTCGGCGTGCAGATCGGCGGCGGTCTGCTGGGTTCGTTCCTGGGCGGCATGGTGGCGGTGCCCGCGGCATATCTGGTGCAGCGCAATCGGAACGCCCCGCCCACCCAGGTGACGTTCCTGCCCGCGTTCTGGATGCTGGTACCCGGCGGTATCGGCCTCACCGGGGTCTCGCAGCTGGTGGCCGAATCCAATGCGAACGGCCTGCACGTGCTGGTGACGACCACGCTGACCGTCGCCGCCATCGCGCTGGGCGTGCTGGTCGGTTCCGGTATCGCCGCCAAGCGGCCGCCGCAGATCACCCCGGTGGTGGATCAGCTGCTCGGCCCGGATACCGGGCGGCATTCAGCGAACCGTCGGAAGCCCTGAGCCCGGATCGGCCAGCCACAGCAGCCAGTGCGGTGCGAGCAGTGCCGCGAATTCGTCATAGCCGGGGGCGTCGGGGTGGTAGCCGTCGCGCGCGGCGACCTCGCGCATCCAGATCGGATTGTCCCGCAGTGGTTGGTGCGCACGCAGATACCGCGCGTCGAGGGCGTCGCAGATATCGGCGAAGCTGTCATCCAGAGCCAGCAGGCGCCGATTGTGATCCTCGTCCACATTCGGCGGCGGCGCGATCACCATTGTCTGCCAGCCTCTTTCCCGGGTTCCGCGCAGGATGGCGGTGAGATTGTCCGCCGAGACCTCGGGATCGACTCGGGGGCGGCCGTTCTCGTACTGCGAATCGTTGACGCCGGTGGAGATGACCACCCGGCAGTCCGCCCCGGCGGGTAGTCGCGGGGTGCATTCGGCGGCCCAGCGCGCCCGCAATTCGGTACTGGTCTCCCGGCGAATTCCCAGGTTGTAATAGTTGAGCGGCTGTCCGGCCGCGGTGGCGCGCACCGCGAGGCGGCCCGCCCAGCCCAGGTGTTTTCGGTCGCCTATGCCCGCTACGAAGGATTCGCCGAGAAAACACACACGCAGATCGGGCACCACGCGTCGATCCTCGCACGGGGCCGCGACGGCCCCGCGCCGAACCTATTAAGCAGGAATAACCGCGACGACGCGTTCGGCGTGGCGGCGGGGTCGTCCCGCTGGGACCCCGCGACGGGTTACGGTAACCGGGCACCAACCGCCCCGAGCCGACCATGGGACCGCAGTCGTTCCCACGATCCGAAAGCGCCCATAGGACATGCGAGTCGACGGACGGGAAATTCCTGTCTCCGGCAGTCTGCTGCAGCCGCGGATCCGGCGGACCAGCGACATTCTGCGTGTCGTGCTGTCCGCGCTACTGACCGCCGTCGTCATCACCGGCTCACTCATCACGCGGCCGCAGTGGGTGGCGCTGGAGCGTTCGGTCTCCGAGATCGTCGGATTCCTCACGCCGGAGCAGTCCAATCTGGTCTACATCCTGTACGGCATCGCGATTCTGGCGTTGCCGTTCGCGATTCTGGTGCGCCTGATCTGGGGCAGGCAGTGGAAACTGCTGGGCGGCTTCCTGTCCGCGGGCCTGATCGCACTGCTGCTGTTCTCCATCACCGGCACCGGTTTCACCCCGCCGAAGTGGCATCTGTCCGAGGCCGAACAGCTCAATACCTTCCTGTCCCAGTTCCTGGACGATCCGCGCTGGATCGCCATGCTGGCGGCCACCCTCACCGTGGCCAGCCCGTGGCTGCCCCCGCGCTGGCGGCGCTGGTGGTGGACACTGCTGCTGGCGTTCGTGCCCATCCACCTGGTGGTGTCGCTGGTGGTGCCCGCCCGCGCCATGCTGGGGCTGGCGGTGGGCTGGCTGGTGGGCACGGTGATCGTGCTGGTGGTCGGCACACCCGCGCTGGAAGTGCCGCTGGACGCGGCCGTGCGGGTGCTGGCGCAGCGCGGTTTCAAGGTGACGGCCTTCCAGGTGGTGCGCCCGGCCGGGCGCGGGCCGCTGGTGCTCTCGGCCAAGACCGAGGGTGATCCGATCACCGTCGAGATGTACGGGCAGAATCAGCGCAGCCGCAGTGCGCTGCGACAGTTGCGGCGCTGGTTGACGATTCGGGCCAGCGAGTATCCGACCCTGTTCGCGTCCATGCGGCGCGCGGTCGAACATCGCGCGCTGATGGGCATCGCCATCGGGGATCTGGGCCTGGGCAGCAATAGACCGCTGACCGTCGCCGCCCTCGATCGCGGCTGGATGATGTACGCGCACACCGTGCCCGGCGGTAAACCGCTCTCGGCCGCCGACGGCGAGGAGATGCTCGCCAAGGTGTGGCAGGCCCTGCACACGCTGCACGACGCTCAGATCTCGCACGGGGATCTGCGTGCAGAGGATATTCGGATCATCGACGGGCAGGTGCGTTTCGGCGGTTTCATGACCTCGGAATTCGGCACCTACGAGGTGCGCTTCCAATCCGATGTGGCGCAGCTGCTGCTGACCTCGGCCGCGCTGTTCGGCGTCGAGACCGCGGTGCGCACGGCCATCGAATGCATGGGCGCGCAGCGGGTGCTGACCTCGTCCCGGCGACTCACCAAAACCGCCATCCCCGAACAGGTTCGGCACGCGGTGCCGGATGCCGGGGATCTGATGAAGCACACCCGCGACGAGGTGGCCAGGCAGACCGATCAGGACAAGATCGAGGCGGCGCGCATCACCCGGTTCTCCCGGAACCAGTTCATCCAGCTCGTTCTGCTCATCGGCCTGGTGTACGTGGCGTACCCGTACATCAGCGCCGTGCCGACATTCTTCTCCGAACTGCGCTACGCCAACTGGTGGTGGGCGCTGCTGGGCCTGGCGGTATCGGCACTGACCTATCTCGGTGCGGCAATGGCGTTGTGGGCGTGCGCTTCCGAGGAAGTGAACTTCAAGAATCTGCTCTTCATGCAGGTCGCCAATACCTTCGCCGCGACCACCACCCCCGCGGGCGTGGGCGGTCTGGCGTTGAGCGTGCGATTCCTGCAGAAGAGCGGACTGGGCGCGGTGCGCGCGACCGCGTCGGTGGCGCTACAGCAGACCATTCAGGTGGTGACGCACCTGATCCTGCTGCTGTTCTTCAGTGTGGCGGCGGGGGTTTCGACGAACCTGTCGCATTTCGTGCCCAGTGCGACGGTGCTGTATTTCGTGGCGGGCGCACTGCTGGGTCTGCTCGGTGTGACCATGTTCGTGCCCAAGATCCGGCGCTGGCTGCTCAATGAGGTGCGGCCGCAGCTCGCGGACGTCCTGGCGCAACTCAAGGATCTGTCGCGCCGTCCGGGTCGACTGGCGATGATCGTCGCCGGTTGCGCCACCACCACGCTCGGTATGGCGCTGGCGCTCTGGGCGAGTATCGAAGCCTTCGGCGGCAGTACGACTTTCGTGACCGTCACGATCGTGACGATGATCGGTGGCACCCTGGCCTCGGCCGCGCCCACCCCCGGCGGCGTGGGCGCGGTGGAAGCCGCGCTGATCGGTGGTCTGGCGGCGTTCGGAGTGGCGGCGACCATCGCGGTCCCCGCCGTCCTCCTCTACCGAGTGCTCACCTGCTGGCTTCCGGTGTTCTGTGGCTGGCCGATCATGCGCTGGCTCACCAAGAACGACATGATCTGAAACCTATTTGCGGAGTTCGACCTTCAGCACCTTGCCGCTGGCGTTGCGGGGCAGCTCGGTCACGATGACGAGATCCTTGGGGTGCTTGTAGCGGGCCAGGGATTCGTTCAGGAAGGGCTCGAGTTCTTCGAGGGTCAGGGTGTCGACGCCCGCGGCGAGGGCGACCACCGCGACCGGCACCTCGCCCCACTTCTCGTGGGCGCGGCCGATGACCGCGGCCTCGTGGATCTTGGGGTGGGCGAAGAGCACGTTCTCCACTTCGGCGCAGTAGATGTTCTCGCCGCCGGAGATGATCATGTCCTTCTTGCGGTCGACGACGTAGATGAAGCCGTCCTCATCCGCGCGCACCAGATCGCCGGAGTGGAACCAGCCGCCGTGGAAGGCTTCCGCGGTCGCTTCGGGCTTGTTCCAGTAGCCCTGCATGAGGGTCGGGCCGCGGTAGACGATCTCGCCGACGGTGCCGGGTTCGACATCGTTCATCTCGTCGTCGACGATGCGGGCCTGAATCGTGGGGATGGGCTTGCCGACCGAGCCGAGCTTGGTCAGCGCGTCCCGGCCTTCGAGCACGCAGGTGATGGGCGACATCTCGGTCTGGCCGAAGACCGCGACATTGAAGGCGTCCGGGAAGCAGTCGGCCATGGCGCGCAGCACCGTATCCGAGGCCGGGGCCGCGCCCCAGCACAGCGCGCGCAGGGCCAGCTTGCGGTCCTTGACCGTCGGATCCTCGCAGATGAGCTGCCACTGCACCGGTACGCAGAAGGCGGTGGTGGCCTGCTCCGCCTCGATGGCGTCCAGGAATTCGGTGGGGTTGAACGCGCCGAGCGGATGCAGCACGGTCTTGCCGCCGAGCAGGAAATACGGTGTGAGACTGCCCAATCCGGCGATGTGGAACAGCGGTGAGGTGCAGAAGCCGATGGAATCGGGGGTGATCTCCATGGCGCGGATACAGGTCAGCGCCTGGGAATTCAGGTTGGCGTAGGACAGCACCGCGCCCTTGGGGGTGCCGGTGGTGCCCGAGGTGTACATGATCAGCGCCGGAGAGTCCTCCGGAATGTCCAGTGCGGCATGGGGTTCGCCGCCTTCGGCCAGGAAGTCGTCATAGCCGATGACGCCGTCGCCGCTCTGCCCGTTGATGACCACGCAGGTTTCCAGGGCCGGGGCCTGGGCGCGCACGGCGGCGGCCAGCGGCTGCAGCGGCGCGTCGGTGACGATGGCCTTGGCGCCGGAGTCGCTCACGATATAGGCGACCTCGGGCGGGGTGAGCCGGAAGTTCACCGGCACCGCGATGGCCCCGAGCGCATTGATGCCGAGCACGGCCTCGATGTACTCGGTGTAGTTGAGCGCCAGGATGAGCACCCGGTCGCCGAATCCGACCCCGCGCCGGGCGAGCGCGTCGGCGAACTTCTCCGAGCGCTCGTGCAGCTGTCCCCAGGTGGTGTCCGTGCCCTGGAAGCGGAAGGCGACACCGTCTCCCCGCATGGCCGCGTGGGTGGCGACCTGGTTGACCCAGTGATTGCGCCGCGACCGGATCGGCTCGTCGAGCGGCCGGAAACCTGTGGTCATTGTGTGCCCTTCCGTCTGATTGTTCGCGAGAATACCAACTAACTTCTTGGCGTGACAAGGGTTACAGAGAAGGTTCTGTACGATGTTTATCATCGATTCAATCAGCAGCTCAGAGGCTGAAAATCGCTCTTGATGACGGGGACGTCCGCTCGCGGTTATCCCCAGGTCGGCGTCCCCTACGCCACCGAAGGTGCAAACTCCGACTCACATCGGGGTTGAACCCCCATATGCAACTATGCGAGTATCGAGCCAGTTGTGAGAGGCCAGAGAGGACTGCGTCGATGCTGCGTACCAGGTTCACCGAGACCTTCGGGGTAGAGCACCCGATCGTGCAGGGCGGCATGATGTGGGTCGGCCGCGCCGAACTCGCCGCCGCCGTGTCCGAGGCGGGCGGTCTGGGCATCATCACCGCCCTCACCCAGCCCACGCCCGAGGATCTCCTGAAGGAGATCGAGAAGGCGCGCGAGCTCACCGATAAGCCGTTCGGTGTGAACGTGACCATCCTGCCGTCGATCAATCCGCCGCCGTACCAGGAGTACATGCAGGCGATCATCGAGTCGGGCGTGAAGATCGTGGAGACCGCGGGCTCCAACCCCGAGCCGTTCCTGCCGTACTACAAGGCGGCCGGTATCAAGGTGCTGCACAAGTGCACCAGCGTCCGGCACGCGCTCAAGGCGCAGAAGATCGGCGTCGACGGCGTGTCCATCGACGGCTTCGAATGCGCGGGTCACCCGGGCGAGGACGATGTCCCCGGTCTGATCCTGATTCCGGCGGCCACCAAGGCCCTCGATATTCCGGTGATCGCCTCGGGCGGTATCGCCGATGCGCGCGGTCTGGTCGCGGCGCTGGCGCTGGGCGCGGACGGCGTGAATATGGGCACCCGCTTCATGTGCACGCAGGAATCGGCCATTCACCAGACGGTGAAGGAGCAGATCGTCGCCAATTCCGAGCGCGCGACCCAGCTCATCTTCCGTACGCTGCACAACACCGCGCGCGTGGCGGATAACGAGATCAGCCGCAAGGTCGTCGAAATCGAGAAGGCGGGCGGCACTTTCGAGGATGTGCGCGAACTGGTCGCCGGTGCGCGCGGCCGCCGCGTATTCGAAGAGGGCGATCTGAACGCCGGTATCTGGTCCGCGGGTCAGGTCCAGGGCCTCATCGATGACATCCCGACCTGCGCGGACCTGGTGTCCCGCATGGTTTCCGAGGCCGAGGAGATCATCCGGGGTCAGCTGGGCGGCATGCTCGTCTGACGACCGCGCGGCATGTTCTCGAAAGCGCAATAGGTGTTTTGAGAATTTCCGCTAAGAGCCCTTGGCAGATCTTGCCAAGGGCTCTAGTCATTTCGGTTACCCGGGGCCCGTCGATGCGTCATGCTTTAACGACAGTCCGAAGTGGTGGAGGTGCCGAAATGGCAATCACTCGTATCTATCTCGACGATGACGCGCTGCGGCGGACAATGGCTATTTCGGGCGTTCACACCGAACAGGACGCGGTGAACCTAGCATTGCGATTCTTCACCTCGCATGCCACGGCGGCGGATCTCGAGCACCCGATTCACACCCGGGCGGCCTCGGCGTAGCAGCCGCGCCCCAGCCGATGCCGTAACCGCGCGCGGCCACACCGTGGCGGCGCGCGGCGCGCGTCCCACACCCGTGGATGGCACGCCGAGTCACAATCTACCTGCGCCAAAGCTCTTCTGGCGGCGGCGAATTCTTGGCAGAATCGCCGGAGGTACCTCGGCGCACACGTCGCCGGACCACGGGAGGGGTTCTCCGTGCGGCAGAGTACGACAGCATCGAACGATTCGGCGCCCGCTCCGCGGGTGTCGATCGTCGGTGTCGCGTACCGGCCGACAGGTACGGCCTTCGACAACGACTGGTTCGCGCTGCCCGAACACGAGGCGGCCGCCCTGGATCCGCGCCAGCGCGTCACCCTCGAACTCGCCGTCGAGGCCCTCGACGACTCCGGCCTGGGCCACCTCGCCCCCGGCTCGCGTGCCGCCGTGGTCTTCGGCGCCGCAACGACATTCGGCCCTGCCGCCGCGCTCAACATCGCCCACCTGCTCTCGCGCACCCTGGACCTGCACGGCCCCAGCCTGCTCGTGGCCAGCGACCGCACCGCACCGCTGGTCGCGGTCGACACCGCCGTCCGCCTGCTCGCCGACGAATCCGTACCGTTCGTCATCACCGGCGGCGCGGACCTGGCCCTGCTCCCCGACCCGCCTCTCCCCCAGCACATCTCGGCCGTCGCGCTGCCCGAATCCAGCCGCGGCGCGGTCCTGATCCTGCAGCGCACGCGGGACGCGTACCGCACCGGCTCCCGGCACTACGCCGAATTCCCAGGCACCGGAATGGGTTTCCCACATCCCGGCGACACCGCACCCCGGATAGCGCTGTGGCACAGCCATCCTCGGTCGGACGAGACCGACGGGCCGGTACGCACATCGGATCGAGACACCCAGCCACCGCTGCCGATTCCCCTGTCCGCGCACGACCTCGACGCCCTGCACGAACTCTGCCTGCACTACGCGACCGCGATCGGCGGCTACCCATCGCTGCGTGACTTCGCGGCCGCGGTTGCTCGTCTGACACCCGGCCCATCCCGCGCCACGATCCTCGCTCACGACATCACCGATGCCGCAAGCCAACTCCGCGAAGTCGCCCGCGATATCACGGCCCTCGCGACCACCCTGCCCGTCTCCGCCGCCGCCCGCGTGTCCCCACGCGTCGGCCGGGTACAGCCCAATCGAATCGCGCACCTGACGGCAGCAGACGCTCCTGCGGCCGCGAGTGCACCGACTTCGACGACGGCACAGGGAAATTCGGCCACCCGACCGGAGAGCAACGGATCGGCCGGGCCGAGCACGGCGTGCGGTATCGCCGGGGAAATGGTCCGGCGGGTGGTCGGTTCGGCGCTGTCGAGCGACCCCGGAACCGCCGAATCCGGTGAGGTGGTCGGGATTTCCGAGTACGAGCGCGCGGGCGGGGTGCTGTTCCTGTTCTCGGGCGCGGGCGGGCACGCGCGAATGGGACGCGCACTCGCCGCACGCTATCCGGTCTTCGCGGCGGCGTTGACCGATGCGGTCGATGCCATCGTCGCGGCCGGTGGACCGCGAGTATGGACCCCGCGCAACGGATTCGGATCGGGAACCGGCGGCGAAGACGTCGCGCAACCGGCGCTCTTCGCATTCCAGGTGGCGCTCGCCGCCCTGCTGGGTGTCTGGGGCATCTGGGCGGATGCCGTTGCGGGACACGGGATCGGCGAAGTCGCGGCCGCCGTGGTGTGCGGTGCGATATCGCTGGCCGACGGAGCCCGAATCGCGGTGGCCCGCGGCCGCCTGCTCGCCGGAACCGGTATCGACGGTGCCGCGGCGGTACTGGAAGCCACCCCCGCCGAAGTACATCGGCTGATCGAACCCATGCGCTCCTCGGTCGGAGTCGCGGCCGTCGACGGCCCATCGTCCATCACGGTCTCCGGCGACCCGCGCTATATCGACACCCTGGTCCGCCGCGCCCACCGCCGCGCCATCTTCGCGCAGCGCATCGCCGCCGATGGCACCATCGGCGGCCCGATCCCCGTGCCGCACGCACCCCGTGCCCGAGACGTTGCCCCGCAACTGGTTTCGGAGCTCGCGACGGTTGCGGCGCTGCGCCCCGAAATGCCGTTCTTCTCAACCACTCGGCGCGGCATGGTGATCGGACCGAAAACAGCGCCGGGAGCGAATGGGGTGGTGCAGGGGTGTACGGATGCGGCGTATTGGGCGCTGAATGCGGCTGGGCCGGTCGAACTCGGGGCGGCGTTGGATTCTGCTGCGGGGGCCGGTATTTCGACGGTGGTGGAGATTGGGCCGCATGGGGTGCTGACGCCGGTGGCGCGGGAGCATATGGCGTTTCGGGGGGCCGCTTATGCGGTGGGGTCGCGGGCGGATGAGGCGGGGAGTTTTCTGCGGGCGGTCGGGCGGTTGTTCCTGGAGGGGCGGCGGGTGGATTGGTCGGCGCTGGGGGCGCTGACAGTGCCGCCGCCGCAGCGGCGGTGGGGGCGGCGGGTGTCGGTCGAAGGCGTCGGGGTGCGGATGCCCGAGGTGCGGATTCGGGTGGACGGGACGTATGTGGTGGCGGGCGGGCTCGGGGTGTCGGGCGCGCTGGTGGTGCGGTGGCTGCTGGACGCTGGGGTGCGGGAGGTGGTGGTGCTGACCCGGTTGGCGCGGGCGCTGCCGGAACCGCTCGAGGGTATGGAGGAGTGCGTGGTGGTGGTGCAGTGCGATGCCACCGATCGGGTGGATCTGGCTGGGGCGCTGGACGATATCCGCGATTCCGGACCGCCGATCCGGGGTGTGGTGCTGGCGGGGCGGGCGTTGCATCCGGTGGCGGCGGGCAATCTGGTCGACTTGACCGCGGCCGATCCCACGGATTTCACCATCGGGTTCTCGGGGGTGGGCTGGCTGCCGCTGACCCGCGTGTCGGGCGGTGCCGCGCCGGTCACGCGGGAATGATGTCGGAATGGCCGAGGCGACTATCCAAGTGAAATGGAAGGACCAGCCGGACGAGCACGACTATCCGGCCGCGGCGGACTTCCTCGATATGCTGGGCGATCCGGATGTGGTGAACACTGTCATCGAGGAATTGCGCGCCGCGCAGGTCACCCATAAGAAGGCCAAGGATATTCTGCGCGCCTCACAGCTGGAGATCCTGCCCGCGTACAACCCGTATGTGCGCCGCGATCTGGAGAAGATCCTGGCGGGTAAGGCGCTTTCGCCGATTCTGCTGGTGCGCGGCAACTTCCGGCGCGGTGTGCCCGCGCAGATCGCGGACGGCTATCACCGCGTATGCGCGATCTACTACTCCGACGAGAACATCCTCATCCCGGTGAAAATCGCTTCGCTGCCGTGACTTTCGAACTGCTCTCGCTGATCGTGCTGCTCGGCCTGGCCGGGCCGATCCTGGCGTGGCGGCCGCAATGGCACATCCCGGTCATCCTGGGCGAGCTGCTGGCGGGAATCCTGTTCGGCAGCACCGGTTTCGGGGTGCTGAACCCCGCCGATCCCACCTTCACCTTCCTCGCGGATGTGGGTTTCGCGGTGGTCATGTTCGTGGCGGGAACCCATGTGCCCATGCGGGATTCGACCATTCGCTCGGCGCTGGGCCGCGGCGCCGTGCGGGCCGCGCTGGTCGGTCTCCTCGCGGTCGCCGCCGGACAGGGTGTGGCCGCGCTGTTCGATACCGGCCACGGCGCGCTCTACGCGGTGCTCATCGCCTCCTCCTCGGCCGCGCTGGTGCTGCCCGTCATCGACGGGCAGGGCCTGACCGGAAAACCGGTGCTGGAGTTGACCGCCCAGGTCGCCATCGCCGATGCGGCGTGCGTGGTGGCGCTGCCGCTGGTGATCGATCCCGGCAATGCGGGCCGCGCGGCGCTGGGTGCGCTGGCGGTGTCGGCGTGCGCGGTGGTGCTCTACTTCGGGCTGAAGTACCTGGGCGATTCCGGCCTGCGCCATCGCTTCCACAAGGTGTCCGAGCAGCGCGGTTTCGCCTTGGAACTGCGGGTGAGCCTGGTGCTGCTGTTCGCGCTGTGCGCGCTGGCGACCCGCACGCACGTGTCGATCATGCTGGCGGGTTTCGCACTGGGCCTGGTGGTGTCGGCCATCGGGGAACCGCGCCGGGTGGCGCGGCAGCTGTTCGCCATCGGCGATGGCTTTTTGACCCCGATGTTCTTCGTCTGGCTGGGTGCGCGATTGAACCTGCGCGAGTTCGGCGATCACCCGTGGCTGATCCTGCTCGGCCTGGCGCTGGGTGGTGCGGCGGTGCTGGCGCATATGGCGATGCGGGTCGTCGGTCAGCCGATCACGTTCGGCGCCATGGCGTCCGCGCAGATCGGGGTGCCGGTCGCGGCGGTCACCGTCGGCACCCAATTGCATGTGCTGCGCCCGGGCGAACCGGCCGCGCTCATGCTGGGTGCGCTGGTGACCGTGCTCGCGACCGCCCTGGCCGCCAATCGCGCCGCCACCCATTCCCCGAGTGACGAGGGTGGGAGCGACGGGGATGGCGAGCACGGCAAGGGCGCGAAGCGCGGCGACTCAGGCGTCGCGGCCGAGTAGCCGATCCGTTTCGCGGCGTTCGCGTTTGGTGGGGCGGCCGCTGCCGCGATCGCGCTGCGGCAGGGTGGCGATCACCGCCGGATCGGGCGGGGGCGGGCTCTTGTCGATCATGCACTGCACGGCGACGGCCGCGCCCACGCGTTTGGTGAGCAGCCGCTGCACGATCACGATGCGTTCGACGCCGCCGACCCGGACCCGGATCTCGTCACCGTGTTTGAGCGAGTGGGCGGCCTTGACCGCCACGCCGTTGACCTTCACATGCCCGGCCCGGCAGGCGGTCGCGGCGGCGGAGCGGGTTTTGAAAAGACGAACGGCCCAGACCCAAGAATCAACTCGGGCCTGGGCCGGTTCGCTCGGTAGAGCTGACGTCACGGGCTACACGATACGTGCCACGCGTGCGCCGACGATCTTCGACTGGGCGGCAGTCGTTTCGAACTCTGTCGTTATGCGGTGATCGCCGTCGATCAGGCGGCGATGCGGCGCGCGGTGACGACCATGTCGGGGCGCAGGTTGGTGTAGGAGACGGGGGTGCCGGTCTGCACCGCGTTCAGCAGCTTGCCGTCGCCGGCGTACATGCCGACGTGGCCGCCGCCGTTGGTGACGACGATGTCACCGGGCTGCAGATCCTGGAAGGCGACGGGCGCGCCGACGTGCGACTGCTCGAAGCTGGTGCGCGGCAGTTCGACTCCGGCCTGCTTGTAGGCCCACTGCACCAGACCGGAGCAGTCGAAGCTGAACGGGCCGGTGGCACCCCAGGAGTACTGTGCGCCGACCTTGGTCTGCGCGGCCTCGAGCGCGATCTGCGCGGGGCCGGTCTGCTTCTGCGGGAACAGCTCCGGAAGCTGGAAGCCGTTGGCGCCGGGGGAGGGATTCACCCCGACCTGAGTGCTCTGGAGGTCCTTGACCGCCTGGTTGAACTGCTGAACCTGGGGCGCGAAATCGTCCGGTACATCGAAATTCCCGATACCCGGGATATCGATGGTGGCTGCCTGGGCGGTGATCGCCGGGAACACGCCCGTCGTCGTCGCCGCCATGGCGCCCATTACTACTGCGCCCTTCACGGAACTCGGAATTCGAGATTCCCGCTGCATGCTGTGCTTACCCACCGAGCCGCCATCTCCGATCTTGCTACATCCCGATTCGCTGACGAACGTCTTTGTGGTTCGTCGTCGACTAGCCGGTAACGTCGCGGGCCGCCTCTCCGATGAAGCGACAGACTCCGCTAAGTCACGAAGAGATTACGACTACCCGGCTGTGTTGTCCACCCCACACGCGGCGCGTGTCGCGACACACCGCAAATCCCCCGGCCGCAGCACGAATTCCGCTATGCCGGGCCGGATCACGGGAAGATATACGCGATCGAAATGCCCGTTATCGAAGCGCAAACTCGAGATCAACCGCGTGCCTCCACTGCTCTTTCGAGATCGGCGATGCGGCGGCGCGCGTCCGCGAGTTCGACTTCGAGTTGACCCAGCGCCATCACGAGCGGGCCGACCGCGAGATCGGCGACCAGTTGCGGATCGTCATAGCCGCGTTCGATCGCCACCAGAATGTTGTTGCGAATGCGCGCGGCGACTATCGCCTCCGACGGTACGTTCCAGGACTCGACCACCTCGGCGACGGTGGACGGGGCTTCCTCCGACATGAACCCTCCTGCCCTGGGCATCTGTGAATCAGCCATAAGGGTAGCGAGGGTGCAAGCGCGACAAGGGGTACGAAGCGAACACCCGCTCCCGACGAAACGGACAGTTCCTCGTGTCGCCGGTCGACAGGCGGCGTATGCCCGTCGATTGCCCTGTCTATGGGCTTCGGTAGATGCCCGGATAATCCCGAACTTTGGCGCTACCGTCGTGCGCGTGGATCCGGTCAGAAATCCCTACGCCCCAGGTGCCGGGCAGCGCCCACCCGAACTCGCGGGACGCGATCGGCAATTGGACGCCTTCGACATCGTGCTGGAGCGCATTGCCCGTGCTCGCCCCGAACGCAGCGTCATGCTGACCGGTTTGCGCGGGGTCGGGAAAACGGTGCTGCTGAATCAACTTCGCTCGGCCGCGCGCACCCGCGGCTGGGGTACCGGCAAACTCGAGGCACGCCCCGAGCAGGAATTGCGGCGGCCGCTTTCCTCGGCCCTGCACATGGCGGTGCGTTCCATAGCGGTGGCACATCGCAATCCGGATCAGGTCGACGATTTCCTGGGGATTCTCAAGGCTTTCGCGCTCCGATCGACCGCGGACAAGGGTATGCGGGACCGCTGGAATCCGGGTATCGACGTCCCGGCGGTCACCGGCCGGGCCGATTCCGGGGATATCGAAATCGATCTCGTAGAGCTCCTTTTGGAGGCCGCGCAACTTGCCCGCGACATCGGTGTCGGCATCGCGCTGTTCATCGACGAGATGCAGGATCTGGGCCCGCAGGACATCTCCGCCATCTGCGGCGCCTGCCATGAATTGAGCCAGGACGCAGCGCCTTTGATCGTGGTCGGCGCGGGCCTGCCGCATCTGCCCGCCGTGCTCTCGGCCTCCAAGTCGTACTCCGAGCGCCTGTTCTCGTACCACCGCATCGACCGCCTGGACCGGGAGGCCGCGGATCAGGCGCTGATCGCCCCCGCCGGTCGCGAGGACGTGAAATACAGCGAGGCGGCGCTGGACGCCCTCTACGAAAAAGCCGACGGTTACCCGTATTTCGTGCAGGCGTACGGCAAGGCGACCTGGGACGCGGCCGCGCAGAGCCCGATCAGCGAAGAGGATGTGGCGGTGGCCGCACCGCACGCCGAGGAGGAGCTGGCGGTCGGATTCTTCGGCTCCCGCTATGAGCGCGCGACACCCGCCGAACGCGAATACATGCGTGCCATGGCGGATCTCGCGGGCGATGACGGCCCGGTCTCCACGGCGGCGGTCGCACGCGAGCTCGATCGCAAACCGGCCTCCCTCTCCCCCGCCCGGGACGGCTTGATCAAGAAGGGTCTGATCTACTCCGCCGAGCGCGGAACGATCGGTTTCACGGTGCCGCATTTCGGCCGATATCTGCGGAGCGTGGCGTAGCCAGGGGTTCGCTGTGCAATCAAGATCATTGCCTGACAAGGGTTTTTGATCTTAACTGGCGTCTACCGGTGGGTAACAAACGCTTCTACACTCGAATGTGATTCCGATCACCTCCGAGGAGGACGCTATGGCGACCACAGCGAAAGTCGACGCCACCGAAGAGCAGGCTCGCGCACTTGTCGAGGAGTCCCGCGAAACCGACTGGGCCAAACCCTCTTTCGCGAAGGAGATGTTCCTCGGCCGCTTCCGTCTCGACCTGATCCATCCGTTCCCGACGCCGAGCAAGGCGGATCAGACCAAGATGGATCTGTATCTGACTCGGCTGCAAGCCTTCTGCGAAACCATCGACGGCCTGCGCATCGAGGCCGAGGGCCGGATTCCGGACGAATATGTGCGCGGGCTCGCCGAACTCGGCTGTTTCGGGCTCAAGATTCCGGAGGCGTACGGCGGTGTCGGCCTCACCCAGGTGGGCTACAACCGCGCGCTCATGCTGGTCGGTTCCGCGCACGCGAGCCTGGGCGTGCTGCTCTCGGCGCATCAGTCCATCGGCGTTCCGGAGCCGCTCAAACTGGCGGGCACCGATGAGCAGAAGCGAGAGTTCCTGCCGCGCTGTGCCAAAGGCGCGGTGAGCGCGTTCCTGCTCACCGAACCGGATGTGGGTTCGGATCCGGCGCGCATGGCCTCCACAGCCACCCCGACCGCCGACGGCGAAGCCTATGAACTCAATGGCGTGAAACTGTGGACCACCAATGGCGTGGTCGCCGAACTTCTCGTGGTGATGGCGCGGGTCCCCAAGAGCGAGGGCCATCGCGGCGGCATCTCGGCGTTCATCGTGGAGGCGGACAGCCCGGGAATCACTGTGGAGCGCCGTAATTCGTTCATGGGCCTGCGCGGTATCGAGAACGGCGTCACCCGCATGCACGATGTCCGGGTGCCCAAGCGCAATCTGGTCGGCCGCGAGGGTGACGGTCTCAAGATCGCGCTCACCACGCTGAACGCGGGCCGTCTCGCCATCCCCGCGATGTGTACCGCGGCGGCCAAGTGGTCGCTCAAGATCGCCCGCGAATGGAGCGGCGCGCGCGTGCAGTGGGGCCGTCCGGTGGGTGAGCACGCGGCGGTCGGTTCGAAGCTGTCCTTCATCGCCGCAACCACTTTCGCGCTGGAGGCGGTGCTCGATCTCTCGGCCACCATGTGCGACGAGAACCGCAATGACATTCGCATCGAGGCGGCGCTGGCCAAACTGTGGGCGTCGGAGATGGCCTGCACCATCGCCGATGAACTGGTGCAGATTCGCGGCGGCCGCGGGTACGAGACGGCGGCATCGCTGGCCGCGCGCGGCGAACGCGCGGTGGGTGCGGAGCAGATGGTGCGCGATCTGCGCATCAATCGCATCTTCGAGGGTTCCAGCGAGATCATGCGATTGCTGATCGCGCGCGAGATGGCCGATGCGCATATGTCGGCGGCGGGCGCGCTGGTCGATCGCAATGCCGAACTCAAGGACAAGGCGAAGGCGGCGGTCGGCGCGAGCGGTTTCTACGCCAAGTGGTTCCCGCAACTGGCCGTCGGCACCGGCACGGTGCCCGCCAGCTTCGGCGAATTCGGCCCGCTGGCACGGCATATGCGTTTCGTGGAGCGCATGTCGCGCAAGCAGGCGCGGGCGCTGATGTACGGAATGGCGCGCTGGCAGGCGAAATTGGAGTACAAGCAGGGTTTCCTGGGTCGCATCGTGGATATCGGCGCGGAGCTGTTCGCCATGGCCGCCGCGTGCGTGAAGGCGCAATCGCTGCGCGTGGCGGGCGATCCGGACGGTGCCGCGGCGGAGGAACTGGCCGAGGTGTTCTGCCGCCAGTCCCGCATCCGCGTACAGCGGCTGTTCGAAGGGCTGTGGGATAACACCGATGACGCCGATACCGAATTGACCCGGGGCATTTTGGATGGCCGCTACAGCTGGCTGGAGGGCGGTGCGCTCGATCCCAGCGAGGGCACCGGGCCGTGGATCTCGGAATGGCAGTTCGGGCCGTCCACGGAGCAGAACCTGATCCGTCCGTTCCTGCCGTCGACGAAGGCGGGCTCGTCCACCTAGTGCTCGTCAGATAAATCTGCCCCTCTCTAGCTTCTTCGGTAGAGAGGGGCAGATTGCTGTCGCGAGCACCGTCGCGAGCATTGACCAGGCGGTCTGTAGTTCTCATAAGCATCTACAGCTTTCTAGTGTCACCACTAGAAAGCTGTAGATAGCCCGATTGTGCAGCGATGGCGCAGAAATCCGGTCGAATCGGTATATCGATCACCGGCATCGGTTGGACAACTTGTGCATAACGCCTGGTGTGAACGGTTAACGGGAAGGCAATACCCATCGACAACCGGGCAAGAGGCGAACTCTCCAGGAGGCCGTCATGTCCATCCGCACCCCCGCCGCCGATCACGACGGTCACCATCTGACCGTCACCGCGGACGATGGCGTGCCGATCGCCGTTCGCGAATTCGGCCCCGCCGGCGCACCGCTCACCGTGGTCTTCGCACACGGGCACTGCCTGCGCACCGAATCCTGGGAGCTGCTGCGCGCGCATCTGCAACGACTGTGGGGCGAGAGCACGCACATGGTCTTCTACGACCATCGCGGACATGGCAATTCGGGCACCGCCGATCCGGCCACGTACACCATCGATCAGCTGGCGCTGGATATGGACGCGGTGCTGCGCGCGGTCGCACCCACGGGTCCGGTTGTGCTGGTTGGCCATTCGATGGGCGCCATGACCATCCTGGCGTACGCCCGGCTCTTCCCCGAGACCATCGGCACCCGCATCGTGGGCGTGGGCCTGCTGGCGGGCGCGGCCAACAGCGTCACCCGGGTCGGCCTGGGCCGCCTGCTGAACGGTCCGGCCGTGACCTCGCTGCGGGTCGCGGTGCGCCGCGCCCCGCGCGCCATGCAGGCGTCCAAGCATTTCACCCGGCATCTGTTCGAGCCGATCATGCGCGAGGCCACCCTGGGCACCCGCAAGATCAGCCCGCGGGTGCTGGCGGTGGCCACGGCCATGCTGAACGAGACCTCACTGCTGACCATGGCGAGTTTCCTGGAATCGCTGATGCGCTTCGACGAGACCGCCACCCTGCACCGGCTGGGCGCGATTCCGGCGCTGGTGCTGGCCGGTTCGGCGGACATCGTGATCCCGTTCGCGCATTCGGTGGTGCTGGCCTCGCAATTGGACGATGTGGAGTTGGTGCGCCTGGACGGCGCGGGCCACAGCGTGATCATGGAGCGCGCCGAGGAGGTCGCGGCTTCCATTGCGGCACTGGTGGATCGGGCCGTGGCGGTGGTGGCCGATCCGGCCGGACGCCCCTGCGAGCGGGGCGAGGACTGTGGCCCGGAGTTCGCCATCGCGGGGTGAGGCGCTCGTCGTTCCGGGCCGCGACCGTCGCGGCGGCGGCCCGGATCCGCCTCGGGGACAGGCCGCTGAGCAGCGAATATGTCTCCGCGACGAGACGAACGGAGTATCTTCACGTACTGTGTTGTAGATCATATTGTGTGGTCGGTCACACGGCTCGAGGAGGCTTTCGATGACACGCAGCGAGATTGCGGAACTCCGCTACACGGTCGGCCAGCTCCGGCAGTGCGTCACCGCATTGCGTTCCCACTACGGGGAGACCGGTTCGATTCGCCGGTTGGAGAACGATCTGGAGAGGCTCGTCATCGACGCCGATGAATTCGAGCAGGCCCCGCCGAGCGAATCGGCGAAGGCCAAGCAGGAACCCATCTACGTCCCCGACGCCAAGCACGACGAGGCGGCCTGGATGGGCGCGCAGGACGAGGGTCTGGGCTTCCACTCCCGCCCGCGCACCAAGTAATCAACACTTCCGCCCACACCGGCGTGGGGAATCACTAAACTCCCGCCCGGGACAATGCTGCCCGGCAGTACCCATCCATGCGATGGGGCGGTCCCGGGCAGGAGTATGTGTGTGAGTCGCGCGGAGCGATTGACGGCGCGCGATGCCGTCTTCGTCTATGACGAATTCGAGCGGCACCCGTCGAATATCGTCGCGGTGTACGCCTTCGACGCCACCGCGGCCGGAGCGTCGGCTCCCGATGCCGCGACCGTGATCGCCTGGGTCCGAGCGCGTCTCGGGCATTTCCGGTTGTTCCAGCGGCGACTGGCGCGGGTGCCGGGGGATCTGGATCTGCCCTATTGGGTATGGGACGCGGACTTCGACATACAGCGGCACGTCTCGATGGAATCGGCTCGGGACTGGAACGCCATCCGTGCCCGCATCGCCGAAATCGCCTCCACCCGAATGGATCTGACCCGTCCGCCATGGCGGATTCACATCTTCGAAGCTGTCACCGGATATCCGGGCAGGCCCGATGCGGCGGTGACGCTGGTCCTGCTCGGCTTTCATCACAGCGCCGGTGACGGTGTGGCGACCAGGGAACTCGAACTGAAGTTGTTCGACGGCAGCGCATTACCGACACCGATCGATTCCGGCGACGCCCGGGAATGGTCCGCCCGCCGGGCGCTCGCCCGCGCGGTGGTGACACAGCCGTACCGGTTGCTCCGGTTCGCCCTCGGATTGCGGAGCACCCGCGCCGCCCCGTCATCGGCCCCGGAACCGCTCGCCATGCGGCCCGCCACCCGGTTCAATCGAAAAGTGGATCCGCGCTTCGGATTCGATCTGGTGCGCATTCCCATGGCCGCCGTGCTCAAGGCCAAAGCCGCTGCCCCGGAGCGGATTACGGTCAACGATCTGGTGCTGACCGTGGTCGCCGGAGCGCTCGCCGCCTACCTGGACGAGCAGGGCGAGACACCCGCCGATTCGCTGGCCGCCATGGTGCCGCGCTCCATGCGCGGTCTCACGCACTGGGATTCGGTGAATCAACTCACCCAGATGTCGGTCGATCTGCATACCGATATCGCCGATCCGGTGCGGCGGCTGCGCGCCATCCGGGAATCGGTGCGACGGGAGAAGGAACGCGGCGGCGATCCGGCGTATCTACGGCGGCAGGAACGCGTGCAGACCTCCCCCGCGTGGCTGCTGCGATTGGCCGGATGGGGCAGGGCGCAGCGGCGATTCGATGATGTCGCGCAGGTGCCGCTGTCCAATACCACCGTCAGCAATGTGCCGCCGGTGGCGGAACGGCTGGCCTTCCTGGGTGCGCCGATGATCAGCGCGTTCGGTGCGCTGCCGATCATGGACGGTGACGGTCTGCGGCATCTGACCACCTCGCAGGGCGATGAGCTGATCATCAGTTTCAGCGCCGACACCGCCATGCTGCCCGATACCGGGCACTACGGGGAATTACTGCTGCGCTCGTTCGACGAGCTCTGGCAGGCACTCGAATCCCACCGGGACTGAACGGATTACAGCCCCAGCGCCGGACCGAGCACCGGCCAGGACCGGTGCAGTTCATCCTGCCAATAGCCCCAGGAGTGGGTGCCCGGCGCGTCGAGGTTGTAGGTGATGTCGTTGCGGCCCAGGGCATTCGTGCGTTCGGCGAGCCGGGCGGTGCAGTAGTTGGTGGCCGCCTCGATACCGCCGCCGACCATCATCTGATTGGCCAGGGTCTTGGTGTTCTGCCGCACGGTCGGATCGGCCAGCACATCGTGCGGGCCGGGCAGTCCGGTGCCGCTGGAGATGTACATGGGGATACGCGGCAGCCGGTCGGCGTTCAGCAGCACATCGTGCGCGCGCCATTCCGGGCCGTTCAGCGGACCCCACATATTCTGGGCGCGACCGCCGCCGAGGCTGATGACGAAGTTGATGAACGACTGTCCCAGTGGATCACTGGTCATGGCGCAGCCGCTGTACGCGGCGACGGTGCGATACAGCTCGGGGGCCGCAATGGCCAGGTCGAGCACCGAGGTGCCCGCCATGGAGATGCCCGCCAGGCCGTTCACCCCATTGGTGCCGAAGGCGTGATCGATGACCGGCGGCAGTTCCTCGGTGAGGAAGGTGGCCCATTTGTTCCGGCCGTTGTTGCCGAGCAGCTTGCCCAGGCCGGGATCGTCCTGCTGCCAATCGGTGTAGTAGCTGAACGCGCCCTCCATCGGGACCACGATATTGACCTGTTTATCGGCGAAGAAGCCGTTCAGATCGGTTTGCGCGACCCAGCTCGCGGCGTCCTCGCCGCCGCCCGCGCCGTTCAGCAGATAGAGCGTGGGGGCCGGGGTCGCGGTGTCGACGGGCCGCAGCACCTGAAGTGCGATATCGCGGTCCATGGCCGGTGAGTAGACGGTGATCTGCAGCAGGCGTCCCGTGCCCGCGGTCTGCGATATCAGCCGGGCCGGAACGGCGGCCTGCGCCGGGGCCGGGGCCGGGCCGACGGGAGTCCACAGCAGCGCCGCGGCCAGCAGACTCAGCCCGAACGCGGTGTTGCGCAACCGCCGTGTACTCATGAAATCGCCTGTGCCCCTGTGCTATCGCCAAGGGGGCGCACCCGAGTCGGTGCGCCCCCGTAATCGACTATCCGTAGGTCTTACTTGCCCGCGGCGGGGGTGCCGCCGCTCAGCGTGATCAGCGCGTTCACGATCGTGGTGCCCAGGCTGCCGATGCTCCCGCTGCCCTTACCGAGGACATCCCAGAGTGATCCCATGGTGTATCTCCTTGTCGTGCTTGTGATTTAGCGAATTCGTCGGCTACTTGCCGCGGAAGGCGGCGAGCGAGCCGAGGAAGGTGTCCAGCAGGCTGTCGCCCGCGACCGCGGAACCGAGAGCCGGAATTATGGAGCCGAGCAGATCGCTCAACGAACCCATCGTGAATCTCCTTGTACGCGTTCGTCGTTGCCCCGTGCGAACGGCGCCTGCCCGCAAAGAGAAACGTCCACGTTCATCAATGAACGTGACGCAGGCAACATAACAAGCGACCACTTTATGATCAAGACATCACGCGAAAAATTCTTCGCCACGCGCACTATCGATCAGGCGAATTTTCAGCAACCACAGCTGATTTGGGCACTCCCCCGAAAACAGTGGCTTCCGCTACCGCCGACCCCGTGCTATTCGGGCGCGCGGATCGTTTCCGTTCAGCAGCAACAGTCGGCGTGTCGAACGGCGTGTCGAAATCGGATCAGGCGCGGTGCCTGCCGAAACGCCGGGGCGGACGCGCCCCGTGGAAGCGCGCACCGCGCGGGGTCGGAGCGACCTGTTCGGTATAGGCCGATTCGAAGACCGCGGCCAGCGCCTCGGACGGACCGGTGGGAATGGCAGCCAGCCCGTAACCGCCTTCGCTGCGGGCCAATTCGTGCAGCAGCGTGGTCACCATGCGCAGGCCGGCCGCCCCACCCGGATCACCGAGCGCGATGGCCGCGCCGTGCACATTGAGCCGCTCGGCGGACTCGAATTCCCAGCCCTCGCGCTCCCAAAGCCGGGTCAGCGCAAGCACTTCCACCGCGCTGGTCTCGTCGATCTCCAGCAGATCCAGCGCTTCCAGACCGAAACCGCTGCGCCCCAAAGCTTTTTCGATGGCGGGAGCGGCGGCGGGCACGGCCTGATCGGGTTCACCGGTGGCGGCGGCCCAGCCGACCAGATAGCCGAGCGGTTCCAGGCCCAGATCGACGAGGCGGTCCTCGGCCACCACCAGGCAGGCCGAGGCGGCCAGGGTGCGGGTGCTGCTGTTGCCGACGGTGGTGACGCCGCCCGGCAGGAACGGTTCCAGCGCCGCGAAGGCGCGCGCGGACACATCGTCACGCAGCCCCTCATCGCGGTCGACCAGTTGCACCACACCGGAATTCACATCACCGGCGATGGCGTTCACCACCACCGGCGCGGTCTCCTCACCGAAGATGCCCTGTCGCCGGGCGCGCGCGGCGCGGCGATGACTGGCCGCGGCGAACTCATCGGCTTCCAGCCGGGAAATCCCGTAGTGCTGCGCGAGCAGATCGGCGTACTTGGATTCCTGCGGACGGCGCACACCCTCGGCCGCGGCCCACACCGCCAGCTGTTCGCCGGTGTCGACACCCATGGCCACACCGCTGCCCACGGCCACACCGTTCGGCGCGGGCGGTGCGACCCGCTGCGCGCCGATGGGCCTGCCATTGCGCGGACCGGTCGGCAGCGGTCCCGCACCCAGCGGTCCCGGACCGACCGGTCCCCTGGGTTGCACCGGGGCGCAGGGGAATTCGGCGCCGAGGGCGAGCACCACATCCGCCGATCCGGTCTGCACCATCATGGCCGCGGTGATCAGCGCGCGCAGTCCCCCGCCCGGCCCCGCGCCGAGCGGGAATTCGCCCACGGTGGGCGGCAATCCGGCCAGCGGGACGGCGGCGCGCACCGCGCGCTGATCCGGCACCGCGGTGACGAGTTGTTCGATGCGGTACGGGTCGATGCCCGACCGGCCCACCACCGCGCTCAGCACGGTGGAGATCAGCCGTTGCGGGGCGACCGCAGCGAGGGCGCCGCCCGGCAGACCGACCGGTGTGCGCATCGGCATGACGATTGCGGCTCTTCTCATCACAACAGCTCCTAACTCACTACAGGGCAAGGTCCCACAGTGTTGTTGCTGCTGTGTGACGGCTGAGATAGCCGTTTGTTCACCAATCAAACGACGGGCCGGGAAAATCGCGGATTGTGGCGCAAATCACGGGATCACGAATTCGCGGTACCGAGCTCGAGTGATAGCTGCCCTGTCGTAGGGTGCTCACCATCACATTCGATGCCGGAGGTAACGATGACGTTCCACGGGGTAGAGCAGCGAGGCATCCAGCAGTGAGCGCCGCACCAGTCAAGGGTCCTGAATCGAGCACAACCGGGGTATTCAGCAAGGGTCGTGCGGCCATCTCCGCGCGCACCCTGCGGACCGACAGCTGGTGGGTTCCACCGCTGGTCACCGTGCTGGGCCTCGGCACCTTCGTCATCTACGCCACCGTGAGATCGTTTGCGCGCGCGGCATATTGGGTGAACGACTACCACTATCTGACGCCGTTCTACTCACCGTGCCTGAGCGCGTCGTGCGTCGAGGGTTCGAGTCACCTCGGCACGCCGATCGGCCACCTGCCCATGTGGATTCCGCTGGGCTTCCTGGTGTTGCCGTTCCTGTTGCTGTTCCGGCTCACCTGCTACTACTACCGCAAGGCCTATTACCGCGCGGTGTGGTTCTCCCCGCCGGCCTGCGCCGTGGCCGAACCGCACGCCAAGTACACCGGCGAGACCAAGCTGCCGCTGATCATCCAGAACGCGCACCGCTACTTCTTCTTCGTGGCGGCCATCATCGCGGTGATCAACACCTATGACGCGGCTATCTCGTTCCACGGCAAGGACGGTGGCTTCGGCATCGGCCTGGGCACCATCATCATCACCGGGAACGCGCTGCTGCTGTGGGCGTACACGCTGTCCTGCCACTCCTGCCGGCATATCGCGGGCGGGCGGCTCAAGCACTTCTCCGCGCATCCGGTGCGCTACTGGTTCTGGACCAAGGTGTCCGCGCTGAACACCCGGCACATGCTGCTGGCCTGGACCACCCTCGGCACGCTCATCCTCACCGACTTCTACGTCATGTTGGTCGCGAGCGGCACCATCAGCGATCCGCGTCTCATCGGCTGAGCACGGTACGACTGATCCCAATCCTCAAGTCTGTCAGGAGTATTCGGTTCCATGCCTGAAGTCGAACGGCACAAGTACGACGTCGTGGTCATCGGTGCGGGCGGCGCCGGACTGCGCGCGGTGATCGAAGCCCGCGAACACGGCCTCTCGGTGGCGGTGGTGTGCAAATCGCTGTTCGGCAAGGCGCACACCGTCATGGCCGAGGGCGGCTGCGCGGCCGCCATGGGCAATGCCAATGAGAAGGACAATTGGCAGACCCATTTCAAGGACACCATGCGCGGTGGCAAATTCCTCAACAACTGGCGGATGGCCGAACTGCACGCGCAGGAGGCCCCGGACCGGGTGTGGGAGCTGGAAACCTATGGGGCGCTGTTCGATCGGACCAAGGACGGCCGGATCAGCCAGCGCAATTTCGGCGGCCACACCTATCCGCGGCTCGCGCACGTCGGCGACCGCACCGGGCTCGAACTCATCCGCACCATGCAGCAGAAGATCGTCTCGCTGCAGCAGGAGGACTTCGCCGCCACCGGTGATTACGAGGCGCGCATCAAGGTCTTCGCCGAACTGACCATCACCGAACTGCTCAAGGACGGCGACAAGATCTCCGGCGCGTTCGGCTACTGGCGGGAATCGGGCCGGTTCGTGCTGTTCGAGACCCCGGCCGTGGTGCTGGCCACCGGCGGAATCGGCAAGTCCTACAAGGTGACATCCAATTCCTGGGAGTACACCGGGGACGGCCACGCCCTCGCGCTGCGGGCGGGCGCGACGCTGATCAATATGGAGTTCCTGCAGTTCCACCCGACCGGCATGGTCTGGCCACCGTCGGTGAAGGGCATCCTGGTCACCGAGGGCGTGCGCGGTGACGGTGGCGTGCTGAAGAACTCGGACGGCAAGCGCTTCATGTTCGACTACATCCCCGGAGTCTTCAAGGGGCAGTATGCCGAATCCGAGGAGGAGGCCGATCAGTGGTTGAAGGACAACGACTCCGCGCGCCGCACCCCTGATCTGCTCCCCCGCGACGAGGTGGCGCGCGCCATCAACGAAGAGGTCAAGGCGGGCCGCGGCACCGAGCACGGCGGTGTGTACCTCGACATTTCGTCCCGGCTGCCCGCCGCCGAGATCAAGAAGCGGCTGCCGTCCATGCATCACCAGTTCCTGGAACTGGCCGATGTCGACATCACCGCCGAGCCCATGGAAGTCGGCCCGACCTGCCACTACGTCATGGGCGGCATCGAGGTCGATCCCGATACCGGCGCGGCCACCGTGCCCGGATTGTTCGCCGCCGGTGAGTGTTCCGGCGGTATGCACGGCTCCAACCGGCTCGGCGGCAACTCGCTGTCGGATCTGCTGGTGTTCGGGCGGCGCGCCGGTTTGGGCGCGGCCACCTATGTGGAGCAGCTGGCCGGGCGGCCCAAGATCACCGATCAGGATATCGCGGCCGCCGCGAAAGCCGCTGTGGTGCCGTTCGATCCGCCCGCCGAGGGGCCGGGCGAGAACCCGTACACCATGCACCTGGACCTGCAGCAGACCATGAACGATCTGGTCGGCATCATCCGCAAGGAGGGTGAGCTGAAGCAGGCCATCGAGAAGCTGTCCGAACTGCGCGACCGCTACGACGGCGTCACCATCGAGGGGCACCGGCAGTTCAATCCGGGCTGGCATCTGGCGCTGGATCTGCGGAACATGCTGCTCATCAGCGAGTGCGTGGCGCAGGCGGCGTTGCTGCGCACCGAATCTCGCGGCGGGCACACCCGCGACGATCATCCGGGCATGGATCCGGTGTGGCGCAACAAGTTGCTGGTCTGCCGCATCGATCCGGACGAGATCGGTTTCTCGGTGCCGTCGGTGACAGTCACGCCCGAACAGCAGATCCCCATGCGCACCGATCTGCTGCGTCTGTTCGAACTGAACGAACTCGAAAAGTATTACAGCACCGCCGATCTCGCGCCCGTGCGGGACGGCGACGCCGGAGAGGCGGAATAGCCATGGCTTACGACGCGAAGTTCAAGGTCTGGCGCGGCGATATCGAGGGCGGCGAGCTCCAGGACTTCACCGTCCAGGTGAACGAGGGCGAGGTCGTGCTCGATGTGATCCATCGCCTGCAGGCCACCCAGACACCGGATCTGGCGGTGCGCTGGAATTGCAAGGCGGGCAAGTGCGGATCGTGTTCGGCGGAGGTGAACGGGCGGCCGCGACTGCTGTGCATGACCCGCATGAACACCTTCACACCGGATGACGTCGTCACCGTGACGCCGCTGCGCACCTTCCCGGTGATCCGGGATCTGGTCACCGATGTGTCCTTCAATTATCAGAAGGCACGGGAAATTCCGTCCTTCACTCCCCCGGTGGATCTGAAACCGGGCGACTACCGCATGCAGCAGCAGGATGTGGAGCGGTCGCAGGAATTCCGCAAGTGCATCGAATGCTTCCTGTGCCAGAACACCTGTCACGTCGTCCGTGATCATGAGGAGAACAAGGAAGCGTTCGCCGGGCCGCGCTATCTGATGCGGATCGCGGAACTCGAAATGCATCCTTTGGACGTGGCCGATCGGCGCGATCTCGCACAGGACGAGGCCGGGCTCGGATTCTGCAATATCACCAAATGCTGTACCGAGGTGTGCCCGGAACATATCAAGATCACCGATAACGCGCTGATCCCGCTCAAGGAGCGGGTGGCCGATCACAAGTACGATCCGCTGGTCTGGCTGGGCAACAAGCTCTTCCGGCGCTGAGACCGCAGACTGCCCGTCGTTCCACGGAACGGCGGGCAGTTTTTTACGGTATGGCGGAAGGGATCACAGCATCGCGACGACGCCCAGCGCCACCGCGCCGACCAGCAGCCCCACGGCCACCGCCGATACCAATGCTCCGGTGAGTACGTATATGCCCATCGCCGATACCGCGAAGAGCATCCCTACGATCAGCCGTTCCATCCAGTCATCGGGACCTACTTTGCGGTACCGGGGTCGGGAATTCTTCAGCCCTCGGTCCACGAATACTTGGATACCCAACTTTAGCCGTCGCAAACATGTTTTCGATATGCAACGGCCACCGTTTCGTGATCTTGGGCGGGCCGGACGATGAACAGGAGATTCATCGCCCGGCGACCGTTATCAATCGCGCACGATCAATTCCGTGAACGAATCCCATTCCCGCGCACCGAACACCAGGGCGGGGCCGCCGGGATTCTTGCTGTCCCGCACCCCCACCTGTCCACCGGTCAGGAACGCCACCTCGACGCACTCCTTACCGGCCCCGCTGCGGCTGCTCTTGAACCAGCGCGCACCAGCCAGATCCCGCACACTCATGCCGAATACTCCTTCGCCACCTGCCGCAGCAGGTTTCTGCTGTCCTGGACCTCCAGCGCGCAGCGTTCCAGGCATCCCTGCGCCCGGCGATAGCGCTGAACATCGCCCTGTCTTTCGAGATACAGATCGCCGGTGAACCCCTCCACGTACACCACCGGGGGTTCCACCGGCTGCCCTTTGCCATCTGTCCCGAACTCGAGAATCACGAATGGGCCGGTCGAAAGTCCCAGGGGGACACCGGCATCAAAGGGCAGGATGCGCAGTGCGACATTGGGTCTGGTGCTCACCTCCGCCAGGTGCCGCACCTGCGCCGCCATCACCCTTGCACCTCCCACCGACCGGCGCAATACCGATTCGTGCAACACCATGGCGACCGTCGCCGGATGCATGCGGCGGGTGATCAGCGCCTGCCGCTGCAACCGCAGCTGGACGCGTCGATTCACCTCTGCCGCAGACTCTTCCGGATATCCGAGGGTGTTCAGGGCCCTTGCGTAATCGGCGATCTGCAGCAGTCCGGGCACCAATTCCGATTGGTAGCAGGACAACTGCTGCGCGGATGCTTCCAGGCCGACGTAGACGTCGAAGTTCTCCGGGATGAGGTCGCCGTAGGAGTGCCACCAGCTCTTCACCGCGGCCTGCTGCGCCAAACCCTTGAGCCCCTCGGCGATTTCGGCCGGGATGCCGTAGATGCGGCACAGCTCGTGGATGTCGATGGTGCGGATGCGATCGGCATTGCCCTTCTCCAGCCGCTGCAGCGTGCTCGCGCCCCATTCCATGAGTTTGGCGGCCTCGGCGATGGTCAATCCCGCCTGTATCCGCCAATCCCGTAAATAGCGCCCGAGCTGGCGGCGGGGCAGGGTCGATGACGCAGGGCTCTCTGACACAGCGCGCTCCGTTCTCGGTCGCGGGCACGAGCGGGGCGGCGGCACGACGATGCCGGAGGGCTGGCGGCACGATAGTGTTGCGGCACACCGGCTCCCGCCCGGACGCACTTCTCATCGGCTGGGGGCTTCGTCCACTATGGAGAATCTTCCTCTCCCAGTTGGATTCACTGCTGGGAATTCGCGCAATTTTGCGTTCTCATCTTCGAAAATCACCCGCCGGGCGGCTGCTCATGGTGTGCTGGATATGTGCCCGGGGCGGTGTTGCCAGTCCCCTTTCGTTTCCTGAATGCTCCGGGCACTTCAGGAATTCCATGCGGAACGAGGAGTCATGGCCGAAGCAGTCACCCCCTACCACCTCTCTCTTGCGGAGGTCGGATCATGCAACTGACCGCCCTCAATATGCATGTAGCCGGATTGCTGCGGTGTCGCAGGGATCCGGGTGTCATGAGCGCCGAACAGGCCCACGCCGCAATGCAATTGCACCTCGATTGCACGGTTCAGACCTGCAAGGTGCGGCGCCGCGCCCGCGCGACGCTGGTGGACGAGGGGCGCTGCGTCCTCGACGAGCGCGCCCTGCCATGACAAACGGCGCCGACCGGTATGAGCGCGCGGTCTTTCGCGCACTGTGGTGGATGCTCGATCGCCGCCGCGCGTTCATCCGCCGGCGCCGCGTCCAAGGGCCGGGGAAGGCCCCTGGCCGCCAGAACAGCTGCCGCACCGCCTTTCGATAGCCGTCGCACCTTCCAACCTCCTGGGTGCGCCGGCCGACCCCCGCCGCGTTGCGTCAGCGCGGTTCGGCCCGCCCGTCCGGCAGACGGCAGGCGGGCCGAACCGCATCCCACCACGGCTCCCACCTGTGAGTACACTGCCTCCTGGCTCGTTTGCGGAGACACCGGCCCGGTGTGCCGTCTAGGCTTGACTCAGAGACTTGTGTACGAACGCAAGGGAGCAGATGACCACCATCGCGGAGACAGTTCGATCGTCGCCCGTGTACCGGGTGCCGGAGCGGGCGGACCTGCCCGACATCCAGATCATCGACGCGGCGGCCTTCCGCGACCGCTATCCGTATTTCGTGCTCCGCCAACTGCTGGACGCGCACAGTTCCGGTTGCGTCGTCGCCGTCGAACTCGGTGACGACGGCGAGGAGAAGGTCGTCGGCTACGCCCTGACCATCGGCGAGGGTGGCCGCGCCTGGCTGATCAGTCTGGCCGTCTCCCCCGATGCCCGGGGCCACGGCTACGGCCGGGGCCTGCTCCAGCACACCGTCGACGTCTGCCGCGAAAAGGGCGATGTGGACGAGGTACTGCTGACCGTCGACCCCAAGAATCAGCCCGCCTACAACCTGTTCAAGGATTTCGGGTTCGTACTGCACGAGCGCGATGAACGGTATTTCGGCGATGACGAACCCCGCGATGTGCTGATCTACAAGGTGCACCGGGTACCCGATCCGTTACCCGCCCTGCTGCCCTGAAACGGTTACCCTGGAACCTGATTGGCGGTTCGCAGTTGGGGGAGTAACCGAATGCCGACGACTGATGAGCGGTGGGGGCGGCTGAATTCGGTCATCGAGAACATCGATGACCGCGCGGCCAGGCACACCGAGAAACTCGATGCGACGAGCGCCGCCGATCTCTCGAAACCCACTGCGCTGGACGACTTCCACGGCCGCGTCGAAGCGCTGATCGACAGATCCGAACTGCTGAGCCTGGGCCGCCGTGGCAATCGGCTGATGTTCGTGACGCTGTACGAGCGGGCACCGCAATTGACCCCGGGCACCGAAGCCTGGCGTGCGCCGCTGCTGGCCGGACTGCTCGCCGCCGAGATCGAATTCCGCGGCCCGCTGCGGCTGAGTCAGACCCAGAACATGCTGCTCGCAGCGGAATTCGAGACGTTGGCGGCGGAACTGCGCAAGGCCGGACTGCCCGCGCACGCGGTGCTGGCCTGGCGGCGGGCGGTCGCACTGCATCGCCTCACCGAGGATGTGCAGGCCGAGGATCGCTGTGGACTCGAGCTGGCTCGCGCGCGCCGTCGCGCCACCGCATCGGTCTGGCGGCGGATACCGGGCGCAATCTCGGATCTGTTGTGCGGCTACGGATATCGGCCGTTCTGGCTACTCGGCTGGGTGGCCGTGCAACTGGTGGTGTTCTCGCTGCTCGGCCTGCTCTGGCGGGGAACGGTATCGCGGGGCGATGTCGTCTACCTGTGCACCGTCGGCTTCCTCAATCCGCTCGATCCGGGCAATACCAAGGATATGGCCCCGCCCGCGGAGGCGCTGTTCGCGGTCGAAGCGTGGCTGGGCGTGGTGTCGATGTCGGTGTTCTTCGCCCTGCTCGTCCGAAAGTGGTTCCGGCTCTAGCAGTTTCAGCGATAGTCGAGTCCGCCGCGCGCGGCGTAGTACGTCGCCACCCCGATGCGATGCTCGAGCTGTGCGACCTTGGTGTCCCACTGCCGCGAGAATCCCGCATCGGACTGCAGATTCCGCCACAGCGCCCGCATGCTGTCCGGGACGTGCGCACCCGGCATCCACAGGTGCGCGAGATGTTCGAGCACCGGGGCCAGCACTTCGACCTGCCGGTCGTACCCGCCGCCGAATCCGTCTGCGGCCAGCACTTTCGCATTGATGACGGTCAGCAGCCAGTCGTGCGCCGCGACGTCCTGGCAGAAGCGCAGTGCGGCGGGCAGATCCTCGGCGTGCTGCACGGTGACGGTCACGGACCTGGGGCGCTCGTCATCGCCGACGCGGAAGAACACCGAGGTGCCCCGTTCCCGGCCCATCCGGGCCGTCCAGCGCAGCCGGGTGATCGGCGCGAGCAGCGGCGGATTCTGGTCCAGCAGCGGCGATTTGCGCAATTCATCCAACTGCCGGGCGCAGACGGACGCGATATCCAGGATGCCGGGACCCGAGGCGGCGAGATACGCGTCGGTCAATTGCTGATCGGCGCCCTCGCGATCGGGCAGCGTACCGATCACCTCCACCGTTCCGACCCGGCCGACGTAGTGCGACCAGGACCGGCGTTGCTGCTGCGGAGCGCGCACCACCGTGACGTGCGAGGACATCTGCGCCAGCCGCCCGCCGACCAGGACGGCCGTAGAGGCGACGGTACCCACGATGCGCGCCTTCGCCGCATCGCCGCGAGACAGATGACAATCCACCCCGACCGCGCGCGGCGGCGAAAAGGCAAGCGGCCCCGGCCTTTCCCGGCGGCTGACCGACGCGCCCGGGACCAGCGCCAGGAATTCCTCGGTGCCCTGACCGTCGAGTGCGGTGGAATGCGGCAGCAGACAGGTGCGGATCTCACCCAGCGCCGCCAGCGGCGCCTGTGACACCCGGCGGCCGCGCGCGGGCGCGGAACGCGTATTCGCCGTCATGATCAGGTCCCCTCGAGCAGCAGATGTCCCACGCGTTCAACGACTTTGGCGGGCACCCCGACCCCCTCGGCGAAGCCCTGCGCGGTGACGTACGCGGCGATATCGTCATCGATCGCGAGGTGATCGAGGATGACCCGCACCGCGTGTTCGATGGGCAGATAGCGCTTGGGCAGCATGGACATCGTTCGATAGGCCGTGAACGGCGCGGCCTGCTCATTGAGCCGGACCACCGGTGGCAGATCCCGCCAGGCGGTCGGCCAGTCCCGCCCCTCCAGCCACTGCTGGGGTTCGACCACCGCCGCACCGTGATACCGGAGCATCCCCAGCCGCAACAGCTGCCAGACCGCGGCCAGGAACGGGCAGGACCAGCGGCGCTCATCCCTGCGGTCGTGCCACAGCTCGACGTCCAGGAAGATGGAATGCTCACGCGCGCCGTGTTCGCGCGGGGGAACGTATTCCTCGCGGTGCATCGCCGCCCGGGATCTGCCGGTCTGCTCCCGCCGCCCATTGCACAGCCAGCCGGATTCGGTGGTCGGCGGGCGGCGGCCATTGGCCGTCTCCTCCTCCTCGGGCTGCGCGATCAACCGGGCGGCGACCATGGCCGCGACCGGAATCGGTTCTCCCACAGCGACTCCGCCGGTGAAGACCGGGGCCTCGTGGCAGCCGGACTCGCGCGCCAGATAGTCGATGGTCAGTCCGGCGTCGGCGGCGACGCCGAGCAGCCGGTCCAGCACCTCGGCCGGTTTGTGGTCGGTCTGGAAATAGTCGTCCGCGAGGTAGCAGGTGCTGACCCGGGCGTCGGGACCGAACTCGACCCGGGCCGATTCGGTGAAGGCCCGCACCAGCGGGACGGCGCGACGGAATTCGGCCCGGATCTTATCGGTCTCGTCGACTATCTCGTCCAGCGAGAAGTGGCCGATCTCGATCGACAGATGGGCCATGGGTAGCGGCGCGACGGCCGATTCCTCCGAGGACTCTCGGTAGGTTGGTTGACGTATCACTCGATATCCCAGGTCGACTTGTCGGTCAGCTTCCGGGCCAAGCTCATGTACGCGTCCACCGTCGCCACATTGGCGATCTTGGAATTCACGTCCACATCCATGATCAGCTGCTCGCGCCACTGCAGCACCGGTTCGATCGGCGTCTTGCCCAGCAGCATGGCGGTGCCGAGACCGTTCGCCAGCGCCAATTCCGTCAGCGATTTGGCCTGCGTATCCAGCCAGGTGCCCTGCGGTGCGCGATCACCGCTCGGGGTGCGATCCGAAGCCACGGCGGTACGCACACAGCGCGTGGCGGCGAGCAGTGCGTCGCGATCGTGCCCCCATTCACTCCCGGCCTCGAGCAATCCGTGCGGGCCGTGCACCAGCCCACCGGCCGCCAGCACATGCTGACGGGTCCAGCGGTGGTAGACCAGCCAGCGATGTGGCCTGCGCCGCAAGCCATTCGACGCGGTCGCACGCAACGCGATCTCCAATGCGACCGAACGCCCGGCGCTGAGATCCACGATGACCACGCTGAATTCGCTCAGGAGCGAGGACAGCAGGGCGACGCCGCGCGCCACCATCGCGTCATCGCATCCGGCGAATTCCGCGCCGCCCTCATCACCCGGCAGCAACACCAGCTTTCCGGCCCCGGACGGGACCTTGCGCAAAGCGATCCGATCGGTGGTGCGGGCGACATTGAGCCGCTCCGGCTCGCCGATCTGATCGAGCAGGTACGAGTGCACACCACCGCCACCCGGATTACCGCGCTCGACCTTGCCGATCTCGAAAAGCGCACCGGCCGTAGGTGATCCGAAGTCGAAGTCGACGTACGCGACATCGTGACCGCGCAGGCTGAGCCGGTACGCGATATTGCAGCTGGTGACCGATCGGCCCGTGCCGCCCTTGTCGGAGGTCGCGAACACCAGCATCGGGTCCATGCCCCGGACGCTCATCGAGTCGCGTCCTCGCGGGCGTAGGCCAGGGCGTTGAGCCGCAGCAGGGCGTCGGCGGCCAGGCTTTCGGCGGTATGCGGGCGTTTCGCGGCGATGGCGCGGGCGCGGTCCAGCGACTGCTCGATCGCCTCCAGTTCCTTGCGCCGGGGCGAGTACGCGGTATCGCCGATCTCCAGGAACTCCTGGTTCAGCAGGTGGTCGGCCTCGCTGATCCGGCCCGTCGCGCTGTTCACCATGCTCGCGGTGGCGACCGGCGGGCGCGAGAACGTATTGTGCGCGACCACAAGGGATTCCATCATTCGTTCGGTCAGGAACCAGGACGGTGCGGGCTCGGCGGCATGGTCGGTCGGCGCGAGGTTGTCCCACAGGCCGGAGGAACGCCCGCGGGTGACGCTGCGCTCCTGCATATGCTCCATGGCCGAGGCCGCCAGATCGAGGAGCTGCTCCCGGGTTTCGACATCGCGTGCCAGCCGCGCCGCCTGTAGACAGCGCTTGAGCAACAGGGTGGTGAAGTCGGCGACGTGATATCCCATCATCGGACCGTCCCCCACGTCCTGGGATCCCTTCAGGGTCAATGTGATTCCCGGATAGTGCAGGGTGGCGGCCGGATCCTCCGGAATCTCCCGGTTGGTGATCCGCGCCCGCTGCGCCAGCTGGGTCAGCACCGCGACGGTGCGCGGCAGATCGGTGGTGGACTCCCGATCCAGCATGTCCTGGATCAGGAAGGAGGTGACGACCAGGCTGTAATAGTCCGATTGCTTACCGTCCGAGGTCCGCCACGGCAGATCCTCCAGCGGCCAGCGCCCGGTGCCGAAACGGGAAATGGTGGACCAGTAGCGTTGGGTGAGTTCCGCACGCCGCTTGAGCGATTCGGCGAGCGCCAATTGTTCGCCCTCCAGCAGGTCCGGTTCCTGGGTCCGTTGCGAATAGAGGTCTTTGACACCGTCCAGGGCGACGAGGGTGAAATACAGATACGGTTCGGAAACCGCGACACCGGGCTGACTGGCGATACGGGTGTCGAGCTCCCCGCGCGGTGCGGACCTGCCGTCGATACTCCAGCTCCACCCGCATTCGAAGAGCAGGTTGTCATCGCGCAGATCGGTGTCCGGCGTCTGCAGGCTGCGAATATCGTTGCGCGCCTGCACGCGGATGCGTTCCAGCGTGCCGGAGAAATCGGTGATGACATCCTTGAACGCGGAACCGGTCTGGTTGACCAGCGTCAGAATCTCCTGTCCGGCGGGAGAGGAGAAATGTGGAGTGTGAATCACGAAACTGCGGATCAAACCCATCATGGCGGCGGTGAGACGGCTCTGCACCCGGGGGGTCAGCGCCTCGATGCGCTTGCCCAGCCGTCCCGCCTGCAACCGCACCTCCCCGCCCAGATAACGCTGCAGACCGCGTACGAAGCGCAGCACCGCGATACACAGGCTCAGCGACATCGAATAGGAGTCGACCACGTCGAGCGCGCGCTGTTCTTCGGTGGGCGCACCCTGCCCGACATCGCGAAAGTAGCTGCCACCCGCGAAGATCGGCTCCCCCTCGGCATCGGTGTAGCGATCGAAGAACTGCTCGATGACCTCGACCAGGAATTCACCGATCCGCAGATCCTCACCCAGCACCGACACCACCGCGGCGACATCATCGGCCGTAGCGATTCGCTCCGGATCCAGCGCGAAACTCGAAAGCTCCGTCGCCGGATACAAAAGACACATCAACTGTTCGGCATCGCAGATCGAATTGCTGCCGTCCCGCCCACCCCAGACCCAGACCCCGTCCCGATACGACGTTTCCAGATGCGAACGCCATAGATCGAGCAGCTGTTGGCGCGGTCGAATCCTCATCGATCCCCCTCCACGAGCCGACCGGATACGGCTCGTCGTCGAACTCGTCCTTCCAGTGTGAGCGTTTCCCAAGATCTTGTCATCGGTTGCGCCGGAATATGTTTCGTCCCCGAACCGGTGTTCGCGCACGAGTTATCGACCAGTTTCACTTCCGAAACCACCGCGATTTCTTTCGGTGTTCATCGCGGACACACCGGGCGGCGGGAATTCGCGTCGGGGTTATCGCGGCGGTAGCGTCGGCGCTCATGAACCGGGCCGTTAGGCGTGTGGCCACCAGTTATGTCCTGCTGTTGCCGAGTTTGATCGGTGTCGGCTGTTTTCTGCTGGTTCCGATCGGGGTGGTGCTCTGGCTCAGTCTGCACAGCTGGAATCTGCTGGGGCCGATGGAGTTCAGCGGGCTGGCGAACTGGCGGGCGGTGCTGGGGGATCGGGAGTTCGGGCATTCGCTGCTGGTGACGCTCGCGCTGACGGCGATGGTGGTGCCGGTGCAGACGGCGCTGGGGTTCGGGGTGGCGGCGCTGCTGGCGGGCCGGGGACGCGGGGGGACGGTGCTGCGGGTGGTTTATGCGCTGCCGTGGATGTGTGCGCCGGTGGCGGTGGGGGTGGTGTGGCAGTGGATATTCGCGCCGACGGGTGGGGCGCTGAGTGCGGTGCTGGGGCGGCGGGTGGAGTGGTTGAGTTCGCCGGTGCTGGCACTGCCGTGTGTGGCGGCGGTGCTGGTGTGGATGAACGTGGGGTATGTGGCGCTGTTCTTCGTCGCGGGGATACGGGCTATACCCGGGGAAATACTCGACGCGGGGGCGCTGGACGGGGCAACCGGGTGGCGGCGCACACGATGGCTGGTGTTGCCGCTGTTGCGGCCGACGATGTTCTTCGTGCTGGCCACGGGGGTGTTGACGGCATTCCAGACATTCGACGCGGTGTACGCGCTCACCCGGGGCGGGCCCGACCATCGCACGGATGTCGTTGCCATGCGGCTGTATTCGGAGGCGTTCGACGCGGCGCGGCCGGGCCGGGCCGCCGTCATCGCGGTGGTGATGTTCGCCGTGATGTTCGCGATCACCTTCGCGCAGCATCGATACTTCCGGAACCGGACCAGCTATGAATACTGAATCGCGCAGGGGCGCGGTGCGTTCCGGGGTGGCGTACCTGGTGTTGATCGCGGGGGCGCTGTTCACCGTAGCGCCGCTGGTGTTGAGCGCATCCACCGCGTTCAAGACCCCGGGGCAGTTCAGTGGCGAATCCGCGTTGACGCCACCGCATCCGGTGACGCTCGACAACTTCCGCACGGTGCTGGATCAGGGCCTCGGCCGGGCCGTGATCGTGACCGCGCTGATGACGGTGTGCATCACCATCGGACAGCTGCTGGTCTCCATCCTGGCGGCATACGCGTTCGCGCGCACCAGTTTTCCAGGACGGGAAGCGCTGTTCTGGGTGTACCTGGGCACCATGATGGTGCCCAGCGCCGTCACGCTCATTCCGCTGTATCTGATGTTCGCGAAGCTCGGGTGGCTGAACACCTTCTGGGCGCTGGTGCTGCCGTTCCTGTTCGGCTCGCCGTACGCCATATTCCTGCTGCGGCAGTACTTTCGGGCCATCCCCGGTGAACTCATCGACGCGGCCCGGACGGACGGGGCGAATACGCTCGACATCCTGGTGCACGTGGTGGTGCCGATGAGCAGGCCGATCCTGGCCACGCTCACCGTGATCACCGTTGTCACGCAATGGAACAGCTTCATGTGGCCGCTCGTCGCGGCCAGCGGGGCGAAGTGGCAGGTGCTCACGGTTGCCACCGCGAATATGCAGACGCAGTACAACTCGCAGTGGCCGCTCATCATGGCGGCGACCACGCTCGCCATCGCACCGCTGGTGGTGGTGTTCGTGGTGTTCCAGCGGCAGGTGCTGCGGTCCATCGCGTGGACGGGGCTCAAATGAGGGTCAAGGATTCCACCCGGGTCGTGCTCGGGATCGCACTGGTCATCGCGATGCTGGTGGGGGCGGCGCTGTGGCTGGGGCGGGACGGGGAATCGAGTGGGCGCACGGTGGTGCGATTGCGGATCTGGGATGAGAGCTTCGTTCCGGCGTACCGGGCGTCGCTCGATGAATTCGAGCGGGCGAATCCGGATATCGAGGTGCGAATCACCTTGGTGCCGTGGGCTTCCTACGCGCGCAAGCTGCGACTCGACGTGGCGGGCGGGATCGCCGACGATCTGTTCTGGACCGGACTGTACGAGGACTACGCCGACAGCGGGCGACTGGTCGATATCGGTGCGGCGCTGGGGCCGCAGGCTGCCGCGGCCTGGGATCCCAGCGCGGTCGATCAGTTCACCCGTGGCGGAAAGCTCTGGGCGGTACCGCAATTCGTCGACGGCGGCAGTGCGGTGTTCTACAACCGGGACCTGCTGGAGCACGCCGGAGTCGATCCGGGGGCAGTGACCGCCGCGCGCTGGAGTCCCGATGACGCGGTGGATACCTTCCGGCCGCTGCTGCGCCGACTGCACGCCGCCGCGCCGTGGCCGTACAACGCGGCCAAGGACTTTCAATCCATCGAACTGCCGTACCTGGGTTCGGCGGGAGCCGAATTACAGCGTGACGAACGGTTCGAGTTCGCGAATGCCCAGGGCAACGCGGCGTTCGGCTATCTGGTGGGGCTCATTCGGGATGGTTTGTCGCCGTCCGCCGCCGATACGAACACCAGCGGGGACTTCGCGAAAAACGCATTCCTGCAGGGGAAGATGGCGCTGTTCCAATCCGGCAGCTTCACGCTCGCGACCATCGCGCAGCAGGCCGGGTTCCGGTGGGGTCTGACCCTCATACCGCAGGGGCCGAAAGGCCGGATCAGCACCAATAATTCGATCGCGGTGGCGGGCAATGCGGCCTCAGCGCATCCCGAGCAGACCCGACGGGTGCTGGCGTGGCTGGGCAGCGCGGCGGGCAATCGCCATCTCGGGCTGACGGGGGCCACCATTCCGGCGGTGCTGTCGGAACAGCATGTGTACCGGGACTATTGGGCGCGGCACGGGGTGGATGTGACACCGTTCTTCGAGGTGCTGCGCGACGGGCGGATGGCCGGTGGCAGCGGGCCCGGATTCCCGGCGGCCCTGGAAGCCATGGATCCGATCCTCGCCGAAATGTTCCTCGGCCGGGTACCCGTGGACGTGGCGCTGCGGCGTGCGCAGGATGCCGGGAACGCGGCCCTGGACCAGCGTTGATCGACGTCGGCCCGGCACGGCCGCGAACAAAGGGGGCGGGTCAGATGCGGCTGTGATCGGTGTACGGCGTGCGCGGACCGAACTTCGGCTTGTGCGCGAACCCCGCCAGACCGAGCAGCCGAACGGCCCGATAGCGATGCGGCCGTAGCGGTTCCAGGTAATCGATCATCTCGGCATCGTCGATCGGACGGCCCAGCAGTGTCCAGCCGACGATCGCGGCGAGATGAAAATCGCCCACCGACAACGCATCCGGATCACCGAAGGCGCGCTGTGCGATCTCCGCCGCCGTCCACACCCCGATACCGGGCACGGTGCGCAGCCGGCGCTCGGCGTCGGCATGACTCATGGCCGCCGCCTCCTCCAGCTTCCCGGCGATACGGGCCGCCAGCACAATGGTTTTCGAGCGCTGCGGACCCACATTCGCGCGGTGGTAGACCCACGACGGAATATGCCGCCAGGTCTCCGCGTCCGGCATCACCCGCAATCCGTCCGGCGCGGGTCCGGGCGCGGGAGTTCCGTACCGCCACACCAGCTTCCGCCACGAATCATGCGCGGTCCTGGTGTGCACCTTCTGCTCCAGCACGCACGGCACCAGCGCCTCGAACACCAGCCCGGTCCGCAACATCCGCAGACCCGGATTGAGCCGATGCGCCTCGGCCACCTTCGGATGCTCGGGCGCGAACCCGCTCAGATCCTCGTCCAGGCACAACATGGTCGGCACTTGCTCGAGAAACTCCTCGGCCCCCGGACCCCACGCCCGAGCCTCCACCGCGCACCGATCAACCTGCCGCAACCGATAGGTCACCACCCCGGACGCCATCCGCGAGGCATGCCAGTGCGAACCGTCCGGCGTCTCCCGATGACAGGGATCGCCGAATCCATGACGCAGCGGCGCGACGGTCGCCGCGAGATCGATGGGACGCTCCGACCGCACCGTGCGCGTCAATGCGGTGGCGATCGGCGCGGTGGTCACCGGGACATTCTGCCAGTGCCCGAATCCCCGATCAGGAATTGGGCGAGATGCCGGGCGGACCTGCCCGCCAGCTGGGCGGCCTGGGTGCGGCAGGAGAAGCCGTCGGCGAGCAAGACCGCACCGGGGGGTGCGTCCCGCAGCGCGGGCAACAGGCCGTTCTCCGCGACGGCGACCGAGACGTCGTAGTGGCCGCGCTGCATGCCGAAGTTTCCGGCCAGACCGCAGCAGCCCGCGATCTCCCGCACGGTCGCACCGGTCCGCTCGAGGATGCGGCGGTCCGCCGTGAAACCCGAGACCGCGTGCTCATGGCAGTGCGGTTGCACCACCACCGTCTGATCCGAGCGATCCGGGGGCGTCCAGTCCGGCTGCGCCTCGAGGAATTCCGCGAGGGTGCGAACGGCCGCCGCGACCGGACCGGCGCGCGGATCATCCGGCAACAGCCGGGGGAGATCCTCGCGCAGCGCGGCGGAGCAGGACGGTTCCAGTCCGACCACCACTCCGCCCGCGCGCACATGCTCATCGAGCGCGTTCACGGTGGCGCGCAGGCGCTTTCGGGCCCCGTCGAGTTGACCCGTGCTGATCCAGGTCAGCCCACAGCACACGCGCCGATCGGCGACGACGACCCGATGGCCCAGCGATTCGATCAGTTCGACCGCCGCCCAGGCGATCTCGGGATCGAACGCATCGGTGAAGGTGTCCACCCACAGCAGCACCGCGGGCGCAACGGGAACAGCACCGGCCTTTCCGATCTCACCCATCGCGACCGCTTGATCGGGTGCGGTGGGGAGCGACGGCTTGCGGCGAGCATTCCAACCGCGGCGGAAGCTCGTGCGCGCCAGTTCCGGCACCGTGCGGCGGGAATCGATTCCCGCCGCCCGCGACCCGATTCGGCGCAGGATCGCGTTCCCGGACAGCGCATTGGCCAGGCGGGGGAGACGGGTGGCGGCGGACAGCCACTGTGGGAGGCGACCGAGGGCGTAATGGTCCAGGGGGCGGAGGCGGCCCCGGTAGCGGCGGTGCAGGGTTTCGGATTTGTAGGTGGCCATATCGACTCCGGCGGGACAGTCGGAGTGACATGCCTTGCAGGACAGGCAGAGATCGAGGGATTCGGCGACGGCGTCGGAGCGCCAGTCGAGGGCACCGCGCACCACCTCTTGCAAGACGCGGGCACGCGCTCGGGTGCTGTCCTTCTCATCGGAGGTGGCCAGATAGGACGGGCACATGAAACCACCGGAGCCGCGGGTGTCGGCGCGGCATTTGCCCACACCGACGCAGCGGTGCACGGCGGTTCCCAGATCACCGTCGGCGGGGAATGCGAAGCCGCCTGCGGCGGGAGTCGGCAGCAGTCCCGCCACCCGCAGATCGGCGTCGATGTTCCTGGGGCGCACCAGAACACCGGGATTGAGAACGTCGTCCGGGTCGAATAGCGCCTTGAAATCGGCGAACGCGGTGAGCGCGGCGGGGGAGTACATGTGGCGCAACAGTTCCGAGCGGGCGCGGCCGTCGCCGTGCTCCCCGGAGAGGGAACCGCCGAACGACACCACCTGACGGGCGGCATCCTCCAGGAAGTCCCGGAAGCGTTGCGGGGCATCGGCTATCGGCAGATCCAGGCGGACATGGATGCAACCGTCCCCGATATGACCGTAGAGGAGTCCGTCCACGCGGTGCTCGGTCATGAGCTTCTCGAATTCGCGCAGGTAGTCACCCAGTCGCTCGGGTGGGACGGCCGCGTCCTCCCAACCCGGCCAGGCCGGATTGCCCTCCGGGGTGCGGCCGGACAGGCCCGCGCCATCGGCGCGAATCGCCCACAGCGCCTTGGCTTCCCGAGCATCGAGCACCAGCCGGGAATCCACGGCGTGGGTGGAGCGGCACAGCAGTTCGGCGGTCTCGCGCGCCCGTTCCGGAGTCTCACCCTCGATTTCGACGAAGAGCCAGCCGCCGCCGCGCGGCAGCGGCGGCACCCCACCGCGATACCTGCGCACCACGTCGACCAGGCGCGCGTCCATACCTTCCACGGCGACCGGCCGCACCGCCATGACGGCCGCGACATCGTCCGCGGCCGTTGGCATATCGGGATACCCGAGCACGACGAGGACGGTCGCGGCCGGGATCGGCACCAGCTCGACGATGGCATCCAGCAGCAGGCCGCAGGTGCCCTCGGTGCCGACGAACGCCTTGGCAATCGACGAACCGTGTTCCGGCAGCAGATGTTCCAGCGCGTATCCGGACGCCTGCCGCTCGAATCGGCCGACTTCGGTGCGCAGCACGGCCAGGTTCGCCAGCGTGAACTCGCTCAACCCCGGCACCGCCGACAGGTCGGTTCCCAACCGCCGCTCGGTACCCGTACCGTCGAGAATTCGCAGTTCACGCACGGTATCCGAGGTTCGGCCCCAGGCCACCGCGTGCGGCCCGCACGCGTTATTGCCGATCATCCCGCCCAGGGTGCAGCGATTCTGCGTCGAAGGATCCGGCCCGAACCGCAGCCCGTGCGGGGCGGCCGCGCGCTGCAGGTCCCCGAGCACCAGCCCGGGACGCACCCGTGCCCACCGCTCCTCGGCGTTCAGCTCGAGGAGCTCGTTCATATGGCGGCTGAAATCCAGCACGATGCCCGCGCCAATGGCATTTCCGGCCACCGAGGTGCCCCCGCCGCGCGCGGTGACCCCCAGCCCTTCCGTCCGCGCGAACTCCAGCGCCGCGCGCACATCCGCGTCGCCGCGCGGAAACACCACGCCCTCGGGCAGCACCCGATAGTTGGAGGCATCGGACGAATACTCGGCTCGCCGCCGCTCGGACCGGTCGACCTCGCCGTCGATCCGCCCGCGCAACTCCCGCATCGCCGATTCCATCCGCACCCCGCCAGCCTATGAGTCCGGGGCCGCGATGGGCCGAACGCGCACACACCACGTCTGGGACGACAGGAGAGCCGGAGCCTTCGTAAGGAGATCCGATGTTCGCCAGCAGCGAATCTCTGCTGGTAACGGCTTGTCCTCAACCTTTGTTGAGGTCCTACTGTCGGTGGTCTGAGGTTCGATGAACTTCAGACGGTGAGGAGTGCGGTTATGACCATGGAATCCATCGCTTGGAGTCAGCTCTATCGGCAGGCGAACGCGCCTACCGCGCAGCGGCCGCTGCGGGCCGGGACCGCGCGGCGGATCCTGGTGTTCGCGCGGGCGCATCATCGGCGGCTGGCCGCGTTCCTGGCGTTCAGCATTGTCTCGGCGCTGCTCGCGGTGGCGACACCGGTGCTGGCCGGGCGGGTGGTCGACGACATCGTGAAGGGTTCGGCACCCCGGACGGTGCTGATTCTCGCGGCCGTCATCGCGCTGGTGGCGGTGCTGGACGCGGCGCTCGGGGTGGTCATTCGGTGGCTGTCCTCCCGCATCGGGGAGGGGCTCATCTTCGATCTTCGCACCGCGGTCTTCGATCACGTGCAGAAGATGCCGGTCGCGTTCTTCACCCGCACCCGCACCGGTGCGCTGGTCAGCAGGCTCAACAATGATGTGATCGGTGCGCAGCGCGCGTTCAGCTCCACGCTGTCCGGTGTGGTCACCAATGTGGTGACGCTCGCGCTGACCCTCGCGGTCATGCTCCGATTGTCCTGGCAGATCACCCTGCTCGCGCTGGTGCTGCTCCCGGTGTTCGTGCTGCCCGCCCGCCGCATGGGTGAGAAGATCGCGGGCATCCAGCGCGAGGCCGCCGGATTGAACGCGTCCATGAGCACCCAGATGACCGAGCGGTTCTCCGCACCGGGCGCGACCCTGGTGAAACTCTTCGGCCGCCCGCAGCAGGAATCCTCCGAATTCGCGGTGCGCGCCGGGCGCGTGCGCGATATCGGGGTGCGCACCGCCATGCTGCAAACCGTGTTCGTCACCGCGCTGACATTGGTGTCGGCGCTCGCATTGGCGCTGGTGTACGGACTCGGCGGCTACTACGCGCTGAAGGGACAGCTGGAACCCGGTGCGGTGGTGGCGCTTTCGCTGCTGCTGACCCGGCTGTACTCACCGCTCACCGCACTGGCCAGCGCACGGGTGGACATCATGTCCGCGCTGGTGAGTTTCGAGCGGGTCTTCGAAATCCTGGATCTGAAACCGCTCATCGAGGACGCACCGGATGCCCGCGCGGTGCCGGAGGGCCCGATCGCGGTCGAGCTCGACAACGTGACCTTCGGTTACCCGTCGGCCGACAAGGTGTCCCTGGCCTCCCTGGAGGATGTGGCGACGCTGGACACCCGAGGCGGCGAGGAAGTGCTGCACGAGGTCAGCCTGCGTGCCGAACCCGGGCAGATGGTGGCCCTGGTCGGCTCCTCCGGGGCGGGCAAATCGACCATCGCGCAATTGGTTTCGCGACTGTACGACGTGGACTCCGGATCCGTGCGGCTCGGCGGCGCGGATGTGCGCGAGCTGACCGGGCGGTCCATCCAGGACACCGTCGGCCTGGTCACCCAGGATGGGCATCTGTTCCACGACACCATTCGCGGCAACCTGCTGCTGGCCCGGCCCGAGGCCACCGAGGACGAACTCTGGAATGCCCTGGAGCGGGCGCGCCTGGGCGAGCTCATCGCCTCCCTGCCCGACAAATTGGACACCGTGGTCGGTGAACGCGGCTATCGCCTCTCCGGTGGCGAACGGCAGCGGCTCACCATTGCCCGGCTGCTGCTCAAGCAGCCGCGCGTGGTGATCCTCGACGAGGCCACCGCCTCACTGGACTCCACCTCCGAGGCGGCGGTGCAGGAGGCGCTGGCCGAGGCGCTCGACGGCCGCACCGCACTGGTCATCGCGCACCGGCTGTCCACCATCCGCAATGCCGATCAGATCCTGGTGCTCGAACACGGCCGCATCGTCGAACGCGGCACGCACACCCAACTGCTGGCCGCGGGCGGGCGGTACACCGACCTCTACCGCACCCAGTTCGCCGACGACAGCGAGCCCGCCGCGGCTTGATCGCTATTTGCCGGTCCGGACACCTTTTGCCGGACCGGCAAACAAAGTTGGCAATACGGGAAAATTCGATACGGTCGTAGGAATGGGAGCACACACGCACGGGCACTCGCATTCACCCGATACCGTCGGCCATCACCACGGCCACACCTATGACGGGATCGATTGGACCGAGCAGATCGGCAATCTGCGCCGGGAGGATCTGATCACCGCCGACGCGCAGGCGCGGATCGCCGAGCGGCTCATCGGCCTGCCGACCGGATCCGACGGGCAGCCCGTGATCGTGGATATCGGGGCCGGTGCGGGCGGGCAGAGCGCCGCGTTCGCGGTGGCGCTGGCCAAGCGCGGCGGCGGACGGCTGATCATCGCCGACGCGGTGCCCGAATTGCTGACCGCCGCCCGCGAGCACACCGAACAGGCCCTCGCGGGCGATGATCGGGTGACCATCGAGACCGTGGTGGTGGACGCCGCCGCCGACAGCGTGCTCGAGACGGTCGCGCAGGCCGATATCGTCTGGGCCTCGCGCATGGTGCACCATCTGCCCGATCAGCAGGCGGGCGCCGATCGGCTCGCCAAACTGGTGCGCGCCGGCGGCTGGCTGGCACTGTCCGAGGGCGGGCTCAGCACCCGAAATCTGCCCTGGGACATCGGAATCGGCGCACCCGGCCTGCAGGACCGGCTGCTCGCGGCCCGGGACGCGGCCTTCGTGCGCATGCGCGCCGAGATCACCGGCACGGTCCCCATGCCCTACGGCTGGACCACAACCCTCACCCGCGCGGGACTGACCGAAGTCACCTCGTTCAGCGTCCTCACCGATCACCCCACCGCGACTCCCGAGGTCCGCGCGTCCGTGGCCGCCTGGCTGGAATCGCTGCGCGACCACGTGAGCGATGCCATCACCGCCGCGGATCTCGAGGCTCTGGACGCGCTGCTGGACCGGAACGCCCCCACCTACGTCGCCAACCGCGACGATCTCTTCGTTCTCGGTGCGAGCACGATCCATATCGGACGCCGATAATCCTGTCCCGCATCGCATTTCACCTACCCGGCGGTAGCGCGGCGCTGCCGCCGGGATGACCGCGCATGCGCGGGGCGAACGGATTCATAGCGAATCGGTGCTACGACGTTTGCAAGATCAGTTGAGAATGCATCGACGATGGTATCGGTGCGAGTCCCTCCTGTGACCGTTCCGTTAAGGTACGGCCGGTCTCAAATGCCCTGCTGTACGGCATAATTCGGGTTCCCTGGCACAGCAGTCGGACGCTTGTTTCACATGCCGGGGGAGGAGTTTCGGTGAGCCGTACCACGGAGCAGCGGCGGGTGCCCGCCTTCGGTTTCGATGATTTGCAGCGTTTCGCTGCCGCCGCGCGGAGAAGCGGTGAGCAGGTCCGAACGCCGGCCCCGGCGGCCCCGCCGCTGGAATTGCGCGTGACCGGTGAATCCCGGCGCACCGAGGAACAGTGGACGGTGCCGGAAAAGCTGGTCGCGGAATGCACTTCGGGCAAGGTCGTCGTCGACTTCACCCAGGCCTACTGCTCCCGGCGCGAAATCGATATGCGGGTCATCGCGGGCTCCGGCACCATCATCGTGATCGTGCCGCGCGGCTGGCGGGTCGACCTCGAAGCCGTGGAATTCGGCACCGGGGGACATGTCTCGAATCGCGTGACGCTGCCGCGTTTCCCGGGGGCGCCGCTGATCCGCATCGAGGGCCGGGTGGAAACCGGGGTGCTCAAGGCGCGGTATGCGTACCGCTCGCCGAAGGCGTGGCTGCGCGGGGATCGCTAGCCCCGTCACCGCACCGATACCGCGCGGGTGAGCCGGTATCCGGGCATTTCGACAGACCATGCGGTATGACGGAAGGGTGACGCGCTGGCTGCTGCACGTCGACCTCGACCAATTCCAGGCCGCGGTCGAATTCCGGCGGCATCCGGAGCTGCGCGGTCAGCCCGTCATCGTGGGCGGCAACGGGGATCCGAAGGAACCGCGCAAGGTGGTGTCCTGCGCGTCCTATCCGGCGCGGGCCTACGGGGTGCGCGCGGGCATGCCGTTGCGATCGGCCCTGAAGATCTGTCCCGACGGGGTGTTCCTGGCGCAGGATCTCGCCACCTACGCGGAGGCGTCCGAGGAGATCATGACGCTGCTGCGCACCTTTCCCGGACGGGTGGAGGTGCTCGGCTTCGACGAGGCGTTCCTCGCGGTCGACACCGATGATCCGGAGCAGATCGCCCGCGATATCCGTTCCGCCATCGAGGAATTGGGCCTGACCTGCGCGGTCGGCATCGGCGACAATAAACTGCGCGCCAAACTCGCCACCGGATTCGCCAAAGCCGTTGGTAAGACCGGGGATACGGACAACACCGACTCGGACGCCACCCAGGCCACCGGCACCGGCATCTTCCGGCTCACCGCCGACAACTGGACCGAACTCATGGCGCACCGCCCCACCACCGCGCTCTGGGGCATCGGCGCGCGCATCGCGAAACGCATGAGCGCCTTGGGAATCGAGACCATCGCCGATCTCGCGGCCTCCGATCGTGATCTGCTCGCCAAGGAATTCGGGCCCAATACCGGCCCCTACCTGTGGGTGCTCGGGCACGGTGCGGGCGATACCGATATCTCGGAACCGCGTGAGCCGGTGGGTCATTCGCGCTCGGAGACCTTCCCCGCGGATCTCACCGAACACGCCGAACTCGATACCGCCATCACCCGGCTGGCCACCCAGGTCGCGGAGGAGACCATCGCGGGCGGCCGTGGTATCGGCCGGGTCGGGGTCACGGTGCGCACCAAAACCTTCTTCACCCGCACCAAACAGAAGAAGCTGCCGCGACCCACCACCGATGTGGACGAGGTCGTCCGGACCGCGCTGCTGATCCTGCACACCTTCGAGCTGGATCGCCCGATTCGCCTGCTCGGCGTGCGCGTGGAATTCGGGAGGGAATGACCGAACCGCAGGCGGGCACACCGCGTTTGTCATGCTGGGATCAGGCATACCGACGGAAGGCACCACCGGACAATGAGCAACTACCAGAACATCAGCTTCGTGGCGGACGGCCCGATCGCCCGCATCACGCTGAACCGGCCCAGCGCCGCCAACGGCATCGACCAGGCGCTCGCCGACGAACTGGCAGCCGCCGCGACCTACTGCTCCGAGGATCCGGCCGTGAAGGTCGTGGTGCTGACCGGTGCGGGCAAGTTCTTCTCCGCGGGCGGCGATCTGCGCGCCATGTCCGAGAGCCCGGACACCGGTGAGTTCATCGCCAAACTGGCCGACACCCTGCACCAGGCGGTATCGGCGCTGGCGCGAATGGACGCGCTGCTCATCGTGGCGGTGAACGGTACCGCCGCCGGGGCGGGCATGAGCCTGGCCGTCGCCGGTGATCTCGTGGTCGCGGGCGAATCCGCCGCGTTCACCATGGCGTACACCAAGGTCGGGCTGAGCCCGGACGGCGGCGCGTCCTACTATCTGCCGCGCCTGATCGGTGTGCGCCGCACCCAGGAACTCATGCTCACCAATCGGGTGCTGCGCGCGGCCGAGGCGCTGGACTGGGGCCTGGTGCACCAGGTGGTGCCGGACAGCTCGCTCACCGACACCGTCGACGCGCTGGCGCAGCAGTTCGCGCAGGGGCCCAAGGGTTCCAACGCGAATGTGAAGAAGCTGCTGCTGGTTTCGTCGCAGCACACCCTGGAGGAGCAGCTGGCCACCGAGGCCTCCTTCATCACCCACGCCGCGGAATCCGCGGACGGCGTCGAAGGCATTGCCGCGTTCCTCGACAAGCGGTCGCCCAAATTCGCTTGAGCCACATCGTGATTCGCCGAGGAACGCGGGCATTCAGCTCTTCAGGAACTCCAGGATTTCCGCGTTCACCTCGGCGGCATGGGTGATGTACAGGCCGTGCCCGGCATCCCAGTACTCCTTCAGCACCGCGTGCGGCGCCAGCTTGACCGCCTGATGGCTGCTGATCTCGATCGGAATCGACTGATCGGCCAGGCCGTGCAGCAGCAGGAACGGGACCGTCACCGCGGCCACATCCGGGCGGTGATCGGAATGGAACAGGTCCCGCTGCACCGCGATCGTGGCATACGGTGACGCCGACAGGCAGCGCTGAATCTCCATATCGATGACCGCCTGCGAGGTGCCGCGCCGCAGATGCGTGGCGAAGTAGCCCTGTGCGCGCTCGGCGAACCACTGCGGACGATCCGACTTCAATTGTGCCGCAGAGGCTTCGAAGGCCGCGCGGGGCGCGCCGACCGGGTTGTCCTCGGTCTGCAACATGTACGGGATGGCCGGGGCCAGCAGGGCGATGCGGTTCACCCGGTCCTGACCGTGCCGGGCCAGATAGCGCACCACCTCCGCGCCGCCCGCCGAATGCGCCACCATGGTGAAGTCGTTCAGGTCCAGGTGCGCGATCAGGGCGGCGATATCGTCGGCGCGGGTGTTCACGTCGTATCCGGCGGCCGGGCGATCGGAACGACCGTGGCCGCGCCGGTCCAGCAGGATGCAGCGGTAACCGCGCTCCACGAAGTAGTGCAGCTGGTACTCCCACATATCCGCGTGCAGTGACCAGCCCGCGATGAAGACGAGCGGCGCTCCGGTGCCGTACTCCTCGTAGGCGAGGGTGGTGCCGTCGGTGGTCTGGAAATAAGGCATATCTGCTGCGCTCCTTGGTCTTTCGCGATGCGGGGAGAATGTCTCCCGCTGTGCTGAGAACAAGGTTGCCGCAGTACGGGAACGAAAGCGATTACGTGCGGGGTAAAGTCGCCGCTTCCCCCGGAACATCGCCCTGACCAGCGGTTCGAGTCCTATGCTCGGTGCATGGAGTTCCAGGCGATGGTGGCACGCAAGACGGACAGCGGGATCGCACTCGCGCGGGAGACGGTCGGCGACGACTTCCTCGGCCCGGGCGAGGTGACGATCAAGGTGCACTTCACGAGCGCCAACTACAAGGACGGGCTGGCCATCACGCCCGGCGGCGGCGTGGTGCGCGAGTATCCGATCATCCCCGGCATCGATCTCACCGGTGAGGTATTCGCCTCGGACAACCCGGAATTCGCGCCCGGCGATCTGGTGGTCGCGCACGGTTACGACATCGGCGTCGCGCATAACGGCGGTTTCGGCGAGTACGCCCGCGTCCCCGCCGACTGGGTGGTGAAGCTCGACGGCCTCACCCCGCGCGAAGCCGCGGCCCTGGGCACCGCCGGGTTCACCGCGGCCATGAGCGTGCAGGCGCTGCTGGACAATCGCATCACGCCCGAATCGGGTCCGGTGCTGGTCACCGGCGCGACCGGCGGCGTCGGCAGTGTCGCCGTGGATATCCTCGCGGGCTTGGGCTTCGAGGTGATCGCCTCCACCGGAAAGCTCGGGGCCACCGAACTTCTCACCGCGCTCGGCGCGTCCAGCGTGATCGGCCGCCTGCCCGGAGAAGGCGAGAAGCTGCGCCCGCTCGGCAAGGCGCAGTGGGCCGCGGCGGTGGACAGCGTCGGCGGCACCTCGCTCGCGCACATCCTGTCCACCATCAAATACGGTGGCGCGGTGGCGGTTTCCGGCCTCACCGGTGGCACCGATCTGCCCACCACCGTGATGCCGTTCATCCTGCGCGGGGTCTCCCTGCTCGGTGTCGACTCCGCGCACTTCCCGATCAAATCCCGCCGCGAACTGTGGGCGCGCCTGGCCAAAGACCTGAAGCCCCAGCATCTTTCACTGCTGGAGAACTACGCGCCCATCACCGAGGCCGAAGCCGTGCTGCACTCCATCCTGGAGGGCAACCACTCCGGCCGCACCGTGCTCGCCGTGGCGGGGGAGTTCTAGCCGATCGTCGCGCGTACGAGATTGTGGTCGGACACCCCGGCCACATCCTCGACGGCCGTGTCCCGCGCGGCGATGCCGCGCGTCACCACGTGGTCGATGAACTGGGATTTCTCCGCACCGGAGCTGCGCGGGCGCGTCGCGATGGCAGCGGCCGGGAGCGCGGCGACGGTGTAGTCCGGCCCCAGTGCCGCACCGACTTCCGCGGCGGGCGCGTTGAAATCGCCGAGCAGCACCACCGGTCCGCCCGCGGTCAGTTCCGCCAGTCGCGCGAACTGCCCACCGCGCCGATCATCGCCGGTCACGTGCGTGGCGACCACGAGCACCTCGTCCAGCAGCACGGCGACATAGCCCTTCCCCGGATCACTGGTGAAGGCTCCGGCGGCGAAGTCACGCGCGGTGCCGTCCACGATCAATACCAGGAACTCACCGCGGTCCTCCAGCGCCGAGGGCACCCGCCGCGGCCGCGGCACCCGCGGATACCGCAGCACATGGAACTCCCGCCCCGGCAACGCTTCCCGCAGACTCGCGAGTTGATCACCGCTCACCTCCTGGAGCGCGATAACCTGCTCGGATCTCCCCGCCACCACCGCGGTGACCCCTTCGATCCGCACCTTCTCCTCCGGCCAGCGCCCGGAAAACGAGCTGTCCCAGTTGTCCGCATGAACCCGATGCAGGACATTCCAAGTGGCAACAGTGATCACCCAGCACACGTTACGAGACACAAACGGACCGCGCGGGATTCACGTTTCATGTGAAACACGCGCGGTCTGGGTAGTTGACAGGGGAGGAGCCGTGCGTGTGGGACGCACGCACGGCTCCTCATGAGGAGCGCTCGCGGTTAGGCGGTGGCGCTCAGGGGGCGGCCTTCCAGGGCCGGTTCGATGACCGGTTCGATGGCGTAGGCCAGGATTTCGGCCACGTCGGCGACGGGGCGGACATCCAGGGCGGCCAGCACCTCGGCGGGGACTTCGTCGAGGTCGGGCTCGTTGCGGGCGGGGATGAAGACGGTCTTCAGGCCCGCGCGCTGGGCGGCCAGCAGCTTCTGCTTGACGCCGCCGATGGGCAGGACGCGGCCGTTGAGGGTGACCTCGCCGGTCATGCCCACATCCGCTCGGACCTGACGGTCCAGGGCCAGGGACACCAGGGCGGTGACCATGGTGACGCCTGCCGACGGGCCGTCCTTGGGGACCGCGCCTGCCGGGAAGTGGATGTGGATATTGCGGTCCAGCACCTTCGGCTCGATGCCGATCTCCTCCAGGTGTGAGCGCACGTAGGTGAGGGCGATCTGCGCCGACTCCTTCATGACGTCACCCAGCTGACCGGTGAGGGTGAGCGAGCGCTCGCCCTCGGCGGCATTGGCCTCGATGTAGAGGACATCGCCGCCCGCGCCGGTCACGGCCAAACCCGTTGCGACACCGGGGACCGCGGTGCGTTCCACTCCGTCGGGGGTGAAGCGCGGACGGCCCAGGTAGTCCTTCAGGTCACCGAGACCGATCACCAGCTGATCGGCCGAGTCCGGCACGAATTCACCTGCGGTGATGATGCTTTCGGCATCGCCCAGGTCCGCGGTTTCGGAGAGTTTGGTCGCCGCCTTGCGCAGCGCCTTGGCGATCAGGCGCTCCATCTGGCGGACACCGGCCTCCCGGGTGTAGTTCGCCGCGACCTCACGCAGCGCCTCGTCCGTGATCTGGACCTCGGCGCCGGTGAGCGCGTTGCGCTCCAGCTGACGCGGGATCAGGAAGTCGCGGGCGATGGCGACCTTGTCGTCCTCGGTGTAGCCGTCCACGGTGATCAGTTCCATGCGGTCCAGCAGCGGGCCGGGGATGGTGTCCATGACATTCGCGGTCGCGATGAACAGCACATCCGACAGGTCCAGATCCAGGTCCAGGTAGTGATCGCGGAAGGTGTGGTTCTGCGCGGGGTCCAGCACCTCGAGCAGCGCCGCCGCCGGATCACCGCGGAAATCGGAGCCGACCTTGTCGATCTCGTCCAGCAGGACAACGGGATTCATCGAACCCGCCTCCTTCATGGCACGCACGATGCGACCGGGCAGTGCGCCGACGTAGGTGCGCCGGTGGCCACGGATCTCGGCCTCGTCGCGCACGCCGCCGAGTGCGACGCGAACGAACTTGCGGCCCAGGGCACGTGCCACGGACTCACCCAGCGAGGTCTTACCCACACCGGGCGGGCCGACCAGCACCAGCACCGCGCCGGAACCGCGACCGCCCACGACCTCCAGGCCGCGTGCGGCGCGACGGGCGCGCACCGCCAGGTACTCGACCATGCGGTCCTTCACCTCGTCCAGGCCGTGGTGATCGGCGTCCAGCACCGCGCGGGCAGCCGAAACATCGGTGCTGTCCTCGGTTTTCACGCTGAACGGCAGCTCCAGGACGGTGTCCAGCCAGGTCCGGATCCAGCCGGATTCCGGGCTCTGATCGCTGGAACGCTCCAGGCGATCGACCTCGCGCAGCGCGGCCTCGCGGATATTGTCCGGGAGATCGGCGGTCTCGACGCGGGTGCGGTAATCGTCCGCACCGTCGGGCTCACCCTCGCCCAGTTCCTTGCGAATCGCGTTGAGCTGCTGGCGCAGCAGGAATTCGCGCTGCGACTTCTCGACGCCCTCGCGGACCTCTTCGCTGATCTTCTCGTTGACCTCGGTCTCGGCGATGTGCTGTTTGGTCCACTCGATCAGCTTGGTCAAACGGGTTGCGGTGTCCAGGGTTTCGAGCAGCTCACGCTTCTCGTCATGGCCCAGGTACGGGGCCCAGCCGGCCGCGTCGGCGATGGCCGACGGATCGTTCAGCTGATTCACCGCGTCGATGACCTGCCACGCCTCACGCCGCTGCAGCACCGCCACGACCAGCTTCTTGTATTCCGCCGCGAGCTCTTTGGTGCGGCCGTCGGGCTCGGGCACCTCGACCGGTTCGGCCTCGACCCAGAGCGCCGCGCCGGGTCCGGTCACGCCGTGCCCGATCTTCGCGCGCCCCTCGGCCTTCAGCACCGCCGCCGGTGCGCCGCCGCGCATGCGGCCGACCTGTTCGATGGTGGCGACCACGCCGTAGGTGGCGTAGCCCTCATCGAGGCGAGGCGCGACCAACACCTGGTTGACCTTGCCCGCGCGGGCGGCATCGATGGCGGCTTGGGCGGACTCGTCGAGCTCGATCGGGACGATCATGCCGGGGAGCACGATCGGATCGGTCAGGAATAGCACCGGCAGGTTCTGAGGGTTGGTCACTTCTCTACCTCTTCCAAGATTGAGCGTCTCCTACTCAACTCAGGTTGAGCGTTACCCAGTCAACTCCGGCCCCCGCCGAGTAATTCCGCGACCTTGTTCGCCCCGGGCGAACGCCGGATTCACCCCGGTCGGAATATAGATTCCATAGACATAGTTTCCATGTACAGTAAGCGATAGGACGGCTTACTCGTCGATACAGGGAGTCACCATGACCACCGCACCCACACTCACCGGACAGGACATCGCCGAGGCGGAAGGGGCGGTCACCGCCCTGCTAGAGGCGACCCTGGTGGCGCAGGGCTTCAGCACCAGCGCCAATGAATACGCCGTACTGCGGGCGCTCGCCGTCCGCGGTCCGGTCGCCGAACCCGGCGAATTCCATCGCTACCTGGCCGGGCAGCGGCAACTCGGAATCGATGCGGCGGGGGCGGCCGAACTGCTCGCCGGGATGGAGAAGAAGGGGTTCGTCAGCGGATCCGCGATCGACGGGCCGGGGCCGGTGGAATTGGCCGCCGCGGGTTCGGCCGAGTTGAAGACGCTGATGCAGACGATCGCGCCGTTGACACGGCCGATCTTCGGCGGTTCGGACCCCGAGGAACTGGCCATCGCGCATCGGGTGCTGGCCTCGGTCATCGAGCGGGCGAAGAAGCTGCGCGCGGGCGAGACGCTGTGAAAAAGCCTTAGCGACAGCGCTATTCGGCACCCTCGGGCGCATCGAGGAGTTCGCGCAGCATGGCTGCGAGCTCCGCGGTGCGCTCGCTGTCGTTCCCACCCAGCGGCGCGGTCAGGCGGTCGCGCATGCCGTGCACGAGTTCTATTGTGCGGCGGGCGGTTTCGGCGCCCTGTTCGGTCAGCGCGAGTTCGACCGCGCGCGGGTCGACGGAACTGGCCGCGCGGGTGACCAGCCCCTGGCGTTCCAGGGCGCGGACCAGTTTGGAGATGTAGACGGCGTCCAAACCGGTGAGGTCCGCCAGTTTTCGCTGACTCGGACGCGTCCCATCACTGGTCAGACCGTAGAGCGGGGCGAGCACCGAATACTGCGCCTGGGTGAGACCGTGCGGCGCGAGAGCGCGATCGAGGATGGCGCGCCAGCGGGTGGAGAGCCGCCAGACCAGATAGCCGACGTTCGCGTTCACATCACTCTCGGTATCCGCCACGCCGGACAGTTTATATGGCAACTATCCGCCGGAGACACGCCGAAAACTGAGGGTTGACGACTTTGGCTAAAGCTATTAGCTTTATGGCTACAGGAATTAGCCACACGAAGGAGCGGACGATATGACCGAGTACATGGACATCGACGGCGGCCGGATCGCATACGACTCGATCGGCGAAGGCCCCCTGGCGGTGCTCTCGCACGGCATCGGCGACCGCCGCCAGGCCTACCGGTTCCTGGCCCCGATCATCGCGGCCGCCGGTTACCGGGTGGTGAGCACCGATATGCGCGGACACGGGGATTCCAGCATGAACTGGGTGTCCGAGACCGGTAAGGAAGCCATCAGCCGCACCGATGTCGCCAATGACCTGCTCGCGGTGATCGCCGGACTGAACGCCGGACCCGCGATCGTGGTGGGCCACTCGCTCTCCGGCGGCTCGGCCACCATCGCCGCCGCCAAATCACCCGAACTGGTGCGCGCCATCGTCGAGATCAACCCCTTCACGCTGACCCAAACCCCCTCCGTCGGAGCGCTTTTCACCGTGTCCCGGTACCGCCGCGGCATGACCGCGCTGATGGGCACCATGATCTTCAAGAGCGTGAACCAGTGGCTGAAGTACCTGAACATCGCCTACCCGACCAAGCCCGCCGACTACGACGAGTACATGGCCGCCAACGCCGCCAAGCTCCGCGAGCCGGGCCGGATGGCCGAATTCATGAAGACCGGCAAGTCGACTCCCGCCGATGCGCAGGCGCAGTTGCCCAACGTCACCCAGCCCGCGCTGATCGTCATCGGCACCGCCGATCCGGATTTCCCGAACCCGGAGGCCGAGGGCCGGGCCATCATCGCCGCGCTGCCCACCGGACTCGGCAGCCTCGGACTCGTCGAGAATGGTGGCCACTACCCGCACGCGCAGCTGCCGGAGCGGACCGCCGAATTGATCCTGCCGTTCCTGAAGGAGCACGCGAATGCCTAGAGCCGGGCTCAGCAAAACCGATGTCGTCGCGGCGGGAGCGCAACTCGCCGACGACGCCGGTTTCGCGAACCTGGCCCTGAGCCCGCTGGCTCAGCGGCTCGGCGTTCGCACCCCGTCGCTGTACAAGCACATCGACAGCCTCGCCGATCTGCAGCACGGCGTCGCCACGCTCGCCATGACCGAACTCGATCAGCGGCTGCGCGACGCCATGCACGGGCTGTCCGGCAGCGAAGCGCTCGCGGCCTTCGCCACCGCGTTCCGGGAATACGTGGTCGCGCATCCGGGCCGGTACAGCGCCACCGTCGGGGCCACCTTCACCGGGCCGGACGATCCACTGCTGCAATCGAGTTCGCGCGTCATGGAATCCATGCGGGCGGTACTGCGCGGCTACGGCATCCCCGACGACGAGATGGTGCACGCCATCCGCACACTGCGCTGCACCTTCCACGGCTTCGCGACGCTGCAGGCGTCGGACGGCTTCCAGTGGAGCGACGACTCCGAGGACAGCTTCGACTGGATGATCCGCTTCCTGGACCGCGGACTCGGCCAAATCGGCACCGCCTGAGCCGAACTCCTATGACGCGGCCGCATTCCGGAGGACCATGGACACGACACCGGCAACGAAGCCACCTGGAGCGTCATGGAAGACTTCACCTTCGACGGGATCCGCATCGCCTATCTGAAGCGCGGTGACAGCGGACCACCGGTGGTGCTGCTGCACAATGCCGGATCCTCCCATCTGATCTGGACCGCGCAAACCACGGCGCTCGCCAGGAACCATCGGGTCTACGCGCTCGATCTGCCCGGCTACGGCTCCTCCGATCAGCCCGCCGACGGCTTCACCCTCGCGCGCTATGCCGAACTGGTGCACGCGTTCCTGCTGCACCATGAGCTCACCGATGTCCGGTTGATCGGCAATTGCCTGGGCTCGGCCATCAGCCTCACGCTGGCCCGCACCCATCCCGGCCTGGTGCACGCGGTGGTGGCGATCAACCCGCTCACCGAATCCACCGCCATGCGCGGCGATCTGGGCGCGGCGGCCCGGCTCACCCGCGCGCTGCCCGATTCCGGCGCTCGCGCGCTGTTCGGCTGGCACACCCCGAAATGGTTCGCCCGCACCACCATTCGCACCTGGTTCTCGAGCGGCCGGGCCTATCGCGAATGCCCGTACGTGCAGCCGCTGTCCGACGGTTTTCCGGCCCGTGCGCTGGTCGGGCTGGTGCGCGACCTGGGATCCTTTGCCGCACTGGATAGCTGGCCGGACCGCGACAGCATGCCGCCGGTCTGCACCATCTGGGGCGTCGAGAATCGCATCCTGTCCGCGGCCGCCGGGCGCACGCTCAATGAACAGCTCCGCCCGGACCGCGCGGAATGGCTGGATCGCTGCGGCCACGTGCCGATGCTCGAACGCGCACCCGAGGTGACGGCGATCATCACCGGATTCCTGGAGTCGACGTCCTCCGATACCCATCGGAGCGCCCGGACCCGGCGGCGCGCGTCGACCGGGTAGCGGACGAAGCAGACCATTCACTCGAATTCTCGACCTAGCATGGCTGGCAGTGAGCAATGCTTCCAACCGCCATAGGAGTCGATGATCATGCTGGCCGCGCGACTACACCTGGGACCGAATCGCCGCTTGGAATTGGATGAGGTTCCGGTGCCCGAGCCCGGCCCGGATCATGTGCTGGTGAAGGTGGAGGCGGCGGGCGTCTGCCTGTCGGACGTGCATCTCATCGACGGAACGCTGTCGCCGCTGTTCCTCGAGGGCGATGTGGTGACGCTCGGGCACGAGGTCGCCGGAACGGTGCATCAGCTCGGGCCGGGGGTCACCGCGGCCAAGGTCGGGGATCGAGTGCTGTTGCAGGCCGGGGAGATTCGCGGGGGAGCCACCTTCACGCGCGGCGTCGACTACGACGGCGGCTGGGCGGAGTACACGCTGGCGCGCATCGATACGCTGGTGCCGATTCCGGATGACCTGCCGTTCGAGCAGGCCTGCTTCATTCCGGACGCGGTCTCCACGCCGTGGGCCGCCGTCACCGCGACCGCCGAGGTGAAAGCCGGTGAGGCCGTGGGCGTCTGGGGCGTCGGCGGACTCGGGGCGCACGGGGTGCAGTTGCTGCGGCTGGTCGGCGCGGCCCCGATCATCGCGGTCGATCCGCTGCCCGCGGCGCGGGAGCGGGCGCTGGAATTCGGGGCGGATCTCGCCTTCGATCCGGCCGATCCCGATCTGCGGCAGAAGATCTTCGCGGCCACCGGGACCGGGCTGGCCGCGGCCTTCGACTTCGCCGGTGTCGCCGCCGTGCGCGAACAGGCCGTGGTCTGTCTCGCACCGCAGGGGCGATTGGTGCTGGTCGGGCTGACCAACAAGCCGATCACCATTACCGGCGGAACAGCTTTCAGCTTCTTCCAGCAGCAATTGCGCGGGCACTACGGGTCCGGGCCGGAGCACGTCACGCAGCTGGTGAAGTTGCAGGGTTTGCAGCGGGTCGACTTCTCGCGATCGGTGAGCGCGGTGGTGCCGCTGGCCGATGCCGCCAAGGCGGTGCATGCCCTCGATGCCAAGGAAGGCAACCCGATTCGGATCGTGCTCAAGCCCTGAGGCTCAGAGGCGACGCTGGAATACGTTGGTGGGCTGACCGTTCGAGGGATCGACGGTGTGAACGGTCAGCTCCGCCGAGCTCGCCGTCAGGTCCAGCACCATGAAGCCGAGATCGGTGAAGTTCTCGAACAGCGCCGGGGTGATGCGGGCCGGATCCTTCTCGTGCGAACCGGAATTGGTCTTGGCGGCCGCGCCGGACACGATCTGCCGGGTGCCCTTGCAGGCCGGATTCGGTTCCAGCACCTGCAGGCAGTGATCGTGCCCGGAGAGCAGGAACTGGGCGCGGCCCAGCACATGCGCTTCGAAGAAGCGTTTCACGTGGATGCCGTTGACGGGTTCGATGCTCAAACCCTCGTATTCCCCGGCGTTTCCGTGACTGCCGTTGCTCAGGTACGGGTGGTGGGTGCAGACGATCTTCCACTTGGCGGTGGATGCGTCGAGCGCGCGATCGAGCCAGGCGGCCTGTTCGGTCATGAACTGGCCGTCCGCCGCCCAGTACGGCGCGAACAGCGGGGGCAGGTACGCGGCAATGGGATTCAGGTCCAGCACGAAGAATTCGACCAGATCGCCGATCGGGACCGAATAGTAGCGGGACGGCATCCACCAGCGCGGTGAGCGCGAGTGATAGGCGACCTCGTGATCGCCGCGCAGCAGCCAGCCGCCGTCGCCGGGCAGGATGGAACTGTTGTCGTGGTTGCCCTGCACCATGATCCAGGGGAAGTCCAGATCGTGGTTGGGGTCTTCGAATTTGGCGTTGAACTGGGCGTCGTCATCGGACTGCGGCCCCTGTTCGTAGAGGTTGTCGCCGAGTCCGATGGCGAAGGAGAAGGGCTGTTGCGCGTGCAGTGTGCGGGCGGCGTCGGCGACGGCCCACTGCGGGCGCGCCCCGGTGCCCGCGTCACCGGTGACGAGAATGCGCAGCGGCCCGCCGTCGGGGAAGGGCAGTTTGCCGGGCGCGGGTTGCGCTCCGGCGGGTGCGGTGGTCGCCAGGCTCGCGGCGGTGGCCAGGCCGGCGGCGGTGGCGGCGCCGGTCAGAAAGCCGCGGCGGTCGACATTCATTCATCTCTCCCTTGACTACCCTATTTGGTCGCCCGACCAGTATTGCCGGTCCCGTGAAACCACGCACAATATGACACGTTCTCCGAGGCCATCGACCTTTTGACAGCACACTTGGCCAATGAGAGTGTTGTGTGTCCGTTTTCTCACCATCGGCCGCAGGGGGACGCAGTAATGACGACAATGGCCTCGGGTGTCTTCCTCGACTGGGAGCAGCTGACCGGCCAACCCAAACTCGTCGTCGACCTGATCAGTTTCCCCATCTTCAGCGCCATCGCCGGTTGGCTCACCAACTGGACCGGCGTGCTGATGTTGTTCTGGCCGCTCTACTTTCGCGGTATCCGCATTCCGGGCCTGGACATTCTCTATCCCTATCTGCCGCGCCGCGTGCAGGTGCTGCCGACCTTCTCCGGCGACGGCAAACAGCTCGGCTTCCAGGGCTTCATCCCCGCACGCGCCGAGAAAATGGCCAGCATCTGCGTGGACGTCGCCATCATGCGCATCGGCAGTCCGCGCGATTTCATCCATGAACTGGATCTGGACGGCATCGCGGATTACATCGCCGACGTCGGCCGCAAACAGGTGCCGTCCATGGTCAACGAGATCATGAAGCGGGAGAACCCGGATCTGTGGGGCGCGGTCCCGCGCGCGGCCCGAAATGTGTTGTACCAGCGCGTGGAACGCGAATTGCCGACGCTGGCCCGGCGGGCTTTCGAACAGCTCGGCGACAATGTCGATCAGCTCATCGACATCAAGAGTTTCGTCATTCGGTACCTGCAGGAGAATCCGCACATCCTGAAGGACCTCACCACCACCATCGCCGCGCCCGAACTCAAATTCATGGTGCGCATCGGACTGCTCGGCGCGCCGTTCGGCCTGCTGCTGGCGCTGTATATGCAAGTGCACCACCGCATTCCGGTCGTGGGCTGGGTGCCGAGCTGGGTGGTCATCCTGGCCGCGGCCGCCGCCATCGGCGTACTGGTCAATGTGATCGCGGTGAAAATGGTGTTCGAGCCCGGCGATCCGCAACCGCGCTACAAGTACCTGTGGAAGCAGGCGCTGCTGGCCAAGCGGCAGCCCGAGGCCGCGGCCGATCTCGCGCACATCCTGGCCTACCAGGTGCTGACGCTGCCCAATCTGGCCAAGGAATTGCTCGACGGCACCAATGGCGACAAGACCCGGCAGCTGCTCGAGCGTCTCATCGCCGCCGAGATCCACCGGCAGCTCGGGCCGACGCACACCTTCGTGCGCACCGTGTTCGGTGCCCGGAATTTCGACAATCTGAAGGTCGGCGCGACCGCCGCGGCCGCCGGACTCGCGCCGAGCCTGGTCGAGGACGAGGAATTCGCGGCGGCGCAGGCCAAGAAGATCGACGAATTCGCCGCGCGCAAACTCCAGCAGCTGACGCCGGGCGAGTTCATGGAGATGTTCTACGCCTCGGTGGAACAGGACGCGTGGCTGCTGTATCTGCACGGCGCGGCGCTCGGGCTCGGCGTTGGCGCGGTGCATCTGATCCTGTTCGGCTGGTAGACGACCGCTTCGAGGCAAATACAAGCACGCGTGCTTGCATTTTTTCGCTCGCACTGCGATGCTGGCGGCGACGGCACACACAATGGCGTGTGTGCCCGTTCTGTGCCTGTCTCGGCACAGCGAGCTTGAGCGACAAGGACTTTCGATGGCCGATCTCGAGGCGTTGCTCGCCGACTTCACCGCCGAATGCGACGACCTGGACCGGCTCATCGCCGATCTCGATGCCGCCGAGTGGCAGCGGGACACCCCCGCGCCCGGCTGGACCATCGCCCATCAGATCGCACACCTGACCTGGACCGATCGCGTCGCCGCGATCGCCGCCACCGATACGGTCGCCTTCGACGCGCTCGTGCGGGCGGCGCTGCCCAAGGCGCTCACCTTCGTGGACGAGGCCGCCGAGGAAGAGGCCAGGACGCCCGCGCCGGAATTGCTCGCGGCCTGGCGGCGTGATCGCGCGGTGCTGGTCGAGGCTTTGCGAACGGTGCCCGCCGGAACCAAACTGCCGTGGTTCGGACCGCCGATGAGCGCGGCCTCCATGGTGACCGCGCGGCTCATGGAGACCTGGGCGCACGGGCAGGATGTGGCGGATGCGCTCGGGGTCACCCGGGTACCGACCGCTCGGTTGAAGAACGTCGCACATCTCGGCGTGCGCACCCGCAATTTCGCGTACCTCACGCACGGGCGCACCGCGCCCGATGCGGAGTTCCGGATCGAACTGACCGCACCCGACGGCTCCGCGTGGACCTGGGGTCCCGCGGACGCGGCGCAGCGAATCAGCGGTCCCGCCGTGGATTTCTGCCTCGCCGTCACCCAGCGCAGGCATCTCGATGACCTGTCTTTGCAGGTGGAGGGTGCGCAGGCGCTCGAATGGCTCGGGCTGGCACAGGCTTTCGCCGGTCCGCCCGGAGTCGGCCGGACGGCGGGCCAGTTCCACTGACCCGCCGCCGATCCCGGCCTCCGGCCTAGATCTCCCCCAATTCCCAGGGAGTAGAGCGAGCGAGCGCCACCCTTGGGTGCGCCGTGCCTGGTGCCGACCGGACGACATTGGCCGGAGGTCCTCGAGTGGCAGTCGAGTGGGCGCTCGCCGCTCTCTGGTATTTACCCAGCCTTCCGATATCGGAAACCTGCCGATGCAGAAACCCGGGCGAAGTTCCCATTTCGGACCCGGCAGTCTCATCTGTCGGTACAGTCGCTGTGATCCTGGTCTCGAGGGCCGCGGGTGTCACCGCGCGTCACCGTAACCTGGACGGGCGTACGACTTTCAATGGTGCGGGTCGTGGGCGTCGAAAGACGCAGGGGGACCAGGGGAGAGGGAAAGGACCGCACCAGTCATGTCGCATCAACTCGCGACGCAGGCCGCCGGATCATCGCGGCGTGCGGCACAGGTGCTCCGCTACGGCGCCATCGTCACCGCCGGAATGGCGAGCATCGGTCTCACCGTCGCCGCCGGCTCCTACATCGCCAACCAAATGGCCGACGCACAGAAATCCGGCACGATCGTGGCCGCGCCGGGTGACCGGCACGCGACGGTGACCGCGCCCGGCAACGTCACAGCACCGGTCGACAATACGCCGGTCGCCGACAATATCGGCCTCACAGCGTTTTTCACACCGCATGTCACGGAAAATCCTGCACCGCTGAATATTCCGGCCACCCGCGTCGGAACGACCACCGAAACCACCCGCGCGGCCAAACCCGAGCCGATAGCCGGGCAGTTGCGACTCGGCGGCGCATACGTCGGCGCGGCAGTCGTTCCGGTACAGCGCAATTCGGTCTCGCTGACCTTGGACACCAATGTGTTCGCCACCATCGCCGATCTGGTGCTGCACACGCCGATCGGGGAGACCCTGGGCATCGGATCCGATCCGACGGCCAACACCCAGCTGCGCACCGATGTGGATACGCACAGCGGTGAAGTGACGGTGACACTGTCCGATCCGGCGATCGGCCGCTACGGCGTCCAGTTGGCCAGGCACAACACACCCGCCGCGGCGACCGTGCCGAACCAGGCAGCCGGGCCGAGCCAGGTGGTCACGCCGAACGAGGCCGGAGCACAGCAGGTCTCGCCCGGCACGGGAGCGGAATCCGGCCGCACGGGCGGCCCGGAACTCACCACTGTGTGAGACTTCCGGTGTGTACGACTACTGCGTGATCGGCGGCGGCATCGTCGGAGTGGCCACCGCGCACCGCATTCTCGAACGGCATCCCGGCGCGAGCCTGCTGCTGCTCGAGAAAGCGGATGCGCTGGGCGTGCACCAGACCGGGCACAACAGCGGGGTGATCCACTCCGGAATCTATTACGAGCCCGGCAGTCTCAAGGCGCGGCTGTGCCGGGCCGGGGCCGAACAGACCAAGGAATTCGCGGCGGCGCACGGCATTCCGTTCGAGGTGTGCGGAAAACTGCTGGTGGCCACCGATTCCGCCGAACACGCCCGGATGCTGGCGCTGTACGAGCGGTCGGTGACCAATGACGTCGAGGTGGAACTGCTCGACGCCGCCGAACTGGTGCGCCGCGAACCCCGGATCACCGGGGTGGGCGCGCTGTTCGTGGCGAGCACCGGAATCATCGACTACAAGCTGGTCACCGCGGCGCTGGCGGAGGCGATTCGCGCGGCCGGTGGCGAGATCCGGCTCGGCGCGGAGATCACCGCGATCGACGAGAACACCGATGCGGTAACCGTTTCCGGTCCCGCCGGGAGCTGGCGGGCCGCCCGGCTGGTGGTGTGCGGTGGATTGCAGGCCGATCGGCTCGCCGCGCTCGCCGGATTGCGCCCCGATCTGCGCATCGTGCCGTTCCGCGGTGAGTATTACCAGCTGCCGCCCGAGCGCAAGGGCCTGGTCAGCACGCTCATCTACCCCATTCCCGATCCCGAATTGCCGTTCCTGGGCGTGCATTTGAGCCCGACCATCGACGGCGGGCTGACCGTCGGGCCCAACGCGGTGCTCGGATTGGCGCGCGAGGGATATCGCAAGGGCAGCGTGAATCTGCGCGATGCGCGGGAAATCCTGGGATTCCCGGGTTTTCACCGGGTGGCCGCGGCCAATGTGCGAACGGGACTGCGCGAGATGCGCAATTCGATGTTCCGGCGCGGATATCTGGCGGAGTGCCGGCGCTACTGTCCGGAATTGACGGTAGCGGATCTGTTGCCACGCGAGGCCGGAATCCGCGCGCAGGCGGTGCGACGGGATGGCACGCTGGTGCACGATTTCCTGATCGAACGGACGGCGAGGTCGGTGCACGTGCTCAATGCGCCGTCACCGGCCGCCACTTCGGCACTGCCGATCGCGGCACATATCGCCGAACAATTGGACAACTGACCGAATTGCGCACGCACAGCAAATCCGGGTATCCATTCATTAAATAGGATTGCTGTAGTACTTTTGTTGGCAGCCGTGGGACAGGGAGCACCTATGGGCCACATGAAATACGCGTGCGACGTCGGGGCACCGGTGGAGGTCGCGTTCACCTATACCGACAACCATCAGTTCGTACCGGACTGGGCCTTCGCCGTCACCGCCTTCGAACCCCTCGGAGACAGCGATCACGGCTCGGGAGCCATCTTCGGGGCGCGGCTGCGGGTCGGCTTCTGGCATCCGGTCATCGAATGCGAGATCACCGACTACCGCCGCAACGCGGTCATCGAATACACGCTGCGCAGACGCAGGACGGGGAAGTCGGCGCCCGCGCAGCAGCACGATGGCGGCACACCGATCGGCGCACCGCTGTGCGTCATCACCCTGCGATTCGATCCGCTCGGCTACGGTCGTGCGGTGCTGACCTCGGAAACCGAGTACCGCGTTCCGCGCGGGCTCACCGGCCGCCTGCTCTCCCGAATGCTGGCCGCCGCCGTACAATCGGCCGTGCGACGCACCGAATCGCAATTGCGAAGGGAGATAGAGGAATTCCACGGAACGGATCTTGTCGGCCGGATTGCGTAGGGTTGTGAGCATGATCATCGTGAGCACCGACGGATCGTGCCTGCGTAACCCGGGCGGAGCCATCGGCTGGGCGTGGGTCAATCACGCGGGCGGATCGGCCAGCGGCGGTGCGGCCTCGGGCACCAACCAGATCGCGGAGCTACGCGCGCTATTGGAAGCCATCCGCGCCCATCCCAGCTCGGAACCGCTGTTCATCGAATCCGATTCGCTCTATGCGATCAAGTGCGCCTCCGAATGGATCAACGGGTGGCGGCGGAACGGGTGGAAGACCTCCAGCGGGGGGCCGGTGAAGAACCTGGAGTTGATCCGGGCGATCGATCAGGCCATCAGCACCCGGCCCGGGCCCGTGCGATTCCGCTGGGTGCGCGGACATGTCGGCAACTACTTCAACGAGCAGGCGGACACGCTGTGCGGGCAGGCCGCGCGCGCCATCGCCGCCGGGACGCTCGAGCCCGCGCCCGATGTCACCACCGATGATCCGATCACCGAGCCGATTCCGATCGATCCGATGACGGAGCCGATTCCGGTGATCTCGCCGGTGGAGAATGTCTCGGCGGTCGCCGAAAAGATCGTGGCGCAAGCGCATACGGCCCCGGCGACTCCGCGTCGCAGGGCCACCCCGGCGAAAACTCCGGCGCCCGACGCGCTGACCCTGTTCTAGAACAGGGGAAATGGGGGGACGCTGACGCTGGGTCTTGGGGGCTACGCCCCCAAACCCCCAGGCGGACGCCGCCTCGACCGCTCGATCAGAAAAGGCCCGCCTCCGATTTTTATCGGGGGCGGGCCTTTTCGCGTGGTGGCTCAGTTACCCGGGGCCGGGGTGGGGGCGGGGGCCGGGGCTCCGGAGGGGGCGGGCTGTTGGGTGGAGGGGGAGCCGCCGCCGGGGAAGAGGCCGTTGTTGCCGTTGTCGGCGATGGGCTCGAACTTGGAGACGAGCCACTTGCCGTCCTTCTTCTCCAGTTCGGCGTAGGTGGGCAGGGTCAGCACGAGGGGCTGGGCGCGCATGGTGTTGCTGGAGGTCTGGGTGAGGCTGACCAGGACGGTGGCCTTGGAGTCGTCACCGGATTCCCAGCCGCAGCGGACCGTGTTCAGCTTCGAGGAGGCGTGCACACTGGTCAGCACGTCCTTGAGGTCGCCGGACATCTTGTCGAACATGTCCCGGAAGTCGCCGGTGGTGGCGGCCTGGACGCGCTGCACGTAGTCGCCGAGGCTCTTGTCGTCGTAAACCGAGACGGTTTTGACGAAATCGCAGGCGGCCTTGGTGGAATCGTCGCGGTCGGCGAGTTCGTTCTTGTCGTTGTTCGACTGCAACCAGAAGAACACGACCGCGCCGATCGCGGCCACCAGCAGCACGCCCGCCGCGAAGGCGGCGATCAACGGCAACGGCAGCGAGGACGACGACTTCGCCGTGGGCGGCGGGGTGGCCGGAGCCGAGCTCGCCGGAACGGGCGGCACCTCGGAGTCCGCCGCGGCCGCAACCGGTGCGGCGGGGATCGCGTCGGCGGGCTTGTCGGCGGCAGCGGCGGCCTTGTCGGCGGCGTCGGTGTCCTTGCCGAGGGCGACCGTTTCCGGTTCGGCCGCTTCCTGCTTCGCCGTCGGCGTTACGTCGGCGCTGCCCTGTACATCGGCCTCGGCGATCGAGTCGTCTTCGGTTTTCTTGTCCTGGGCAGCGTCATCCGACATGTATCGATCACTTCCTCGGTGCGCTGCGGGCGCACCGTTCTAGGTTCTTCAGCGAGTATGCCCGCTCACCGGATCGGCGGGAGAGTCCGCTCGTTCTGGTCGGCACCCGCGGGCGGGTACGCGCCATTGTTCGGCACATCCGGTCGCGGGGCGTTGCCCGAACCGCGAATCTGCTGGTCCGCCTGTCCATTGGTGCAGTAGCTGCCCCACTTGGAGAGGGTGGCGTCGGTCGCTGCTTCGGGGCGGATCTGCTTCGTCGAGTAGTCGCAGAAGGGACGCGGCCAGATATCGACGATGGTGTAGAACTCGCCGTCGTGCGCCGGCACACCCATGGCCGAGGTGCCGACCACCAGCGCCGGGAACAGCGCGCGCAGGGCGGGCTGCCGCAGTATCGCGCCCTTGGTGATGGCGGCGAAATTGGCGGCCAGGCTGGTCATCGGATCGGCGGTCTTGTCGAGCACCGCTCCGAGGGCCTGCAATTGCGCGGGCGCCTGCTCCAGGATCTTCTGAAGTTCGGCATTGGCATCGTTGAACTGCTGGAACAACACACTCGAATTGCGGGTCAGCGTAGCCAGATCCGGCTGCGCCAACGAGGTGGTGGCATTGATCGTCTGCAGGTTCTTGATCAGATTCGTGGTCTGCGGCAGCAGGTTGTCCAGGCCGGTGGTCGCCAGGCTGATGCCGTTGATGAGCGATCGTAGCTGATCCGGTCCACCGGACAGCGCGGTGTCGAGTTCGGTGAGGATGGTGGAGAATTTGTCCGGATCGATCTGCGAGATCAGCTCACTGGAATTGTCCAGCACCGACCACACCGGGGTCGGCGTCTTGACCTTGTCCTTGTCGAACTGGACGATCGAGCCGTTGTTCAGGAACGGCGCCTTATCGGTATTGGGCCGGAAGTCCAGGTACTGCTCACCCGCGCCGGACAGCGCGCCCACCGAAATCACGGTATCGCTGGGGATGCGGTACTTCTTGTCGATCTCGACGGTCGCCGCGATGGCGGAGCCGTCCTTCTCCAGCTTGATATCGGTGACCTTGCCGATGCGGTAACCGCGCAGGGTGACGTCATTGCCGGACTGCAGACCGCCGGAGCGATCCAGATCGACCGTGACCCTATAGGTTTCGCGCAGCGGATTGACCCGCATGACGCTGATCGCCAGATAGGTCGCGCCGACGAGCAGAATGAGCACCAGCGCCGAATTCGACACCAGGTTCTTGTGGTTCTTCACCCAATTCATCGGTGGCCCCCGTTGATCCGGCCGTAAATGATCTGCAGTACCTGGATCAGGCTGCCCCCGAAGTCGTTCAGGTCGCGCAGGTCCGGGAACTTGCTATTGGCCGGATCGGTGAGCAGGCCGATATCGAGCATGCTGAGCGTGGCCGCCACCGCGAGCGTATTGCCCTTGAACGACGCGTCCACCGACGGCCGCAGCTCGTGGATGGCGTCGAGCATGGGACCGAAGTCGGGTTCGGTGCGAGCCAGCGCGGCCATCAGCTGCTGCACATTGTCGAGCAGACTGGCCAGATCACCGGAGGTGGTGTTGGCGTAATCGCCCAGGGCCGCACTGGTTGTGGAGATCTTGGTGAGCAGATCGCCGAGCGCCTGATTGTTCTCCGCGACCGCGCCGATCATGGCGGGCAGCGTATTCGCCACCTGGCCGAGCTGATCGTGATTGGCCTGAATGGTGTTGGCCAGCGCGCTGAATTGGGCGAGCACACTGTCCACCCGCGAGCTGTTGTTGTTGAGACTGCCCACCACACCGGTCATTTCGGTGATCAGGTGCGCCAGCGTCTGCCCCTTGCCGCCGACGATGGAGTCCATCTCGGAGGTCAGTTTGGACAGGGCCGCGATACCGCCGCCGTTGAACAGCATGGAAATCGACAGCAGCAGTTCTTCCACGGTGGCGCCCGCCGACGTATTCGTCAGCGTGTCACCGTTTTTCAGCATCTGCACGCCCGGATCGGTCTTGGGCTTGGACACCGCGACGAACACATCGCCCAGTGGCGTGGCCTGCCGCAGTTCCGCCGTACTGCCGGTGGGCAATTCGATATCGGTACGGATGGCCAGATCGACATTGGCCTTGAAATCCTTGGTGCTGATCTTGGTGACGACGCCGACGTCGGAGCCGCCGATCTTCACCTTGGCCTGGTCCGGCAGATTCAGCGCATTGTCGAAGACCGCGTGGATGGTGTACGTCTTATCGCCCGCGCCGGGCTTGGGCAGCGGCAGGCTCTCCACGGTCAGGCCGCAGCCGGAGACCGCGAGGGTGGAGGCCGCCACCGCCAGCGCGACGATGGTGTGCCGGGTTCGCCTGCCCGACCGCAACTCTCGGCGGAAACGGTTGCTCATTTCGTCATTCCCAACATTGCCGCCATCAGGCCGAGATCGGGGCCGAGGTCCTCCACCTTGCCGGTGCGGCAGCCGTCCGATTTCATCTGGATGCGTTCACAGAACAGGCTGATGATCTCGCCGGACAGCACCGTGCCGAGCACCGCGTGCAGGCGGATGAACTGGCCCTGCCGGTTCACCGAGCGGTCCAGGTTCTGCATGAGCAGCGGTGCGGTGTCGACGACCTCGATGACACCGGCGGCGTTGGCTCGCAGCTGATTGGTGACATTGGTGAGGCCGGTGAGGGTGCCGTTGAGCTGATCGGAGTACTGCGAGAACGCGCCACTGGTGTTGGCCAGGAAGGCATTGAGCTGTTCCAGCGTGGCCTGCAGGCCGGGGGCCTGGTCGGCGAGCAGCCCGGTCATCTGGGTCATGCGATTGCTGAAATCCCGGACCGACTGGTCGTTGTCGGCCAGCATGGTGGTCAGTTCGTTCAGCTTGATGATGATGGTGGAGACGGCGTCCTTGTTGTCGACACCGACCTTCAGCGCGCCCGAGAGCGAGTTGAGCACATCGCGCATCTTCTCGCCGTTCCCGTTCATCATCGGGTACAGCACGCGACCGGACAGCGGACCGAGACCGTCATTGCCGTCGGTCGGCTTGAGCGCCGCGGCGAAGGTGTCGATGGTCTTGATCATGGTGTCCAGCTCGACCGGGGTCTTGGTCTGCTGGGTGGTCAGGTGCGAACCGTCCTTGAGCTTGTCCCCGCCGGTGTAGCGCGGGGTCAGCTCGATATGCCGGTCCGTCACGATGGACGGCGAAATCAGCGCCGCCTGCACGTTTTTCGGAATGTCCACGCCGGCGTCCACCGTCATGTGCACCTCGACGTACTGACCCTTGGGCACGATCTTGTCGACCTTGCCGACATCGAGCCCGAGCACGGTGATCGGGTTGCCCTCGAACATGCCCGCGATATTGAGGAAGTCGGCGGTGAAGTGCTGGGTCTGACCGACCGCGTCCTTCACCCCGAGCGGCACAATGGAGCAGCTGCCGACCGCGAGCGCGGCGGTGCCGATCATGGCGGCCTTGGCGATGCGCCCGATGTTGAGCTTGACCGATTTCATCCCTGGCACCCCTGAATGACTTGAGCGAAGCACAACCAGTTGTCCGGGAACAGCCACGGCAGACCGACATTGCCGTAGTTGCCGTCACCGAACGCGTTGTTGAACGTGCGCACGCCGACCGGCATGGCGGACAGCAGGCGATCCAGGTTGTCCTTGTTCTTCTGCAGGCCCTCGGCCATGGTGTTGAGCTGGATCAGGGTCGGGCCGAACTGGTTGTCGTTCTGCGCGCCGATCTGCTGCAACTGGCTGCTGAGCGTGGCCACATTGTCCAGCAGGGTGCGCAGCAGGGTCTGCCGCTCCATCACCCGGTTGGCGATGGCCTCGCCCTGGGTGATGACCAGCAGCACGCTGTTGCGGTTGTCGCCGAGGATCTTGGTGACCCGGTCCAGATCCTTGAGCAGCTGGTCGACCTCGCCCTTGCGGTCGTTCATGGTCTTGGCCAGCGCGCCGACCGAATCCAGCGCCTGCACCGTGAGCTGCGGGGAATCACCCATCTGCTGATTGATCAGATTGAGCGAATCGGCGAGCTTCTTGGTGTCGAGTTCCTCGAACTTCGGCGTGCCCTCCTGCACCACATCGGCCAGGTTGTAGGGAACGGACGTGTTGGACTTGGGAATTCGATTGTTCTTCAGACCGGAGCCGTCACCGGGCACCAGATCGACATAGCGCGCGCCCAGCAGGGTCGCCATCTTGATCGACGCCTTGGCATCGGGTCCGAACTTGACGTCGTTCTTCACCGAGAGCGAGACCATCACATGGTCGCCCTCGAGTTCGGCGCCGGTGACCGTGCCCACCGAGACACCCGAGACCGCGACCTTGTCACCGGTCTTGATGCCCGCGGTCTGCACGAATTCGGCCTTGATGGTCTTCTCGCCGATACCGATCTGGCGGTACAGCGTGGACCCGGCCAGCAGGCCGACGATGAGCAGCACGCCGAACAGGCCGAGCCACATATTGCGATTGGCGTTGAAGCGGGACTTGAGTTTCACCATCATGGCCGGCACACCGCCGAGTGGGAGTTGCCGCCGATCTGGTTGAACAGACCGCGCGGGAAGAGGATTCCGTACAGCGAGACATCCAGGCTGCACACGTACGCGTTGGCGTAGGTGCCGTTCTGGGTGAACTTGCCGATATCGGTGAGGATGTTGGGGAAGTCCACCGCGCCCTTGTCGAGCTTGTCGCCATTGGCGAGCAGCAGCGCGAGCGCGTCATGCGTGGAGTTCTGTGCCAGCACGAGTTTCGGCTGGATCTGACCGATCATGGTCACCAGCGCGGAGGTCGCGTCGGCGATCTGCACGGTGGAGGTCTGCAGCGACTGGCCCTGCGCGTACAGTCCGCCGATCAGCGAACGAGTCTGCGTCACCAGGGTTTCCAGTTCGTCACCGCGCTTGGCCAGCCCGGACATGACACCGGAGAGATTGGTGATCACATCCGAGAGGATGGCGTCGCGGCGCTGGAAGTCGGTGGCCAGGGTGGCGGCCTGGGTGATGAAGGCGCTCAACGAGACCCCGTCACCCTGCAGTGCCTGGATGAAGGTGTTGGACAGGTTGTTCACCTGATCCGGTTGCAGCACCTGGAACAGCGGCTGGAAACCGTTGAGCAGACCGGACACGTCGAAGGACGGTTCGGTGCGCTCGACCGGAATGGCCCCGTTGTTCCGCAACACCGTGTGCGTGCCGGAGACCGGCTTGCCCTTGACCGGCTCCGCCAGCGCGATATAGCGCTGGCCGATCAGGTTCTGGTAGCGGACCAGCGCCTTGGTGTCGCCGTACAGCGTTTGATCGCGCTGCACGATGAAGGTCACCTCGGCGGCGTTCTTCTTGTCCAGCTTGATCTCTTCGACCTTGCCGACGCGCACGCCCGCCATCCGGACGTCATCGCCCTTGCGCAGGCCGAGCACATCGGTGAAGGTCGCGGTGTATCGGTTGGTGGTCCCGTCCACGGTGCGCGCCAGGGTATTCCAGATGACCGCGGTCACCAGGACGGACACGATCGCGAAGATGCCGAAACCGATCAGCGGTTTGCGAATGCTCATCGACCGGGCTCGCTTTCGGTCACTTGCAAGGTTCCATCCCTCAGAATCGGGCTCAGCAGCAGGTATTCGGCCGCTGACGGGCGACGGCCCAGCAGCGCGGTAATAGCGGAGTCACCGGGGTAGGAGATTGTCCCGCCCTTGGGCAGCGTCTGCTGTGACGCCGGTGCGGCGGCGGGCGCCGCACCCGGCTGATTGCCCGGCGCCGCGGGGGCGGCGTTCGGGAAGAGGCCCTGCAGCGGGGTGCCCGCGAAGGGGTTGGCGGGCGCGGTGTCACCGGCGGCGGGGGTCGGCTCGACCATCGTCAGGCCCGGGATCAGCGGGAAGCCCGCGGGCGGCGGCAGTTTCGGCAGTCCGGCGGCGACGTCGAGGGACTTGGGCCGCAACGATTCCGGCAGTGTGCCGGGATCGGAGATGAGCGGCGCGCTGGCGCAGCTCGGGGCGGCCAGTTCGCCGTAGCGCGGGCAGTCGTCACGGGTGTACGGCTTATAGGGCGTGAAGGTGAGCCCCATATTCCAGATCATCTGCTTCTGCGGGCCCCAGTGGAATGTGGACCCGAGCTTGCGCACCGAGTTGTTCAGGTTCGCGATGGCCTGCGGGATGGCGTTCGGATCGTCGGACAGGGCGCCGAACAGTGCGCTGGTGCCGGTCGTGACGTCCTTGCCCACGTTGGGGTTTCGCGCGAACAGGGCGTTGACCTTGTCCACGGTGACCGCGGTGCCGGAGATCAGCGAGGTGAGTTCGGCGCGGCGATCGGCGATGGTCTGCGCGGTCTTCACCGATTCGCTGAGCACGCCCATCAATTCCGGTGCGGACTGGTTGAGCGCGCGGAAGGAATTGGAGAAGTCGCTGAGCATGACGCCGAGATCCGGAATCGAATCGTCGACCGACTGCAGCCAGCGGTCCACCCGCTCGATGGAGGAGCCGGGCATGCGACCGGAACCGTCGAGGGCGTAGGACAGCGTGCCGAGCACCCGGCCGAACTGGATCGGATCGATCTTGCCGAGGATATTGCGGACCGTGGTGAGCGTGTCCTGCAGTGCGATGGTGCCTTTGGAGCGGTCCTCGGAGATCTGCGAACCCTCTTTGAGGTGCGCGGCGTCCGCGCCGTTGTAGACCAGCTCCACCGAGGTGACGGCGAACAGGTTGGAGGGCACCACGCGCGCGGTCACATTCGCGGGAATGCCGCCGGTGTACTCCGGCTTCATCTCGATGTGGACCTGCTGCAGTTCACCTTTGGCGGCGACCGAGACGTTCTTGACCGCGCCGACCAGCACGCCGCGGAACTTCACGTCGGCGTTATCGGGCAGGCCGTCACCGGTGGTGGTGAGGTTCGCGGTGACATTGACCTTGTCGACGAACGCGCCCTTGTAGCGCGCCATCAGGAAACCCAGGATGAGTGCGAAGACGACGAGTCCGGCGACACCCGCGATGAGCAGTTGCCGCATGGTCGGGCCGCGGCCGCTGGGATCGAGAATCATGCTGTGCGCCCCCTTATCCCGAGATCCGAATGCCGGGGTTGACGCCCCAGATGGCCAACGTGATGAACAGGTCCGCGAACACCACCGCGATGATGCTCAGCTTGATCGCGCGACCCGCCGCGACACCAACGCCCTCGGGACCGCCGGAGGCGAAAAACCCGTAGTAGCACTGGATGAACGTGGTGATCGCGACGAAGATGATCGCCTTCAGCAGTGAGTACAGCACATCGTGCGGCACCAGGAACTGATAGAAGTAGTGCTGGAATGTCCCGGACGCGGTGCCGCCGATCAACTGCACGGTCAGCGAGCAGGAGATGTACGCGAACGGCAGCGCCAGGCAGTACAGCGGCACGATGGCGATCATGGCCGCGATCATGCGGGTGCTCACCAGGTACGGAAGCGGCCGGATGGCAACCGATTCCAGCGCGTCGATCTCCTCGGAGATGCGCATGGCGCCCAGCTGCGCGGTGAACCTACAGCCCGCCTGCGCCGCGAAGGCGAGGGTGGCGAGCATCGGGCCGAGTTCACGGGTGGTGGCGAACGCGGAGATGGCGCCGGTCAGCGGGCTCAGGCCGAGCAGGTTCAGCGAGGTGTAGCCCTGGATGGCGACCGTCATACCGCCGAACGCGGACAGGATGAGCACGACGCCGATGGTGCCGCCGCCGACGATGAGATTGCCGTTGCCCCAGGTGACATCGGACAGCAGCCGCCACACCTCTTTGGGGTAGTGCCGGAACGCCATCGGCATCGAGCCGAGCGAGCGCAGGAAGAAGAAGACCTGGTGGCCGATGCGCGCGACGAAGTCACGCGGCGAGGAGGCCACACCCTTGATCCGTTGGAACGGCCGCAGCAGCGGCGGAACATACGTTGCTGACACGACTCAGACCATCTGTGGGGGGAACAGGGAGTTGTAGACCTGCGTGAGAATCAGATTCACGCCGAAGAGCATCACCGCGGACATGACGACCGCGGTGTTCACCGAGTTGGCCACACCGCCCGGACCGCCGCGGGTGTTCAGTCCGGCATCGCAGGCGATGATCGCCGCGAGCACGCCGAAGATCAATGACTTGAGCAGCGCCACAAACAAATCCGTCGTGATCGCGAAGGAGGCGAAGGTGCCGACGTAGGAGCCGGGGGTGCCGCCCTGCGCGAAGATATTGAAGACGTAGCCGGTCAGGAAGCCGACGAAAACCACGAAGCCGCAGAGCAATACCGAGACCAGCATGGCCGCGCCGAGTCGCGGGGCGACCAGGCGGCGCATCGGATCGACGCCCATCACCTTCATGGCGTCGATCTCCTCGCGAATGGTGCGCGAGCCGAGATCGGCGGTGATGGCGGAGCCGACCGCACCGGCGATCATCAGCGAGGTGACCAGTGGCGCGCCCTGCTGAATGATGCCCAGGCCATTGGCCGCGCCGATGAACGAGGTCGCGCCGACCTGTCCGGCGACCGAGCCGACCTGAATGGAGACGATGACGCCGATCGGAATGGCGACCAGCAGGGTGGGCGCGGCGGCGACATTCGCCATGAACGCGCACTGCCGGACGAACTCGGCGAAGGGGAAACGCTTCCGGAAGATCGCGATGAACAACTCGGCGATTGCGGAGACGCCCATGGCCATCATTCGGCCGCCGGTTTCCAGCGACTTCTGTGGATGGTCCTGCCAGTAGCCTCTGGCCCAGTCCACGGCTGCGTTCATCCGCGACTCCGTGGGGCTCCCCTGCCCACCCGGGCTCTTGGTCAACTGCACTGACTACCCCTCTCGACGCCGGGTTACCCGCCTCCGGCACCTGTTTGCTTGACGCACCTTACTACGGAGTTAGGAAAAACACACCACGCGTTGTGGTTTCAGTCATAGAGGCAGATCACTTTGCATGAACTGTTGTGAACTGGCAGATCACGGTTGGTTTTTGTCACAAAGAACCAGGCAAACAACTAGAACTTGTTCTAATTTCGCAAGTGTTTGCGAACGATTTCCAGAGATGTGAAGCTTCGCCGGGTAAGAATTAATGGGAGAGAATTTATCGGAAATCGAAGCGAGTTATGCATTAATTCCATAACTCGTATCCAACTCGGTATCGCTCGCGAAGACGAGCAGGACACGGCTCCGCAACATGTGGCAGTACAAGCAGCAACCCGGAACGAATACTGACAGGATGAGTTCCGCAGCTTGACTCGAGCGGCTTCCGACGTCTGGAGGGACATGTTCAGGAAACTCGCCGGTGTGGCCGGCGTCTTCGCAATCGCCCTGGGGACCGCGCTGCTGGGCACCGGGGCCGCGAACGCCGACCCCGCTCCGGCAGTCATCGGTGGTGGCTCCGGCATCATCATCGATGACATGTTCGAGTGCACCGTCACCACCATCGGGCATGACGGCACCGGTCGGCTGGTCGGGCTCACCGCGGGGCACTGCGGTGACGCGGGCGCGAAGGTATGGGCCGAAAAGGACCGCGGCGCAGGACAGATCGGCCGGTTCGTCTACTCGAACCATGATCTGGACTACGCGGTCATCGAGTTCTTCGGGGATCGGGTCGTCCCGGTGAACCGGATCGGCAATGTCACCATCACCGGACTCGGCGGGCCGCCGAGCTTCCCGATGATCGTCTGCAAGGAAGGCCGCACCACCGGCAATACCTGCGGACTCTCCTGGGGTGACGTCTTCGCCAGCAATGTGGAGACCTGGAGCCAGATGTGCGTGGTGGAGGGCGATTCCGGCGCTCCGGTCGTCGTCGGCACCACCCTGGTGGGCATGGTGAACGCGTACCTGGCCCTGGCCTGCTTCGGCCCGGAGGTCGGTACCAATATGTCCGCGATCATGGCGGATCTGAACGGGCACGGCGGCATCGGCTCCGGGTACTACCCGATCTAGCCGGGCGAGACGAACCGCGCCGTGGCGCGAAACAGACT
>NZ_JBHJXS010000016.1:0-276752 GCF_042269265.1 Nocardia sp. NPDC056000 | reverse complement strand
GAAAAGGCGCTGCCGTCGACAACGACGGCAGCGCCTTTTCCTTCGCCACCAGCACACGCCCCTGAGGCGCATCGGCGGACACCAGCCCCGTCATCCCGGCGCGCTTTTGGCCGGGATCCACTGAATCTCGTTGGAGTACCGGTGGTATGGATCCCGGCCAAGGACACGCCGGGATGACGAAGGGGCCGTGCCGGACGTGGTGAGGGGATGTTGTGCCGGATGTGGTGAAGACCTTCGAGATTCGTTCAGCGGCGTCGGGCCGATTGGTGCGTTGAGGTGGGCTGCGAGGTGGACTTCACCGTGGCGAGGACGGGTGTGGTCTCGAGGGTGTGGATGGCGTCGAACGCGCCGAGGCGCTGGGTCAGGTAGGTGTGCAGGCTGGCGGGGTCGGGGCAGAGCGCCTCGGCGATGAGGTTCGACTTGCCGGTGGTGGCGGCCAGGAAGGCCAATTCCTCATGCTGGGCAAGGGCTTTCGCGACGCGGTCTAGCTGGCTGGGAGCGACCGTGGCCCAGAGCAGCGCGCGGGTGGTGACGCCGAGCCCGCGATCGTCCACCTCCACATCGAAGTACAGCGCGCGGTCGGCTCGCAGCTCCGAAATGCGTCGTGCCACGGTGGATTGCGACCATCCGGTGGTGTCGGCCAGGCGGGCCAACCCCGCGCGGCCGTCGGAGCGGAGAGCCGCGAGGAGTGATTCTTCCTCGGCCCTGGCGGGGCGTCGCGCGGCAGTGCGCGTTCCCGGTGCCGTGGCCGAATCCCGCTGTGCCGCAGCGTGGATGTCGGTTTGCGCGTTGGAGTCGAGCCGCCGCCCCGCCAGCGCGAACTGCTGTGCTGCGTCGAGCACGGTGAGGCGACCCGGCCAGGCGGTGGGACCGCCCAGGTAGGTGTGCAGGACATAGTGTGCCGAGATCCCCGTGATCACCGAGGTGCGGGGGAGGTCGTGCAGGAGTAGCTCGGGCGTGCCGGATTCGGGGGCATCCACTATCAGGAAGATCTCGGTGCCGCCGGAGGTGAGCATGACCCAGGTCGTATCGGCGCGCTGGGCAAGGATTTCGGCGAGTTGACGGGACGCCGGGGGAGTCGTGGTGAGGCGCACCAGCCACTGTGTGGTTCCGGTGCGCGCGGGGTCCGCGAGGCCGACCACGCGCAACCCCGCCGTCTCACGCAGGCGTGCGTAGCGGCGCGAGACGGTTTGGGTCGAGACGCCGAGCACCTCGCCTATCCGATGGAAAGTGGCGCGCCCATCGAGGTGCAGGGCGTGGATCAGTCCGCGGTCGATCTCATCCAGCATGGAAGAAATCATCGCATTCGCGGCTGATATGGAATATCCCCGCGATTCGAATCTCGTTCATGGATGTTGCCCGGCGCTTGGAACAGGCTGGTTCCAGCGCGGTGATCAACCCCGCGAAGAGCCGCTGAAGAGCTGGAGTGCGTGATGATTCTTGTGACCGGAGCAACCGGAACCGTTGGCCGAGCCGTGATCGACGGATTGCTCGAACTGGGCGCGCCGGTGCGTGCGCTGGTCCGCCGTCCGGAGACCGCGGGACTGCCCGCCGAGGTCGAGGTGGTGCGCGGTGATCTCGGTGAGCCGGACAGTCTGGTCCCCGCGATGCGCGGTGTCGAGAGCGTGTTCCTGTTGTCGAGCGGACCCGAACTGCCCAAGCATGATGCGAATATCGCTGCCGCGGCGGCGGATTCGGGTGTGAGCCGGATCGTGAAACTGTCCTCGGGCCGGGCCGGGGACGATGCCGCGACCGATCCGATCCCGATGTGGCATCGTGCCGGTGAGGACGCGGTCCGGGCGAGCGGGATCCCGTGGACCATGGTGCGCCCCTTGGGTTTCATGTCCAATGCCCTGCACTGGGCTCCCGGCATCCGCGCCGCCGATACGGTGCGCGCCCCGTTCGGCCAGGGCCGCATCGCGGTGGTGGACCCGGTGGACATCGCCGCCGTCGCGGGGAGATCCCTTGTCGAACAGGGACATTCAGGCCAGGTGTACACCCTCAGTGGCCCGCAGCCGCTCTCACCGGGTGAGCAGACCGATATCCTCGCCGAGGTCTTGGGCCGCCCGCTGCACTACGTCGAGACCTCGGCGGACGAATCACGCTCGGCCATCATCGGTTTCGGCGTCTCGCCGGAGATGGCCGATGCCATCACGGCCTTGCGCGCCACCGCGCTGGAGTCCTTCACCTCGGTGGTGCATCCGACCGTCGAACAGCTGACCGGTCGCCCGCCGCGCAGCTTCCGTGACTGGGCGCTCGCGCACCGCGCGGAGTTCGCCAACTGAGCGAATTGCCCTGCTGGACAAGAAAAGCGCTGCCGTCATGGGCGACGGCAGCGCTTTCCTGTCACTTCCGGTATGGGGAAGGAGTGCGCGGGCTCAGTGGGCCAGGGGCGCTCAGCGGCCCCAGGACTCGATGAGCGAGGCGTTCTGATCCAGCACCTGCTGGTACTGATCCTGCACGCCGAACTGCTGGGCGAGGCCACCGGCGGCGGTCTTGGCCTGATCGATCAGGACCTGCTTATCGCTGACCGGGGCGGGCGCGGGGAGGGCGGGCGCGGGCTCGACGACGGGCTCCGGCTCGGGCTCGGAGGCACCGGCGCGCAGGTACTGGCCGCAGACCGGCCAGGCGCCGACGCCCTGGCTCGCGAGCACGTTCTCGGCCACGCGGATCTGCTCGGCCTTGGAGGCGTTGGCCGCACTGCCCTGGCCGCCGTGTGCCGACCAGGTGCTGGGCGAGAACTGCAGGCCGCCGTAGTAGCCGTTGCCGGTGTTGATACCCCAGTTACCGCCGCTCTCGCACTGGGCGACGCCGTCCCAGTCGTGGGCGGGGGCTGCCGAGGCGGTCGCGGAGAAGCCGAACGGGACGGCAACAAGTGCACCGGTGACGGCGAGGAGGCCGAGGGCGCGGGTGTTGATCTTCCGGTTCTGTTTCATGGTGTTTTTCCCTCCCTGCGAACGACCGACCAGGCGTTTTGCTGCCGTGTCCCTGTCCCCAGGGGCTCTGGGTACCAAACCGCGGGACAGGGTTTCCGGCGTGCGGCGGTTCGGTGCGGTGCCCATCACGGGTTTGATCCGGGCCGAGACTGACGATAACGGGGGAATCTCGACAGATCACGTCTTGATAACTTCGGAATTGCATGAAGCGAATAACCGAAAAAATAGCCTTCATGCAGGTTGGCTATGCTGCAATTCGTAGATCCGATCGGTCTGTTACATGCTCGTGATGTGATTCAACTCACTGTGAAAATGTGACTCCAGTCACGTTTCGGGCGCGTTTCGCGGGACACGCGCGCAGGAAGGGCTTCCCAGGCGGAGGTTTTTCTGCCCAAGACCTCCGTTTTGCAACCATCCGGATGGTTGGAACCCGCCCCGCGCCGCCTTCAAGATCGGACCGGCAATCGAAGAAACCGCCCCTGACCATACGATTTGGTACTGACTGCGAGCCGTGTGTAATGTTGTGTTCACCGACGCGGGGTGGAGCAGCTCGGTAGCTCGCTGGGCTCATAACCCAGAGGTCGCAGGTTCAAATCCTGTCCCCGCTACTAGCGAGAAGGCCCTCGAAGATCATTCTTCGAGGGCCTTCTCTCGTTTCGGCATATGCCGCGCGCGCTCGCGCGACCGCGTGCACCCGGCGGATTAGGGTGGCTGCCATGTGGGATCCGCGGCAGTATCTGGCCTTCGATGATCATCGGGCGCGGCCGTTCTTCGATCTGGTGCAGCGGGTGCGGGCCGAGCAGCCGCGCCGCGTGGTGGATCTGGGGTGCGGCCCCGGCAATCTGACGCTGACGCTGGGGGAGCGGTGGCCGGACGCGGCGCTGGAGGCCTCCGATTCCTCTCCGGAGATGGTGGCGGCGGCGCGGGCGCGCGGTATCGACGCGCGACTGGTGGATGTGCGGGAGTGGCGGCCCGGCCCGGATACCGATGTGGTGGTGACCAATGCGGTATTGCAGTGGGTGCCCGGTCATCCGGAGTTGATCGCGACGTGGGCGCGGGAGCTGCCCGCCGGGGCGTGGCTGGCGTTCCAGGTGCCCGGAAACTTCGACGCGCCTTCACATCTCGCGATTCGCACATTGGCCGGTACGGAACAGTGGCGGGAGCGACTGGCTCCCGCGGGGCTGCTGGAGCCGCGCGCGGTACTCGATCCGGCCGGATACGCCCAGGTGCTGACCGCGCAGGGGTGTGCCGTCGACGCTTGGGAGACAACCTATTTGCAGCGATTGACCGGTCCGGATCCGGTCCTGGAGTGGGTCACCGGCACGGCGCTCACCCCCGTCCGCGATGTGCTCGATGACACGGCCTGGGCCGAGTTCCGCGCCCAGCTCGCACCCCTGCTGCGCGAGGCGTATCCGCAGCAGCCGGACGGTGCGACCTGGCTACCGTTCCGCCGGATCTTCGTGGTCGCGCAGACCGCGCACTGATCCCCGATAACGTTCTGATCTCGGCTTTTGCCGGTTTCCACAGCAATCACACAGGCAAATCGGGAGTAGCGCACGGTTTTCGGCCGTTGAATGAGGGAGTGCTGGTCCACAGCACCCCGTGAGGCCGAGTCCCAGGAGGGGCCATGCACAGCGAGGCGTTCGAGATCGGCGCCGGAGATCCGGTGGAACCCGCAGACCAGGCGTGGCTGGGCAGGGTGGCGGGTGCGGCGGTGAGCCGGATCGGATCACGCACCATCAACGCCGACGCGGTGGCCACCTTCACCGATGAACGTTCGGGCCGAACGGCTTTCGTCGTCGCGGACGGCGTCGGCGATCATCTGGCGGCGGCGCGGGCCGCGCGGCTGGTGGCCCGGACCGCATCGCGGGTGGCGGTGGTACACGGTGCGCGCGCCGGAATCCTTGCCGCACAGCAGGAATTGCTGCGCGAGCTGCCCGAGTCGGCTGCCGACAGCGTGCTGGTGGTGGCGGTGCTTCCGGCGGGCGGACAGCCCGATGGCCCGACCGATATCGCGTGGGTCGGTGACTGCCGGGCGTACCGCTGGAATGGCCGGGCGCTCCAGCGCATCACCACCGATCACACTGTGGCCGAATACTTCCGGTCCCGCGGTCATGAGCCGATGCCGGGTATGGCCCACCTGGTGACCACATCCGCGCGCACCGTGGAACCCGATCAGATCGGTCAGGCCGCCACCGGTTCGAGTGCCGGGCGACTACTGCTGTGCAGTGACGGCGTGGGCAAGAAGCTGGATATGGTGGCGATCAAAGCTCTGCTGGCAGCTGACAATTCGGCCGGTCACACCGCCGAGGCGCTGGTCGAGACGGCGCTGGCCAATGGCGGCAGGGATAACACCACCGCGCTGGTCGTGGACGCGCAGCTGCTGCGGGGCCTGTCTCCGGTTCAGCGGCTCACATAGGTTTGTGACCCGAGCACCCGGAGCGCGGCATCGGTCGCGGTGGCGGGATCCGGGCTGAAGGTGACCAGGCGCTGGCGCAGATCCCCCGGCAATTCCAGGTTTTCGTAATTCAGGGTCAGGACGCCGACGGTGGGATGGCGGAAATTCTTGGAGCCGTGCGTGCGCACCGCGACCTCGCCCGCCGACCAGAGTTCGGTGAATTCCGCACTGCCGGTGGATAGCTCGTCGAGCAGCGCGGTCAGTTCGAGATCCTCTGGATGGTCGCCCGCCGTGAGTCGCAGCGCGGCGACCGTGGCCGCCGCCACCTCGTCCCACTCCACGTAGAAGTCCCGCGCGGCAGTCTCCAGGAATAGGGTGCGCGCCAGATTCCCATTGTCCCGCAGCACATTCGAGATCGGCTCGAACAGTCGTCCGGCGAGCGTGTTGGCCGCGAGCACATCGAATCGATCGGTGATCACCAGTGCGGGCACCTTGTCGACCAGGTCCAGCATGCTCCGCAATTGCGGCCGCACCTCGGCGGAAGTGATCCGCGGCAGCTGATTTCGCGCCGGATTGGCGAGCCTGCCCAGGTATCCGCGTTCGGTGGCGTCCAGGCGCAGTACCTCGGCGAGCGCGTCGAGAACTTCGTTCGAGGGGTGATTGGCCCGGCCCTGTTCGAGCCGTTGGTAGTACTCCACGCTGATTCCCGCCAGCTGCGCCAGTTCCTCCCGGCGCAGTCCGGCCACCCGCCGCCGCGTCCGCCCCGAGGCGCCCGCGCGCAGTCCGACCTGTTCGGGAGTGATGCGGGCCCGCCGGGAGCGCAGGAATTCCCCCAGCGGATTGTGTGCGGCCATACCGCCCAGTCTGCCCGAATTCGGTGAGCCTGGCCCTCGGAGTACCCGGAACAAGGAGGATCTGGGTCCGCCCGCGCGCACCCGGCACGCTGATCCCATGCCCGACCGCTACGAACGAGGTATGGCCCGCCTGGCCGAATTGGGCGGCCCCACCGCAGCCCGCCACCGCGTCTACGACGCCCTCGCCGATATCGCTCCCGATCTGAGTCGCTACGCCGTCGAATTCGCCTACGGCGATATCCATGCCCGCCCCGGCCTGGACGCCGGCCGTCGCGAACTGGTGATCCTCGGCGTCCTCATCGGCCTGGGTTCCACCGATCCGCAATTGGAAGCCCACCTGATCACCGCGCTCAATGTCGGTGTCGCGCCGCAGGATCTGGTCGAGACGGTCATCCAGGCACTGCCGTATGCGGGCTTCCCCCGGGTGCTCGCCGCGATGACCGTGGCGCACCGCGTCTTCGACGCCCGAAATCTTCTCCCCCTCAACTGATTACATAGGAGTACCGCCATGACTTCAGCCCAGGATCGTGCCGACGTGATCGATGCCGCCACCACCATGATGTGGCGCATAGACACTCGCGATTGGGATGCCTTCCCCGCCGTCTTCGCAGATTCCGTACGCCTCGACTACACCGCCATCTGGGGCGGAGACCCCGCCCACGTCACCCCCGCACAAATCCACGCCGATTGGTCTCGCCTGCTCGGCGCTTTCGACGCCACCCAGCACCTGCTCGCCAACCATCTGGTCCAAATCGACGGCGACACCGCCGTCCTGACCGCCGTCTTCCAGGCAATTCACCTGCTGGCCAACCCCTTCGGCTCCCCCCGCTGGACCCTGGGCGGCACCTACCGCATCGGCCTGCTCCGCACCGCGGACCGCTGGCTCATCAACGACATCGCCATGACCCCCACCTGGGCCGACGGCAACAAGGAAATCCTCACCCTGGCCTCCGGCGGCGTCCGCCCCGAAGCCGCCTGACCTCGCCCCCTTCGCCCGTTTTGGAGAATGTGTACACCCCGGGGTAACGTCTTCTTCACCCGACGCGGGGTGGAGCAGCTCGGTAGCTCGCTGGGCTCATAACCCAGAGGTCGCAGGTTCAAATCCTGTCCCCGCTACTACGAAGAATGGCCCGGAACCCCAGGTTCCGGGCCATTCTTCTGTTTCGGGTCAGCCGTAGAGCTTGACGAAATTGTCCAGGGAGCGTTCGACGTCGCCGCGGAGGGCGCGGGCGACGGCCGAGCCGATGGGGCCGAACAGGGGTGCGCCGCCGAGGCTGAAATCGGCGGTGACCTTCGAACCGGACGGGCTCGGCGCGACGCGGAGTTCGATGCCGAATTTGGTGCCGCCGATGCCGGAACCGTTGAGTACCAGGCGGTTCGGGGGTTCGGCCGTTTTCACCACCCAGGTGACGCGGTTGCGGAAGCCTTTGACGGTGGCCACGCCGATGAGGCGGGTGCCGGGGGTGAGGTCGGCGGGTATCGGACCGCGCCAGCCCTCGTGCAGGGTCAGCCATTTGTCGAGTTCGGGCAGGTCGGAGGCGTGTGCCCAAGCCTGATCGGGCGGGATGGGGACGTCTACGGAGACATTCAGCTTTGCCACGAACCAGATGGTATCTGTTACATGGCGTAGCTCTAACGCCGGATCCCGGATGACCCGGGGGATCCGATCGAATCGGTGTCGCGCAGGTCGCGCCGGAAGTCGGTGACGCCCTGGCCGGACCAGCGGCGGATGGCGCGGCGCAGGGTGCGGGCGTCGGTGTAGCCGAGCCGGGCCGCGACCGACTGCACCGGCAGATCGGTGTGCCGCATGAGCTGGATCGCATTGTCGCGCCGGACCGATTCGACTTCCTGCCGCCAGCTGGTGCCCAGTTCGTACAGTCGGCGCTGTAGTGTGCGCGGGCTGATCTTGAGGCGTCGTGCGGCTCCCTCGAGGCTGGTGTCGCCGTCGTGGAGCGCGCCGATGACGGTGTCGTGCAATGTGGTTCGCCAGTCCGGAGCCGGTCGCGATGTCGTCAGCAGCAACTCGGCGTACTTGCGGACCATCGCGCCCAGGTACGGGTCGGTGCCGGTGGGCAGGTCGCCCGCGTCCAGGAAGGTGATCTCCGCGCAGGGTGCGCCGAAATCGATTCGGGTGGTACCGAATTCGTCGACCAGGTGCCGGTGGCGGTGAGTTGCGTTGTGGCTGAACGCCACTCGCACCGGCACCAGCCGCTGCCCGGTGGCCTCGCGCACGCGGCGCAGCATGATCGAGAGCATGAATTCCTGGATGGGTGGCAGCACCCCGTCGGGTTCGATGGCGGTGGTTTCCCGGATGGTGAGCAGCCGCCCGTCCTCCTCCACCACCCAGTCGACCCCGGGATCGGTGACAACTCCGCGCAATCCGATCGCGATGCGCACGCTTTCCGCCAGGGTCGGGGCGCAGGTGAACAGGTAATCCCAGACGTGCAGGCCGCCGTGCCCGGCCGCGGCGGTGGCGAGCAGGCCGGAGCCGGGACCCGCGGTCGCGTCGATGAGTTCCCAGGCCCGCCAGGCCCATTCGGTCGGCACCCGCAGCTGATCGTCGGCCAGGACGGCCGGGTTCACGCTCGGGCTGATCGCGTCGAGTTCGGTGGCCGGAACCCCGGCGGTGAGCGCGGTGGTGCGGATCAGTCCGGCCAGCCGGGTCGAGGTGGTGCCGGTGATCACGGGCATCGCGGGCCGGATTCTCGGTGACACCGCGCGGAAAGCATGTCGTACCTTTCGGTTCGGTGGATACGGGTCTGGTCGATCCTGGGTGAAGAACTGGTCCGGGCACATCCGCAATCGCCGCTGGGAGCTACCTACGCGACCGGTCCTTCGCACGTAGTCCGAGGTCGGACGGGCCGTCGCGGCTCCGAACCTCTAGGCTTCCGCTTCGTGTCGGTAGGTCCTGATCCATTCGGCGTCGGTATGCCGATGGGCACCGACGGATTCATCGGGCGTGACAGCGAACTGGACCGCGTGACAACCCTGCTCGCGGGCTCCGCGCGGCTGGTGACACTGGTCGGGCCCGGCGGCATCGGTAAGACCCGGCTGGCCATGGCGATCGCCGCGCAGCTGCGCGCAGACCCTCGGCTGCCGGTGTATTGGGTGCATCTGGCCCGACTGCCCCGGGATGCGAGCGCGGCCGTGGTGATGGACGAGATCGCCGGTGCGGTGCTGGAAGGCGACTTCTCCGGACGCACCGGGCGACAGGCGCTGATCGACGCCCTCGAACGCCCGGCCGGCCCAGCCGACATGGACGAGGCGGCCCGGCGAACAGTTGTGGTGCTGGACAATTGCGAACATCTGCTCGCGGCAGCGGGACTGGTGATCGCGGATCTGCTCGGAACCATTCCCGGTTTGTCGGTGCTGGCCACCAGCCGGACCGCGATCGGCTGGGCCGAGGAGCACATCGCCGTTGTTCCCCCGCTGGCCTGGAATCAGGCGATGACGCTGTTCCGGCAGCGTGCGGAGCTGTCGGGGCGGCCGGTGGGGGAGGGCGATACCGCCGTGGTGCGGCAGATCTGCTGGCATCTGCACTATTTCCCGCTGTACATCCGGCTGGCGGCGGCGCGACTGCGCTACCAGTCTCCGGCGATGGTGCTGCGCGATCTGGGCGGCGCCGAGGCAGACCGCAGGCTGCGCTGGTCGCCGGGGTTCCGGGTGGGCGTCGATGAGCGGCATCGCGATATCGGCGCGGTCATCGGCTGGTCGTATGAGCTGTGCGAGCCGAAGGAACGCCTGCTGTTCGCGCGGCTGGCGGTGTTCGCGACCGGCTATGACGCCGATCGGGACGGGGGCGATCGGGACGGCGGTTCGGCCTCGGAGACCGGGGCCGATATCGAAGCGATCGAATCGGTCTGTGCCGGAGCCGATTCGGGTGGCTTGGAGCGGTATGAGATCGCAGATCTGCTGGAACAGCTGGTCGATCGTTCGCTGGTGTCGATTCACCTCGGCGGCGAGACCGCGCGATTCTCGCTGCTGGAGAGCTTCCAGGTATTCGCGCGGGAGCGCCTGATCGAGTCCGGGGAATGGCTCGAGCTGACCGCCCGGCATCGCGACTATTACCGAGATCAGGTGCTGGCGGTGAGCACCGGCTGGGTCAGCCCGCGCGAACAGGAGCTGCTGGTCCGGACCCGGGCGGCGTGGGACAACATCCTGTGCGCCGTCGAGGGCAGTCTGGCCGATCCGGACCGGGCGGTCATCGGCCTGGAAATGGCGGTCGGACTCGCCACCTCGCGAATCCCATTCCTGCGCGGCTCTTTACGCGAATCGCGAAGTCTGATCGAGCGCGCATTGTCGGCGGCGTGCGCATCGGGACACTGCCCGCCCGAACTGGAGGTGTCGACCCGCGCGCTGATCGGCTGGCTCAGCCTGTGTCAGGGTCTGCCCGGTGAGGCCGAGCAGATTCTGACCGAATGCGTGGCCGCGAGCCTGCCGGACGGCATCCGGCCCGATGTCCTCGACGACAGTGGAACGGCCGAAATCGGTTCGGATCGAATGCATTCGACTGCCGATCGTGACAGCGCCATGGTGACCGGCTCCGACCGGCTGGACCCGGCCGTCGATCACGGACTGCCCGCCGCGGTCGAGTATCTATGGGGCGGAACGCTGTGGTTGGTGCATGCCGATCCCGTTGCGGCGGTGGTGCTTTCGCGAGCGGTCGATAAGTTCGAGGCGGCGGGCGATCCCGGTGGCGCCGCCATGAGCGGATTGTTCGAGGCGCTGTCGGCGGCGTTCCACGGCACCGCCGAGCAGGCGCTCGCGGTCACCGGCGCGCAGTCGGAGCGGATGGTGGCGGCCGGGGCGCAATGGGCGATCACGTGGGCTCGATTCGCGCGCGCCATCGCGGTGTGCGCGCACGGTGATCCGAAAGCGGCTCTCGCACTGTGTGATGCGGGGCTGGCCTGGCAGATTCCGATGCGCGATCACTGGGGCGGGGTGTGGGGGCTGCATATCCGGGCGTGGATTCTTTCCCGGTTGATCACCGCGCTGCCGTCTGCCCTCGATGCTCGGGCGGTGCCGTGGGCGCTCGATATCGCGCGGCTGCTGGGCGGCACCGCGGAACTGCGCCGCCGATTGGGTTTCGAGGTCGCCAATCTGCGTCCGTTCGCGGAAATCACCGCCGAAGCGGTCGAGGTGGCGACGAAGGTACTGGGGGACAGGGCTTTCCGGACGGTGGCGAGCGAGGGTGCGGCGATCCCCGATGCCGGGCGACTGCTTGCTGCCTGCTCCGACACTGATCACCTCGCTCAACCCGGCATGCCCGCGCTTGAGTCGGCACACAGGTTCACGAACTCGCTGGAGTCCACACCTGCGACCGCGTCCGAGCCGAACCCTTCTCCGGAACACGCGCGGGCGTGGAGTGCGCTGACCAGTGCGGAGCAACAGGTGGCAACGCTGGTCGCGGCGGGATTCACCAACGCCGCGATCGCCGCGCGGCGCGGCACCTCCGTGCGCACGGTGGATTCCCAGGTCGCATCGATCCTGTCCAAGCTGATGATCAACTCCCGCAGGGATATTCGACCACCGTTCCAGCGCCGGTGAACTTCGGCTCAGTCCAGTCGGTAGAGCCAGACGCTTGGGTCGGTGAGTTCGCCGGTGGCGGACCAGGAGTAGGTGTGCGCTATGCCGTCGCCGTGATAGTTGTGCAGATACGTGCGCAGGTCCGCCCGGGTGACGCGGCCGGAGGCGATGCCTCGCAATACGATTGCGGTGAGGTCGTACGCCTCGACGGCGTGCGGGGCCGGAGCCGCGCCGGTGGCGGTTCGGTAGTCGGTCTGGAAGCGATCGGTGGGAGGACCGCACGGGCAGGCCACGATCGCGCCCTTGGCGGCGGCACCGGCGTCGCCGCGGAACAGCGGATCGTATCCACCGTCGCCGAGGACGAAAGTCGCTGATACACCGGCATTTCGGAGCTCGGTCAGCAGCTTCGCCGCGGCCTTCGCATAGCCGGAGTAGTAGATCGCGTCCGGGTGGGCGTCCGCGAGGGCGGTCACGGCCGCCGCCGGATCGGCGTCGGGGTCGATGCTGACCTCGCAGGACTTCGCCGTGCCGAGGCCCTCGATCACATTGTCGGCCAGTTCGTTTCCGAAGCCGCCGCCGGTGTCCCGCACCACGCAGACGTGTGCGAAGCCCGCCGTCTCGGCCAGATAACGGCCGACGGCCGGGCCCTGGGCGTGGTCATTGGCCAGCCCGCGGAAGAAGCCGGACCAGCGCCATTGCGCCAGTAGGGGATTGGTCGCCACCGGGGTGAGGAACGGCAGTCCCGCCTCGTCCAGGGTGCTGCCCGCCGCGATGACCTCCCCCGACAGCGCGGGACCGATCACCGCGACAATGGATTCGTCATCGGCGATGCGTGCCGCCGCCTGCATGGCGGTCTCCTGATCACCGGCGGTATCGAATTCGCGCAGGGTGACCGGGCAGGCATTGTTCCCGCCCCGCAGGAACTGGTTGACCGCCAGTCGGACGCCGCCGATCACATTGCGCCCCAATGACGCATCCTTACCGGATAGCGGCAGCGCCGCCGCGATCGATACCGGTTTACAGAACAGCCTGCCGTCATTGGCCGGATCCAGCACCGATTTCGTTTCCTCGACCGGGTTGCCGTTCACATCGATCCGGGTGAGCGGGGTGAAGCCGGGATAGAGCGCGGCATGCGTTGCCGCGTTCGGTGGCGAGATCTTCGGCCGGGCGGCGGAATCATGTGCCGCCCAGAAGATTCCGCAGGCCGCCGCGATCACCACGACCAGTGCTCCGGCTCCCGCCGCGATCCGCCGGGTGCGCGGTCGCGCGCCGCGATCGGCCGGTACGCCGCCATCGCGCCGTGCGCCGGTGGCGGACCCGGCGTCGGTGCGGCCCGGTGCGCCGCTGCCCGCCCTCGATCCGTTGTCGGACGGTGCGCCGCTGTCAGCGCTCGATCCGGTATCGGGCGGCGCTCCGGAATCGGACCTCGAACCGTTGCGGGCGGTCCTGCCGTTGTCGAGGTCCGCGCCGTCATCGGTGCGCGTTCCGGGGTCGGTCGGAAGTTCCGAATCATTGCGGGGCCGTGCCGCTTCCAGCGCGGTGACATCGCCGACCACGGGCAGGACGAGCGTGGCCGGGCCGCCCGGTGCGCTCGTGACCAGGGTCGGCGCGGATGCCAGGTTCGCGGGTTCGGCGACCTCGAAGGGCCGTGTCGCCGGTGCGAACCCCGGTGTCGCCGCCGGATCGGCGGTCAGGGCGCGTGCGGCCGCGGCGGCGAACTCGCGACAGGATTCGAATCGATCGCCCGGCCGTTTGGCCAGACCGCGTTCGAACACCTCGTTCAATGCCTCGGGCAGCCCCGGCCGCCGATCGGTGAGCCGTGGCACCGGATGCTGCAGATGCCCCGCGACGACCCCGGCCGCGGTCTCGGACTGGAACGGCGTCGACCCGGTGAGCAGGCGAAACAGCGTGCACGCCAGCGAATATTGATCGGAGCGGTGATCGAGCGCCTCACCCGAGAGCTGCTCCGGGGAGGCATAGGTGAGGGTCGCGGCGAGGGTGCCGGTTCTGGTCAATTCCGTCGAATCGTCGCGCAGGCGTCCGATCCCGAAGTCCGTCAGCAGAATGCGCCGCTTCTGGCCCGGTGTCTCCCGGGTCAGCAGGATATTGGCGGGTTTCACATCGCGGTGCAGTACGCCCATCGAATGCGCGTGGTCCAGGGCCTTGGCGGTCTCGGCCGCGATCCGCACCGCGTCCCGGGGCGGCAGGTGGAAGGGATCGACAGCGGACGCATCGCCCCCGTCGACGTATTGCATGGCGATCCAGAGTCGCCCGTCCTCGACGCCTCGATCGTGCACGGTGACGATATTCGGATGGTCCAGCCGGGCGACGAGTTCGGCCTCACGCTCGAATCTGGCCCGGGTCAGCCCATCCGAGGCCAGTTCCCGCGCCAGCAGTTTGATCGCCACCAGCCGGGGCAGTCGCGGGTGCCGGGCGAGATACACCTCGCCCATCCCGCCCCCGCCGAGTCGGCGCTCGATCACAAATCCCGCGAATTCCTCGCCCGCACGCACCATTCGGCCCCTCGATACCGCAAAACCCTTCGAACCCTACCGCTTCGGCGCGTCCCGCTCATCCAGCCGTTCGGCTTGCGGGCAGCGGGCGGCGGTCCGGATCGCGGCGGATCGATTGGGGCACAACCGATCACCCGTCGGACGAGCTACCCGTCCGGTCCTGATCGCCACGATCGGCGACGGACCGGACGCGGTCACGCTGCTCTGAGAGCGTCGCCGATTACAGCGCCTTCACGGAGTCCTCGACGGTGCTGTCGCCGCTGATCAATTCGAGGACCCGGCCCGCTCCCGCGCCGGTGACCAGCAATTCGGACAGCACGGCCGCCACATCGGCGCGGGGAATGCTTCCGGCGGGGACGGTGTCGGCGAGCCGGACCGCCCCGGTGGGAGCGTCATCGAGCAGCCGTCCCGGCCGCAGAATCGTCCAGTCCAGGTCGCGGGCGCGAAGATCGTTCTCCGCCTGGGTTTTAGCGTCGATGTAGGCGATCCACGATTCGTCGCCCCCGGTGGCGGGTTTGCCCGCGCCCATGGTGGAGATCTGGAGGAATCGCCGGATTCCGGCCTGTTCGGCGGCTTCGGCGAGCCGCACCGACCCGTCCCGGTCGACCGTGTACTTGCGTTCGGTCCCGCTGCCGGGTCCGGCACCGGCCGCGAACACGACCGCGTCTACGCCCTGCAGCGCGGCCGCGAGTTCCGCCGCGCCCCGTTGTTCGAGATCGAGCACGACGGGCTCGCCGCCCGCCGCCTCGACCTCCGCCGCGTGGTCCGGATTCCGGATCACGCCCACCACCTGCTGCCCGCGTTCGCTGAGCAGTCCGGTGAGCTGGAGTGCTATCTGCCCGTGTCCGCCGATGATTGCGATTCGCATGATTACGAGCCTACGGCGGACCGGTATCAGCCGATGAAGGCCAGGACCCTGGTGACGGTCTCCGTGACCGCCTGGGGCATGAGGGTCATCACGGAGACGACCGCTATTCCGAGGAGCGCCAGCATATGTATTCGGCCCTTTCTTGGGTTATTCGAAACCGTGCGCGAAATGACTCAGGTCGAAATCATGGAATGCCGAATCGAATAGGCGAATAGGTCGCTCCGATGGCACGCGCGATGCTAACACCGGCGAAATTCGGTGTGCCCGCTCGACACGCGGCGATCGGCGAAGGCCGCCCGCCACTTTCGCGTTCGGCGTTACAGTGGAAGACGGGGGAACGTGAAGGACAGCGATTGAGCACTGTTGCGCAGGGCAGCCCGTGGGTTGCCGTCCGGCCGGATGACGACGTCACGCAGCTGGCGTTGCGAATGTCGTTCGCGCACAACTCCTTTATCGACGGCCGCCAGCTTCCGACGGTGCGCCCGGGCGGGGATTCGGTGCGGTCGGTGGTGCTGGATTCGTGGCGGCGCAGCCGCAGCAACGGGGTGGATCCGGATGGTTTCGGCGGTGCGGTGGATTTGACCGCACCCGAGTTGAAGCGCTATCGGGCAACCCATCCCACGGCGTCGATTCGCCCGGTGGTCCGCAAACTGCTCGTCGAGGACGCGGCCGATGCCGGATTGCTGGTGGCGATCAGTGACGCACAGGGCCGACTGCTCTGGGTGGAGGGTGATCGCCGGGTCAAGGATCGCGCCACCGGAATGAATTTCGTCGAGGGCGCGGACTGGAGTGAGGATCGGGTCGGCACCAATGCGCCGGGAACCGCGCTCGCGCTGGATCATCACGTCCAGATTTTCGGGGCCGAGCATTTCAGCCGGGCCGTGCACGAATTCAGTTGCACCGCAGCGCCCGTGCACGATCCGAGCAGCGGCCGGGTCATCGGCGCGATCGATATCACCGGCGGGCCGCGAGTCGCCGGGCCGGAGATGCTGTCGTTGATCCGGGCGACGGTGGTGGCGGCGGAATCGGAGTTGCGACTGCGGTTGCTCGGCGCGCCGTCGCCGCCGGATTCCGCATTGGCGCGATTACAGGTGCTCGGTGCGGGACGTCCGGTGCTCACCGTCGATGGTGAGCGAATTCGCCTGTCGCAGCGGCACGCCGAGATTCTGGTGTTGCTCGCCGATCATCCGGAGGGGTTGAGCGCCGACCATCTGGCGATGCTGCTCGACGAGTCCGAATTGGATCCGGTGACGGTGCGCGCGGAATTGTCCCGGGTGCGAAAGATCGTGGGCGCGAACGGTTTGGCGTCGCGACCGTATCGGCTGCTGCTGGATCTGGACACCGATATCGGTGCGGTGCGCCGGGCGCTGGCGCACGGTGACGCGGCGGCGGCGCTGCGCGCGTATCCGGGTCCGATGCTGCCGCGCTCGCTCGCGCCCGGAATCATGGAGGCGCGCGCCGAATTGCACTGCCGGGTGCGGGCCGCGCTGCTGGCGGCGGGTGATCGGCGCTTGCTGGCGCGCTGGACCAGTTCGGTGGACGGGCGCGAGGATATCGCGGCCTGGTCCGCGTATCTGGCGTCGCTGGACCGGGATTCGCCGATGTATGCCCAGGCCGAGGCGCAATTGGCGCTCATAGACCGCAAATTGGGCATCTGACCAGTTTTATGCAACGGTAGCGCAACAGGCGCGCTCGTAGTGTCCTGGATCACATCTGACATCGCAGGAACCGTCAGCAGATTCAGGAGTATCGATGACCGTCTTCGCGCGCCCCGGCACCACCGGGGCAGCCATGTCCTTCCAGTCCCGCTACGAAAACTGGATCGGTGGTGAATGGGTCGCACCCGTCAAGGGGCAGTACTTCGAGAACCCGACGCCGGTGACCGGGCAGACCTTCTGCGAGATCGCGCGCGGCACCGCCGAGGATATCGAGCTCGCGCTGGACGCCGCGCACGCCGCCGCACCCGCCTGGGGTAAGACCACGGTCGCCGAGCGCTCGCTCATCCTCAATAGGATCGCCGATCGGATCGCGGAGAACCTCGAGGCCATCGCGCTCGCCGAGAGCTGGGATAACGGCAAGCCGATCCGCGAGACCATGGCCGCGGATATCCCGCTCGCCATCGATCATCTGCGGTACTTCGCGGGAGCCGTTCGCGCGCAGGAGGGTTCGATCTCCGAGATCGACAGCCAGACCGTCGCCTACCACTTCCACGAACCGCTCGGCGTTGTCGGGCAGATCATTCCGTGGAACTTCCCGATCCTGATGGCCATCTGGAAGCTCGCGCCCGCGCTCGCCGCCGGAAACGCCGTGGTGCTCAAGCCCGCCGAGCAGACCCCGGCCTCGATCCTGTTCCTGATGAGCATCATCGGCGATCTGCTGCCCCCGGGCGTGGTGAATATCGTCAACGGCTTCGGCGTCGAGGCGGGTAAACCGCTCGCGTCCAGTCCGCGCATCAAGAAGATCGCGTTCACCGGTGAGACCACCACCGGGCGGCTGATCATGCAGTACGCCTCGCAGAACCTGATTCCGGTGACGCTGGAACTCGGCGGTAAGAGCCCGAATATCTTCTTCTCCGATGTGCTCGCCGCCAATGACGATTTCCAGGACAGCGCGCTCGAGGGTTTCGCCATGTTCGCGCTCAATCAGGGCGAGGTCTGCACCTGTCCGTCGCGCGCGCTGATCCAATCCGATATCTACGACGAGTTCCTGAGCGCGGCCGTGGTGCGCACCAAGGCTGTGCGGCAGGGAGATCCGCTCGATACCGAGACCATGATCGGCGCGCAGGCCAGCAATGATCAGCTGGAGAAAATCCTGTCCTATATCGAGATCGGCAAGGGTGAGGGCGCGACCCTGCTCACCGGTGGTGAGCGCGTGGATCTGGGTGGCGATCTGTCCGGCGGCTACTACGTGCAGCCGACCGTGTTCACCGGTAGCAATTCCATGCGGATCTTCCAGGAGGAGATCTTCGGACCCGTTGTGTCGGTGACCTCGTTCACCGATTACGACGATGCCATCAAGATCGCCAATGACACGCTGTACGGACTCGGCGCGGGCGTCTGGTCGCGCGATGGCGGGGTGGCCTACAAGGCCGGGCGCGATATCCAGGCCGGGCGGGTGTGGACCAACACCTATCACCAGTACCCGGCACATGCCGCGTTCGGCGGTTACAAGCAGTCCGGTATCGGCCGCGAGAACCACCGCATGATGCTCGACCACTACCAGCAGACCAAGAACCTGCTGGTCAGCTATGCGTCGAAGGCGCAAGGCTTCTTCTGATGCCCGAGCCCCGGCGCGTGCGCGCCACCGCGGCGGCGATGGATCTGCTCCGTCGCCTCCGCGATTCGCACGGTCCGCTCATGCTGCACCAGTCCGGTGGGTGCTGCGACGGCTCGTCGCCGATGTGTTATCCCGCAGGGGAATTCATCGTCGGCGATGCCGATGTGCTGCTCGGGCTGCTGGATCTGCGGCTGCGGGCCGATGAGCTGCCCGACACCGAGCCTGCACCGGAAGATATTGCGCCGGTGTGGATTTCGGGACCGCAGTTCGCCGCCTGGCGGCATACCCAGCTGGTACTCGATATGGTGCCCGGACGCGGTTCGGGATTCAGCCTCGAAAGCCCCGAGGGATTCCGATTCCTCAGTCGCGGAAGGGTTTACGATCCGGAGGAATTGAGCGCACTGGCCGCGTCCGCGATCATCACCGGCGCGGACTACGAGCTCGGTGCCCGACCGGCGGCCGCCATCGAGCCCCAGGTGGTCGCCGAGGCGGTCGACGCCTGTCCGGTTCCGGACCGCCAGGGCTGAGTGACCGCGGCGATCGCCAGGACGAAAGCGACCAGGGCGCAACCGGTTCGGGTGAAGTGGAACATCTCCCAGCGGTGCAGTTGGGCGGCGTAGTCGGCGGGTGGGCCGCTGATCGCCCACACCTTGATGTGCTGGTTGATCGGGACGTTGCCGAAACGAGTGATGAGGAAGGACGCCACCGCCAGGGCCGAGGCGGTGGCGGCCAGCAGTCGGGTCGCGCCTCGGCCGCGGATCGCGAGTGTCAGGGTGCTCAGAATCGTCAGGGCCATGAGCGATTGCATGACCGGGCCGTTGACCCGCATGAGCGCGGTATGGAAGGTGAATCGGACATCGAGCGGGACCTCGCGGAAGGCGTAGAGGACATTGACCGCGCCGTAGCCGAAGGCTCCGGCCAGTAGGCCCGGAAACAGCAGGGCCGCCGCGCGAACGAGTTTCGACAGCATGGGACTCCCGTCCTGAATTATCGCAACAGTGAGTTGCGATAGGGTCGAGCATGCCCGTGCCCGTTCGATATCGCAACTAGGAGTTGCAATGAGCCCTGACGCGCCGCTCGGTCGCGGACCCAAGGTGCGCACCGCCGTCTTGGCCGCCACCGTCGCCGAGCTGGCCGAACTCGGCTACGCGGGGTTCGCCGTCGACAATGTGGCGCGCCGCGCCGGGGTGCACAAGACCACCGTGTACCGGCGCTGGCCGGACCGCGACGCGCTCATCGCCGATGCGCTCGCCGACAGTGCGGCGGCCGAGATTCCGCTGCCCGATACCGGTTCGGTCGAGGATGATCTGCGCGCACTCGCGCGCGGTCTGGTGGCATGGGTGAAAAGCCCGGGGGGACAGGCGGTGCTGGCGGTCATGGTGTCCGAGACCGCGGGCTCGGCGTCGCCGCCGACGGTGGTCCGGCATGTGTTCCGCGATCGGATCCGCCAGGCGCTGCCGATCGTCGTGCGCGCCACCGAGCGCGGGGAACTGCCCGCCGGCACCGATCCGGTGGAGCTGGTCAAGGCGCTGGTCGCGCCGATCTACTTCCGCGCCTTGATAACCCGCGAGCGGCTGACCGATGCGACGGCCGATTCGGCGACCCGGCTGGCATTGGCCGGTGCGCACGCGGGGGTATTCGGGTGATGCGGACTGCCCGAATTGCCGGAATCGCTCGATGGTGTGGGCGGCGTCACCGGCGGCGAACGTGCTCCATGGTTTCTCATGCGCACCGTGCCAGACTGTGGGCGTGAGCGAGCCAGCGAACGAGAATGACGGGGTCGGGTCCGCGAGGGCGTCGTCCGAACGGGATGAATCGGCGCGGGATGAGTCGGTGCTGACGGAATCGGCGCGGCGGGAATCCGGCGGAGTGCCGCACGCGCCGAACGCGTCTGCGACACTGCCGGATCGAGGCGCTGTCATCGGCAAGGGCCTGCTCTGGCTCGCCAAATGGTCGCTGTGCCTGGTCGCCATCGCGGCCGGTGCGTGGGTGCTCCAGATCGTGCTCGGCAAGCTCTGGGTCGCGGTGCTGCCCGTGGCGCTGGCGCTGGTGATCTCCACCGTGCTTTGGCCGCCGACGCGATGGCTCGTCCAGCGTGGTCTGCCGCCCGCTCTGGCGGCCTCCATCACCACACTCGGTCTGCTCGGCATCCTGGCCGGGGTGATCGCGCTGATCGTGCCGTCGGTGGTCGATCAATCGCCCGCGCTCGCGGATCGCGCCACCGAGGGCCTGCACAAGGTGCGCGACTGGTTGCACGGCCCGCCGCTGAATATCGGTGACGAACAATTGAATTCGGCCGTCGACGCGATCGTGAGCAAGGTGCAGTCCAGCGCCGAGCGCATCGCCAGCGGCGTCTTCAGCGGTGTCAGCACCGCGACCTCGGCGATCGTCACCCTGTTCCTGGTGCTCATGCTGACGTTCTTCTTCGTCAAGGACGGCCCGCGCCTACTGCCCTGGCTGCATTCGATTCTGGGCAGCCGCAGCGGCCGGCACGTCGAGGAGGTCCTGAACCGGATCTGGGTCACCCTGGGCGGCTTCATCCGCACCCAGGCCCTGGTGAGCCTCATCGACGCGGTGCTGATCGGCGGCGGCCTGGTCATCATGCACATCCCGCTCGCCGCGGTCCTGACCGTCCTGACCTTCCTCGGCGGCTTCATCCCGATCGTCGGCGCCTTCGTCGCGGGCGCCCTCGCCGTCCTGGTGGCCCTGGTAACCAAGGGCCTCACCTCGGCCCTGATCGTGCTGGCCATCATCGTCGTCGTACAGCAGCTGGAAGGCAATGTGCTGCAACCGATCCTGCAAAGCCGCAGCATGCAACTGCACGCCGTCGTAGTCCTGCTCGCCATCACCGTAGGCAGCTCCCTCTACGGCATAGTCGGCGCCTTCCTCTCCGTCCCGGTCGCCGCCATCGCCGCGGTGATCATCCGCTACATCGGCGAACAAATCGACGCCCGCACCACACCCGAGCCCGCGTCGGCCGGTTCCGGACCGGAAAGCTGAGAACAACCTCCCGACCTGCCCGGATGCGCCATATGGGGGTATCCGGATCAGCTGTCCCGCAATAGCTTCCGAAGTGATCGGGCCGAGCCCAACCGGGCGCTGGCCGTGACCTTCTGGAGTCGAGATGGATTCGAAAATCGATGCCGCGCACCGTGCCCTGCACGCCGTCATCGTGCAGGGCAGACAGGCCGGGGATTTCGCGCGGGACGAGCACTCGGTCGGCGTCCTGAACGCCTTCTTCCGCAATGTGATGGAGCGCCCGTTCAGCGGTCATGAGAACAACGCCCAGGTGATCGCGTACCTGGAAGGTCTGCGCCGGGCGTATCCGCGCCAGTTGTCGACGATGAATCCGGTCGCGATGGCGCCGTTCGTGCTGGAGCAGATCGGACCGGGCGCACCCCGCCCCGGCCGGTCGCGCTGGACGTGGACTTCCGCACTCGTCCTCCAGATGCGGCTGCTGGCCGAGTGCACCGCCAAACGCGAGGGCATTGTCGGCCAGGATCTGGAGACCTATCTGCTCGGTGCGTGCGCCCGCTACCAGAGTTTCGATTTCTGATCCGAGTTCGGCCATCTGCCTTACGCGATGAACCCCCACCCGGCACGTAGCATTTTCCTATGCCGAAACAGTCTGGTGGGGGCGGAAATTCGCGGCGCGCCAGATGGTCGTTCTATCGGGCGATGGGGCGGTCGGCGTTGACCGTCACGGCCTTCACGCTGGCGTATTTCCTGTTGCCGTTCGATCGGCTGGATGATGTGCCCGCGTTCGTTCTGCTGACGGCGGGGCTGGTGGTGGTGTTCGGGTTGTGTGTATGGCAGGTGAGTCGGGTGTTGCAGGTGGAGCGGCCGATCGAGCAGGCCGCTGAGGCGCTGGCTACGATTTTCGGGGCCTATTTGATCGGCTTTGCCACGGTTTATTACCTGTTGAGTCTCAATGACATCGGGAACTTCGGGGTTTCGCTGACCAAGCTGGATGCGCTCTATTTCACCGTGACGGTGTTCGCCACCGTCGGATTCGGGGACATTGTGGCGAGCAGCCAGCTGGCCAGGGGTTTCGTTCTCGTGCAGATGATCGGCAATCTGCTGCTGCTGGGCACGGCCCTGCGCCTGATCACGGGTTCGGCCCGGGTCCGGCAGCGGCAGTTGCGATCGGGTACTACAGGGTCCGGCCGATGATGAGCTTCATGATCTCGTTGGTGCCGCCGTAGATCTTCTGGATGCGGGCGTCGGCGTACATGCGTGAGATGGGGTATTCGGCCATGTAGCCGTAGCCGCCGAAGAGCTGCAGGCATTCGTCGGCGACCTTGCACTGCTGTTCGGTGAGCCACCACTTGGCCTTGGCGGCCGTGGGCACATCCAGTTCGCCGCGCAGATGCTTGTTGACGCAGTCATCGGTGAAGGCCCAGGCGATGGACTTGATGGTGTCGCATTCGGCCAGCGTGAACTGGGTGTTCTGGAAGGCGAAGACGGGCTTGCCGAAGGCTTCGCGTTCCTTGGTGTAGGCCAGGGTGACCTCGACGGTCTTCTCGATCGCGGCGGCGGCGATGACCGCCAGGATCAGGCGCTCCTGCGGCAGCTGCTGCATGAGCTGGATGAAGCCGATACCCTCCGCGCTGCCCAGCAGATTCGACTGCGGCACACGGACATTGTCGAAGAACAGCTCGCAGGTGTCCTGACCGTGCTGGCCGATCTTCTCCAGATTGCGGCCGCGCCGGAAGCCCTCGCGGTCGGTCTCCACCAGCACCAGCGAGACGGTGTCCGCGCCCTTGCCCTCGGAGGTCTTACAGGCCACGATCACCAGATCGGCCAGGTAGCCGTTGGTGATGAAGGTCTTGGCGCCGTTCAGGACGTAATCGTCGCCGTCCTTGACCGCCTTGGTCTTGATGCCCTGCAGATCCGAGCCGGTGCCGGGCTCGGTCATCGCGATCGCGCCGACGACCTCGCCGGATGCCATGCGCGGCAGCCAGTTCCGCTTCTGCTCGTCGGTGCCGTACGCGTTCAGATAGTGCGCGACGATCCCGCTGTGCACGGGATTGCCCAGGCTAGGTGACAGCCCGCGTACCTGTTCGGTGAGCACCACGGCCTCGTGCGCGAAGGTGCCGCCGCCACCGCCGTACTCCTCCGGGATGCTCAGGCACAGCAGGCCCAATTCGCCCGCGCGGTTCCAGAGTTCGCGGTCGACATGGTGCTGGCGGGCCCACCGGTCCTCATTGGGGGCGCATTCCTTCTCGAAGAACTTGCGCGCGAGATCGGACAGCGCGTCCAGGTCCTCGTCCATCCACGGCGAGCGGTGCAGGGCCACGAGTGAACTCCTCTGTTCTAAGTAGGCTCTGCCGTGACGGTAAGGCGATATGCCCGGTTTCCCAATGACCGCCTCGCTCGACTTCTTGACCGGAACGCTCAGCCGCTCAGTGCTGATAGGAGCCGGGCGGACTGCCGGTCCAGCGCCGGAACGCGCGGGAGAAGGCGCTGGGCTCGGAGAAGCCGAGCCGCCGGGACAGCGTCGCCACCGTTTCCTCCCCGCGCACCAGGCTCGCGATGGCGGCGTCGCGCAGGATCTGTTCGCGGATCTCGCGCAGCGCGGTGTGCTCCTCACGCAGTTTGCGGCGCAGGGTGGGCGGGCTCATGGACAGTTCGGCGGCGATGTCCTCGACCCCGGGCCATTCGCCGTCCAGTCCGCGCTGCAGGATATGCCGCACCCGCGCGGCCAGCGAGATCGAATAGTCACGTGGGCCGAGCACCCCCGACGGTGCGTTGCGCAGGAACTCCAGCAACTCCTCCTCGGTGCGCCCGATCGGATGATCCAAGAGCGCGGCATCGAAGATCAACGTCGGTTCTGCGGCCGAAAACACCACGGGCGCACCGAAAACCACGTCGTAGTCGTCGACTTCGGGATCGCGGGCGTAGGGCAGTTCGACGCGGCGCAGCCGGAGTCGCCCGCCGATCAGCCACGCCAGAAAGCGATGCGTGATGACCAGCATGGTGTCGATGACAATGCCGGGCGCGCGATCCGCCCCACTCATATCGAACCCGACCCGCGCCTCCCCGTCCCGCTCGGTGAGCGAGGCCCGCGGCAGGCCGGGCAGTGACCGCCGGAAACTCTCGAACCGGCGAATCGCCGCCCCCAGCGTCGGCGCGCCCATCAGCCCGAAACACACCAGCCGCAGCGTGCCGCGCGGCATGGGTTGCAGTCCGAGCCCGAGCAATTCGTCATCGGTGGCCCGCCACAGCTGCTGCACCACCCGCACCGCCTGATCGATGGTGACCCGGGATCGCCCCTCCGACAACAGATCCGGCGAAATCCCCGCATCGGCGAGCATGCCGCTGATATCCCACCCACGCAATCCGGCGAGTTCGACAATGGCCCGAACTCGCTGGATGGGCAGGGTGCTTCCGGCCTCGGCAGACATCCGCCCGACCGTATCAACCTGCCCGAAGCGCGCTGACGCCGCGGCGGCGAATTCGACCGCCCGCTACCGGTATCCATTCGGATAGCTCACCGACCCCAATCGCCCGTTTTGGTATATCCACCCCGCCCCTGTACTGTTCATTTCACCCGACGCGGGGTGGAGCAGCTCGGTAGCTCGCTGGGCTCATAACCCAGAGGTCGCAGGTTCAAATCCTGTCCCCGCTACTACACGGAACGGCCCCGGAACCACTGGTTCCGGGGCCGTTCTCGTTATGAGTCGCCCGAAGGTTTGAAACGGGTATGTGTCTGAAAAGCCTGCGGAACCGGGGGTGGGCCGGGAGAATGGGCCGAAACTGCGCGGTGGGTTTCGGGACCTGCCGGGTGGGTCGGAAACCCTTCGGTGGCAGAGGATTTGGACGATGAGCAGGCTGGCGACCTCGTGCGCGGCGATCTCGATGGCCGTGGCAGTCATGGCGGGGACCGTGGTGGCAGGGGACGCCGGGGCGCAGCCTCGGGGGACGCGGGGGTGCACGCCGTACACCGCGATTTTCGCGCCGGGGACGTGGGAGACGCGGCCGGATGCGGATCCGACGGTGCCGGTGGGGATGCTCAGGCCGATCGGGGATGGGTTGCAGCGGCAGCTCGGGGGCGATATCACGGTGCTGTACGCGCCGTATGCCGCGAGTGCTTTCGATCAGGGGCTGACCTATGCGCAGTCGCTGGGCACGCTGGAATCGCGGTTGCGGCAGATGGTGAGCGGGCTGTGCGCCTCGACTCGGGTGCTGCTGGCCGGATACAGCCAGGGGGCCGACGGGATCGGTGATTTCGCCACCGAGATCGGGCACGGCGCGGGGCCGATCGGCGCGGAGCGGGTGCTGGGGGTCGGACTGCTGGCCGATCCGCATCGGGATCCGAATACCACGCTGTCCCTTGGTAATCCGCAGCCCGGGCACGGGATCGCCGGATCCCGGGAGCAGGATTTCGGGGCGCTCACCGATCGGGTGCGCACCCTGTGTGCCGATGGTGATCTGTACTGCTCGCTCAATGCCGCCACCTCACCGTTTCTCGCAGCGCTGGGCCGTGTCATCAGCGGTGATCCCGCGCCGATCGCCGCGCTGCTGCCCGGAGCCACCGATCCGGGCCAATTGATGGCGCAGGTGGTGCAGGTCGGCGCGGGCTGGGCGGCCACCGCCGCGAATCTGCCCGCGATTCTGGACAGTCTCACCGGCCTGCCCGGTGTCATCGAATCCGGTGATCTGCGCACCGCGCATCAGGTCGCGAGCGATTTGAACGCCGCGCTGGCCCCGCTGGTCAAGGCCGCCGCCGGGGTGGATCTGCCGCTCGTCGCCTCGGTGATCCGTGCTGCCGCCGCTGTCGACCCGTCGGGGTGGACGGCCGCCGCCGGAGTCATCGCCGACGCCATGACCGGAATCGATATTCTGCGCATCGCCGCGGATGTCGGCCAGATGCAGGAAACCCTGTGGCGCGCCGTCGAATCCATGGATCATTCGGGACCGCTGGCCGCGGCCGCCACGGCGTCGGCGCTCGCCCCGCTCACCATCGACCTGGCCGGTGCGGTCATCGGCCCCTTCGCCGATGCCGTGCGCGGTGACCTCCGGGTCGCCGCGCAGACCCTGATCAGCATCGGCGGCCCGGACTCCATCAACGATCTGCTGCAATTGAGCAGGCAGGGTGCGGCCATGGCCACCTTCTACGCCTCGAAGGCGCACCTGGACTACGGCGACGACGCCCAGATTCTGCTGAATTTCCTGGATTCCCAGGTCAATTCGTAGGTCCGCGGTTCGCGTACCGCGCCTCACGCCGTGGCGAGTACGAGCGCGGGACGCGGCCGGGTAGCCCTGACAGCTGTGGAAAACGTTGTGACGCAGGCGATCGCGGCGGTGCCGCCGATGATCGCCAGGTAGCTGAGCGCCGATCCGTGCGGAACCGGTGAGCCCGTCTTGACCAGGGCGTACGGGATGACGGTGGTCGCGGCCGCCACCGTCCCCAGCAGAATCGCCAGCGCCGCCGCCAGCGCGCTCTCCGCGGTGATCATGCCCAGGACCTGATCGCGCGTGGACGCGGTCAGCCGCAGACCCGCGAATTCGCGCCGCCGCTCCCAGGTCGCCGCGATCAGCGAATTGGTCACCGCGATACCGCAGAACGCGATGATCATGCCGACCACCAGATAGTTGGCGACCGCGAATTGCGCGCCGATATCGTCACCCGCGATCTTCGGACTGCCGTTCTCGGTGTACTGCATGTACAGCGTCCCGGTGGCGATGCCGACCAGCATGGCGAGCGGGCCGACCACGGTGCTCGATGCCGCCGCCCGGGCGGCGAGATTGCGAATCGCCAAGCGGGCCACGGCGTTCGGCAGTACGGCGGAGATCCGGCCGAGCCAGCCGACCAGGACGGGGCACAGCAGTGCGAGTCCGATGGCGACGCCGACGCAGGCCGGTCCGGCGGCAGCGGCCAGCAGCGGTCCGTCGGCCATGAACAGCGTGCCGATCCCCGAGCCGAGTCCGATGAGCAGGAAGAGCAGCCCGAACCCCAGTTTCGGCGCGGACACCACGGATTGCGCTGTCCCGCCCGATGATTCGGCCAGGGCGAGCGTCGGCGCGATCTTCGCGGCCCGCCCGCCCGCGATCACCGCCGCCGCGACGGCGGCCAGCAACGCGATCGCCGCACCGGAAACAACTGTGCGCCATGTGGTTACGAAATCGACCGGCTCGGTGACCACCCCCGCGTCCACCATTCGCGTCAGCAGGAACGCGCCGAGCCCGATACCCGGCAGCACCCCCACCGCCAGCGCGGGCAGCGCCACGATGCCGGTTTCCAGCAGCACCATGCGCCGTACCTGTCGCGGCGTGGTCCCGATGGTGCGCAGCAGCGCGAGTTCGCGACCGCGCTGCCGCACCACGAGCGTGACGGTGGAGGCGATCCCGAACACCACGATCGCCACCGACCAGCCGCCCATGATGGCGGCCAGCATGGTCATCGACTCACCCTGGTTCGCGGGCGCGGCCAGCCCCGTTTCGGCCAGTGCCGCAAACGAAGTGAGCAGTGCGGTGCCGACGCCGATGACGCCCGCCGCCGCCAGATAGGCCGAGGGGTGTGCGCGCACCGCGCTCAGCGCGAGCCGCCCCATCATCGGACACCGCCCAGCGCTGCCATCCGGGCGGCCACCGTCTCGGCCGTCGGCCGGTACAGGAAGTCCGCGACCTGCCCGTCGGCGAAGAAGACCACCGCATCGGCCACCGCGGCCGCGATCGGATCGTGCGTGACCATGACGACCGTCCGGCCGCCGGTATCGACCGCTTCGCGCAGCAGTGCGAGCACTTCGGCCCCGGCCCGACTGTCCAGCGCTCCGGTCGGCTCGTCCGCGAAGATCACCGCCGGATCGCTCAGCAGTGCCCGCGCGATCGAAACCCGTTGCTGCTGACCACCGGACAGGTTCGCGGGCCGGTCGTCCAGATGCGCGGCGAGCCCGAGCCGGGTCAGCAGCTCGACCACCCGGCCCGCATCGACCCGCCGCCCGGCGAGCTCACCGGGCAGGGTGACGTTCTGCCGGACGGTCAGGGTCGGCATCAGGTTGTAGGACTGGAAGACGAAGCCGAGCCGATCGCGGCGCAGCCGGGTGAGCGCGACCTCGTCGAGCGCGGTCAATTCGATACCGTCGATCGTCACCGAACCGGAGTCCGGCCGGTCCAGTCCGGCCGCGCACTGCAGCAGCGTGCTCTTACCGGAACCGGACGGACCCATGACCGCGGTGAACGAACGATGCGGGAAGGTCAGCGATACGCCGTCGAGCACGGTCGTGCGCGCGGGTCCCGTTCCATAGGTTTTGACCAGACCTGCCAGGGCCACGGCATGTGGGGAGAGTGCCGTTGGTCGCGGCTCTTCCAGATACGATGTACGAGTCATAAATACACCGTATCTGACGAATTTCATGACGCGCGACATGAATTTCTAATGACCAGCTCAAGCGGCTTTAAAGGTCGCTCAGGGGTGCATTATCGACACGAATAGACTTCGGGTAAGCTTTCGTCACGAAACTCCAATATCGTGACGAAAAGAGGCTCCCATGGCGAACTGTCAGATGTGCGGCCGCGCCCTGGAGCCGACGCCGCGCGGCCGTCCCGCGCAGTACTGCTCCCGAGCCTGCCGGGCGCGCGCCTATCGCGAACGAGTCGCCGATAAGCAGCGCATCGCCGATCCCGCCGCCGATCCGGCCGCGGCCTTGACCACCGAGCACATCGTGCGCGCCGCGATCGCGCTGGCGGATCGTGACGGCAGCGCCGGACTGTCCATGCGCCGCACCGCCGCCGAACTCGGCGTCGGGGTGATGTCGCTGTACCGCTACGTCCCCGGTAAGGAAGAACTCGGCGGGCTGATGGTCGACGCGGTGTTCGGTGATCATCCGCTCCCGGATCCGGGCCCGCCGGACTGGCGCGCGAAACTGGAGCTGTCCGCGCGCGCGGAATGGCAGATCTATCTCGAACATCCTTGGGTGCCACAGCTGTTCGCGATCACGACGCGTCCGCCGGTGGCGCCCGCCATGATGGCCTACACCGATTGGCGACTGCGCGCCATCGACGGCCTCGGCCTCGATTTCCCCACCATGGTCCGCATCGCGATCACCCTGTCCACACATACGCAAAGCGCCGCATATCAATTGGCGCGCGAGCGAGAATCGGACACCACCCGCGAACAGTGGATGACCGCGAGTGACGGTCCGGCCCGCGCGCTGTTCGCCGCCGGGAACCTGCCGATGATCGCTCGTTTCGGTCCGGATGCCCTGGCGGCGTCGGAACCGCAGAGCATCTTCGACTTCGGGTTGGGCTGTCTGCTGGATGGCGTGGCGCGGATCGTGTCCGGCGGGAGTGCGCACGCTTCGCCATGAAACTACTCGGTATGGCCGTTGGCCGATTAGCCTATGCCGAAGGGTGTGTCCTCGAACAGGCGAAAGGGGCGGTGATTGAATGGATAGCGAACATCAGTTGGATCAGCCGCATACCTCTCGCGTGTACGACTACTTCCTGGGCGGCAAGGACAACTACGAGGTCGACCGCAGGGCAGCGGCGGAAATCCTGAAGGTGTGGCCGGATATCCGCACCGCCGCCCGGCTCAACCGCCAGTTCATGCACCGCAGCACGAAGTTCCTGGCCGAGGCCGGAATTCGGCAGTTCCTCGATATCGGTACCGGTATCCCGACCGAGCCCAACCTGCATCAGATCGCGCAGGAGACCGCACCGGACGCCCGGGTGGTCTACGTCGACAATGATCCGGTGGTGCTGGCGCATGCCCGCGCGCTGATGACCGCCGGTATGCCGGGGGCCACCACCTACATCCATGGCGATGTCACCGATCCGGCGGCGATTCTGCGCGATCCGGAGCTGACCGAGATACTCGATCTGAGCCAGCCGATCGGGTTGAGCATGATCGCGCTACTGCACTTCGTCGAAGACGACATCTTGCGAATCGTGCGAACATTTCTGGACGCCATGGCGCCCGGCTCCTATCTCGTGATCTGCACCATCACCTCGGATTTCGCGCCCGAACAGGTGCTGGCCAGCCAGGACGTCTACCGCGTCCGCAAGCTGCCCGCGCAGGTCCGCACCCATGAGGAGGTGACCGCGTGGTTCGCGGACCTCGACCTGGTGGAACCTGGTGTGGTGCCGCCACATCGGTGGCGACTGCTGGGGGCGACCGATCTTCCTGCCGCCCTGGATGCCAAGGTGTCCTGCTATTGCGCCGTGGGCCGCAAACCCTGATCCGGCCTCCATCAGGGATGTCGTAGCGCCGAGTGCAAGGTTCTGGCCTCGGTGACCAGACGACCCGAGCCCGGGCGTTCGGTGAGGGGAACAAGCGCGGGGTAATGCGCCGCGGCCCCGTGCCGCCGGGCGCAGTCGGCCGCCACAGCCAGCACATCCGCGAGCCCGGTTGTATTGTCGCGCAACAGAAGTGGAGTGAGCAGTACGTCGATCACCGGCCAGGCGTGATGCGGTCCGATCGCCAGCACGGTATCGCGGAGCGATCCGGCCAGGCGTTTGAGCGGCACCTGCGCGGGGAGCGCCGCGACCAGCAGATCCGTCCGCAATTGACCCGTGCTCGCCAATATCGCGAGCGCGTCCACACCCGCGACGCGTTCCGGAGCCTTATCCGCACACAGCGCGCGCATCACGTGACCGTGCACGGCGAGATCCTTCGGCCCGGGCAATTCGGCCAGCCGCACCGGTATCTCGCTTTCCCGCCATTCGCTCCAAAGCTGCCATTGCGCAAGCACTTCCGGATTCGGGAATTCGTGGGGCTCGATGGGAAGCAGACTCCACGCGTCCTCGGGACCGGCGTAGGTCAGCGCCAAGGCGGCGGGCAGGTCGGTGAACGGTTCGCCATCGAGTGCCGCCGCCAGCCGCAGGCCCTCGGGTGTGCCGAGATCCGCCGCGCCGGTGCGTATCCCGCGATCGGCGTCCGGTGCGAGGCGAACCAGGGCTTGCGCGAATTCGATTGGCCCGGGCCGTATTCCGGCATCGCGGTAGCCGCGCAGCCGGTCCAGCAGGGTGGCGGCGGCGATCTGCCCGTTCTCGAACGTGGGGGTGGCGAGCGCGCAGGGTGGCAGCGGTGCGCCGGTGAGCACCAGATCACCCCATTCGATCATGCGCTCGGACAACCTGTCCGGTGCGGTGCGCTCGCCCGGCTGCTCCCGGAGCAGGCCGACGGCGATCGACGCCGTGACGAGCGGAGTCCAGCCGTGTGCGCGCCACCGGCCGGGGGCATCATCGGCGCTCAGTTCGACCTCCAACGCGGGGCGCAGCACCGCCGTCAGCGCGGCGCGATCGGAATGGGTGAAGCGCACCAGCCCGTCGAAGAAGAGTTCGCCGCGCATCGGCTCGCCCCAGGGCTGGGCGCTGAGCCAGTGGTACAGCTCGGCGGTGTCGGCGGGACTTGCGGGCACACCCTCGAGCGCATTCGGTACGGGCGGAATCGGCAGTGGGACTTCGGGTTCGAGCTCCGGTTCGGGTGCGGCCGCGAGATCAATCCGGGTCTCGTCATCCGCCCCGGGCAGGTACCGGGTGATCAGTTTTTCGAACCGGGCGCGCAGGGTGGCGTCCTCGATGGCGGGCAGAGCCCTCGCCCAGCCGCGCACGGCGTCGGAGGTGAACCCGGGCTCCGCGCGCACCACTCGTTCGAGCCAACTCAGTTGGGCGCGAACGAGTTTCTTCTCCGGCCGGGCGAATACCTCATCGGACAGCACCACCACCTCGGCGGTGGGCAGCAGGCCCTCGCCGTGCAGTGCGATCAGCACGCCCTGCGCGTGCGCGGCCGCGGTGGAGCGCCCGCGCACCAGCAGTTCGGTGTAAGCCGGTATCCGGCCGGCGCATTCGGCGGACTCGGCGTGCAGTGCGGTGAGCACGCTCAGGCGGCCGACCGCGTCGGACGGGGTGCCGTCACCGCGCAGCAGGGCGTTCAGGGTGCAGGTGTGCAGTGCTTCGCGATCGACGATGCCCTCCCCGGACAGCACGCCGAGCGCGTACGGCCATGAGTTCTCCGGATCGTCCGCATCGTTCGCGAGCGCGATACCGGTCAGCTCGACGGCCCGGCGCGCCAGGGTCGGCAGGAAGGGGTCGACGCGCAACCGTGCCAGCAGATTCTCCCCGCCCGGAAGTTGCGCCGCCCGCCACGGGATGGCCACGTGCTCGTGACCCGTTCGGCTGCTGATCCAGGCGCGCACGAATTCATCGGTATCCGGCACCGCCGCGTCCGAGGTGCGCACCAGATGCACGATGAGCGGGAAGTACGGCAGCCCGCCCCAGCGTTCGGCCCGGCCCGCCGCCAGCTGTCCGGCGAGTTCGGCCCGCCACGCGCTATCCCGTTCGCCCGCTTCGAGACACGCGATCAACAGATCGGGCCGGGTATCGGCCAGCCGGGTCGCGCCGGTCATCAGCCAGCGGGCCACGGCGGTCGGGGTGGACAGACAGCCCAGGCCCCACAGCTGTACCGCGCGGTCCTTCCGGGTGGCCGGTTCCCACCAACTGCGCCGCGTCAGCTCCGCGCGCGCCTGCTTCAGTGTGGGCCCCATGGCCCGGCGCTGAGCGACCGTCAACAGGGCGATCTGCTTGGAGATGGTCGCCGGTCGCAGATCGGGCAGCGTGGTGGCGGCGATGGTTTCGGTCATGAATTCCCCTGGGGACAACGGTTATCGACGATGAACGCGCGGCGGTATGAGGGCCGAGCGGCGGCGGGCATGCGACCTGCGGCGGTCGAACCAGCCGCACGGCGGAGCTGAGGATGCGTGTCGACCGTGCTGACAGCGCGGCGGTCGTGTGAAGGCGCGGTGGCGCTCGGATCAGAGGGCGGTGCGCGCCGTGGCGCGGATTATGCGGGCGGCCAGCGCATGTCGGCACGGGCCGCGGGTGCCGCGCGTCTCCGCCCACCAGTCGCAGGTGCAGACGAAGCGGCCGTCCGTGCCGAGCCGGACGCGATGCGTGTAGCTGCCCGATGTCACGGTGGCCGCGTCCGCGTCTTCCGGATCCGGTCGCACGTTTCCGGCGGTGACCAGCTCACGGGCCGCCTTCAATCGCGGATTGTGCCGCTCGACTCGGCCTGCGGCATAGGGGAGTTCACGATGGAAGTGGGCGGCCTCGGCCAGGTCGTAGCCGATGCGGCCGTCCACGCCGAGGCGGATCAGCGCCGCGCGCACCCGCTCGGCGGTGAGTCCGGAGCGTGCCGCCAGTTCGCCGAGCTCGATGCGCGGATCCCAGGCCAGCAGCACCGACAGCAGTTCGGCATCGGATTCGGTGTCCTCGTGCGCGAGCGCGTTCAAAACCGTTCCCTCCCCGGAGAATCCGCGCCCGGCTTCGGGGGACAGGGTGAGTGTGAGCCGCATGCCGGGCAGCCCGATCTCCCAGGCGGAGGCCAGCAGCGGGCTGCCCGCGGTGACCTTCGGGCCGTACAGGCGCAGCGAATCCGCCTGCCGCAGTACACGATGCAGAGCGTCGAGCCGCTGCGGTCCGGGCAGGCATACCGCACCGGGGACCGGTCGCGAAGTGAGCCGCAGCCGCCCGGCGGTGGCGACCACCCACTGCCCGCCGCGCGCCGCGGTGCCGCCGGTACGGGGAAGCGCGCGCAGGAAGCGCACCGCCTCGGCGGCGCCGACCTCGGCGCGCAGGTCGAATTCCGCAGCGATGGTTTGGGTTTCGGCGAATCCGCGCAGCCAGCGGTCGGGCAGCGGCACCTTCTTCTCCACCACCCGGTCACCGAGGGTCGCCACCGCCAGCTCATCCGGACCGACGGTCAAATGCAGCGGATCCCCGGCGGTGACGCCGTTCAACGCATCGCGCAGTGGCGTGTTCACATCCACATTCGTGGTGCCGTACCCGGTGTCGCCGTCGAGTCCGGCGGCCAGGATATCGAGCCGGGCGTGCACGCCGCAGCAGCCGGAGAACGATTCGAACCGCAATCGATCGCCATTGGCGGTGACCACCGGATCCAGTAGCGCCGAACGGATTCGGCGCGGATCGTAGTAGCGCGCCGCCGCCACATCGGCCACGGCAAGCAGTCCGGCGGCCGCCACCGCGGGCCGGGTCACGAATCCCCGGAAGAAGGTGGGATTCGCGACCGCCCCGGCGGGGGTGCGGCCGCCGCTGGTCTGCAGGCCCAGCAGCGCCCGCCCGCCGGAGCGGTCGAGCCCCGACGGGCGGAGGTAGGTGAGCGAATGCAGTGCGGTCGAACTCATGCGACGCACGGTAGAGCCGGGTACCGACAATCCGGTGTCGGCGCGCACCGGTGCACCGGAATCCGTGCCCGCCGGACGGCCGAATTCCGTTCCGTGCCAACGCCTCCTAAGCGGCCGCCGAATCGCGGGTGAGCAGGCGTTCGGCCGCGTCGTATTCGTAGAGCTCGGCGTAGCGGCCCCAGTCGACGGCGGTGCGCAGCTGACGCTGGGCGGCCTCCTCGGTGAAGCCGCGGCGCAGCAGATCGAGGAAGAAGCCGTCGTACAGGCGATGGTCGGGCGCGGTGCTCAGGGCGTGATCGATGGTGCCGACCAGCGGGGCGTTGGCACGGGCCAGGCGGGCGAAAATCCGCTTGGCGGCATCGATATCGGCCTCGGCGAAATTGCGGCCGTCCGGGGTGAGGTCCAGATCGCCGCCGGACGCGGTCGCCAGCCCGAGCATGGCGGCCGCGTCCACCAGCGGCATCAGGTCATCGAGTTCGAAACGCAGATCGCCCGCCAGTTCCGGCAGATCGACGTGACCACCCTGTGCGGCAACCAGATCCAGCATGCCGCCGATACCGTCCACGCCCGCATCGGGCAGCGGCCGGGTGGTGGGGGTGGGCGCGATGGCGTGGCCGCCGTCGAACGCGCCATCGGTGAGCATGCGGTACGCCTGATCCACGATATTGAGGAAATGCCGGTTCCGGGTATCGCGGGGCCGCTCCAGCCGCACCTGCAATTCGCCCTTGATGCGCCCGGGATTGTTGTCCAGCACCAGGATTCGATCGGCGAGCTGTACCGCCTCCTCGATATTGTGGGTGACCATGAGCACGGTCTTGGTGGGGAAGGCGGTCTGATCCCACAGCCGAACCAGTTCACCGCGCAGATTCTCGGCGGTCAGCACGTCCAGTGCGGAGAACGGCTCGTCCATGAGCAGCACCTCGGGCTGCACCACCAGGGCGCGGGCGAAGCCGACGCGCTGCCGCATCCCGCCGGAAAGCTCCTTGGGATAGGCGTTTTCGAAGCCGTCCAGGCCGATCATGTCGATCACCGCGAGGGTCCGCTCGCTGCGCTCGGGTTCGGGCACGCCCTGGGCGCGCAGGCCGAGTTCGACATTCTGCCGCACGGTCAGCCACGGCAGCAGTGCGAAACTCTGAAAGACCATGGCGGTGGCGGCATTCGGCTCGGTGATATCCGCTTCGCGCAGACGCGCGGCCCCGGCCGAGGGCGATACCAGTCCCGCGATTATGCGCAGCAGGGTCGACTTGCCGGAGCCGGATTTGCCCAGCAGCGCGACGATTTCGCCCTCGCGCAATTCCAGGCTGACATCGGAGAGCACCGGCAGTTGCTCGCCCGAGGGATTGGTGAAGTTCTTGGTGACGCGATCCACGGTGACGATGGGGGTGGACATGGGCTGTCCTCCTTCGAAAGCTGTTATGAGACAGGGGGTCAGAGCAGTGCGAAGCGCTTCTCGGCAATGCGCTGCAGGCGTCGCCACACCAGGCGATTGATGAAGACGGTGACAATGCTCATCACCACCGTGCCCAGCAGCACTTTCGCGAACAGATCATTGGTGGTGGCCTCGGTGATGTACGCGCCGAGCCCGTACGCCTCCATATGCTTGCCGCCCGATTCGACGACCTCGCCGACCAGCGTGGCGTTCCACGCGCCGCCGAAGGCGGTGATCGCACCGACCAGGTATCCGGGCGCGATCGCGGGCAGTATCAACGACTTCCAGCGTTCGCGGCCGTGCACGCCGAGATCGTCCATGGCCTCGCGCAGATCCGTCGGAATCTGCCCGGCGGCGGCGATGACGTTGAACAGCACGTACCATTGCGCACCCAGCGCCATCAGCACCACACCGCCGAAGTTCAGCGAGATCCCGGTGTAGGTGAGCGCGGCGATGACGAAGATGTACAGGAACTGCGCCGGGAAGCTGGCCATCACCTGCACGACCGGCTGTGCGAATCGGCAGATGCGCGGATTCATGCCGATCCACACCCCGATCGGCACCCAGACGATGGTCGAGAACACCAGCAGTACCGCCACCCGGCTCAGGCTGGCCAGGCCCATCAGCGAGGTAGGGCCGAATTCCGCGAATCCCACGGTGCTCTCGAAATACGTTGCCAGCCGCCAGATCACCCAGCCGATACCCGCGAACAGCAGGCCGAAGAACACGATATCGCCGGCATTGGTTCCGGAGTTGTCCCAGTACGCGGGCTTGGTGCTGCGCCCGAAAACCCGCATGGCACGGTCGATTCCCTCCGACACCGGTCGCAGTGCGCGCCCGATGCGCCGGGGCAATGTGCTGTGCCGCAGCAGATCCAGTACGAGACTGCGTGGCGCGGAGGCGCTTTCGGTGTGCTCCACCCGGAAACGCTCCGACCAGGCGGTCAGCGGCCGCCAGAACAGCACGTTCACCAGCACGATGGTCAGCACCATGACCAGCGCGCCCAGCATGAGCGTGCCGACATTCGCCTCGGAGGTGGCGGCCGCGATGAAACTACCCATGCCGGGCAGCGCCTGATCGCGTCCGGACACACTGATCACCTCGGACGAGGCGAGCATGAACCAGCCGCCGCCGAAACTCATCATGCCGTTCCAGATCAACGGCACCATGGCGGTCGGCACCTCCAGCCGCCACAGTCGCTGCCAGCGTGTGAGCCGCATCATGCGCGCAGATTCATCCAGCTCACGCGGCATATTCCGGAGCGCCTGGTAATAGGCGAAGCTCATATTCCACGCCTGCGCGGTGAAGATGGCGAAAACGCACGCCGCTTCCGCGCCCAGATACGAGCCGGGGAACATGGCGATGAACGCGGTCACCGTGATCGAGACCAGCGCCAGCACCGGCACCGATTGCAGAATGTCCAGCGCCGGAATGATGACCTTCTCCGCGCGCCGGGACCGCGCCGCCCACTGACCGACGATCAGCGTGAAGATGAGCGAGGCGCCCAGGCCGAGGAACATGCGCAGCGTGGTGCGCGCCGCGTAGTACGGCAGATTCGACGGATCGGTCGAGACCGATTCGGCGGAATCGCCCGGCACCCAGGGCACGGACATATCGCGAAAGAGCCTGAGCACCACCACGATCAGCAGGACGCCCGCGCCGATGAGCAGATAGTCGACCGGCCGGAGCCGATTGCGGACGCGCGGTGCGCCGGGAGAGAGGTTGGGGGTCTTGGGAATTGCGAGATCGACAGTCATTGCTGATTTCCTGTATCCGAACTGCGTCGCCGCGACTCAGCCGTTCGCGACGGCGGGCGGTGCGGTCATGACGTTGTAGAAGTGGACCGCGGACGCGATGAGCGCGGGCACGCCGATGAGCAGGTTGAACACCACCACGCCCATACCCGCGCCGGTGACCGCGCCGGTCAGACAGCCCACGGCGGCGGCCGGGATCGCGGCCAGACCGCCCGTGGCCACCCCGGCCGCCCCGCCGCCGAGCAGTCCGAGCGCCACGCAGCCCAGGGGTGCGCCGATGATCGCGCCGAGCAAGGTGCCCACCGCGAGAGCCACGGTGAGCTCGTTGTTCACGTTCCCCATGGCGGTATTGAGCCGATCCTCGGGGCTGTCCCCGGCCGCGATGGGCGTCTCTTCCGCGTTGATCGGCCGAGCCTGATCGAATCGTGGTGTGAGAGTGGCATTTTCGCCGTCGACGTGCGCGTCCACCGGATACGCGGTGCCGTCCTTGACGACGGTCAGCGGAATCGCGCCGAGCACCAGGCTGTTCGGATCGACGATCTCCAGCCGCCGATCGACGACCCGGAGCGATCCGAGATCGGTGTGCAGCAGCACCGACTGTCCGTCGATGCGGGCCTGACCGTGCACGCCGGTCGCGGCGGGGACGGGCGCGGCCTGCGCCGGATCGGCCAGACAGGTGGCCGAAATGCCCACCAGGGCGGCGGTGGTCGTGGTCGCGGCCAGGGTGATGAGACGAGTTCTCATGAGAAGGGTATGCCTCTGCATATCGTTGCCCGCGGAATTGCCGGGGCAGCAGTGATCACCGTCGCGCACCGGTCATGCGGACGGCTCGGATTCGGGTGCCGAATAGACGAATTCACCCGGAATTGCGCACGCGAATAATTCGGCAGCCGAATTCGCTGCCGAAGCGCGTGTGAATTATGCGCGCCGAATCATCGGACGCGATGTGGTGTGCTGGTTACCGGCCCCGCGCAGGAGGGGGCTGGTCCGGAGATCCCGGAACGTCGTCACTGGTCATCGGATGCCTCACCTCCCAACGGGTAGAACGCGATACGTCAGCGCACCTGGGAGGAACGCCCGGAAACGATCCGGGCAGACACCCCTCTCGTCAAAGCTTCGGCACTGCACGACGTGTTCCGATCCGGGCGGATCGGAAAGCCACTTCGGATAACCCCTTAATCCGGAGAAATCTGTCCTAACCTTGGGCGTCTCTCGACGTCGTCAGATCAGTGGCCTGTGTTCGTGCAGGAGCCTCGCCTATCGAGGTGCGTGCCCAAAACTAGTAACCCATTACGAAATTGTCAATTCCCTGAGAAATGCCGCGGAATTCCGCCGCTACAGCAGGGTGTGCGCGGCCAGGCGCGCCAGGCAGGCGTCGACGGCGTCGGCGGGGGAGCCGGGATGGTTGCCGGTGGCCCAGAGTTCATTGGCCAGGCGGACCGCGGTGTTGGCCATGGCGGCGGCCAGGGCCACGTCGAGATCGTCGGGAGAGCGGCCGGTGCGGGCGGCGATGATGGGGATGAGCCGGAGTTCGCAATCGTGTTGTACGCGTAGCCAGGTGGCGCGCAGCGCGGGCAGTTCGGTGGCCGCGCGCAGCAGTGGCCGGAGCAGGGATTCGGCGATGCCCTCATCGGCGAGGGCGGCGGCGGTGGCGGTGCGGTAGGAGTGGCCCAGGGCCTCGCGCAGCGGGAGTTCCGGTGGGCAGGAGGCGAGTTCGTCGGACCACGCCTGGGTGCCGATGGCGAGCAGCGGGGCCACCACGTCCTCTTTACCGGCGAAGTAGCGGTAGAAGGTGCGCAGGCCCATACCTGCGGCGGCGGCGATATCGTCGACCGTCGTTGCGGTGTAACCGTTTTCGGCGAAGAGGTGGGCGGCGACCATGGCGACTTCGCGGCGCGTGGCGGCGCGGCGGGTCGCGCTCAGGGCGGGACGGCCGGGTGCGGGCGCGGTACGGTCTCGGTCGCTGGTCACAGGGGGACTCTACCGAGCCGGAAACATTTAATGGCGCAATGTGCCATTTGCGGCATATTGTGTCAGAAACACTCGCATCGATCAGGAGAGCTCTAATGAACCGTCTCGAACAGCGCCGCATCCTGGTGACCGGCGCCGGATCCGGTATCGGGCAGGCCACCGTCCTCCGCCTGCTGTCCGAAGGCGCGGTCGTCGTCGGCGCGGATGTGAACGCCGAGGGCCTCGAACTCACGCGCAAGCACGCCGCCGAGGCGGGTTCGGCCGATCGCCTCACCACGCTGGAGATGAACATCGGCCAGGAAGCCGATGTCGTCGCGGGCGTCAAGAGCGCCGTCGACACGCTCGGCGGGCTGGACGCGCTGGTGAACGCGGCGGGCATCCTGCGCGCGGCGCACACCCACGAGACCTCGCTGGACCTGTGGAACCAGATCATCACCGTCAACCTCACCGGTACCTTTCTGGTCATCCGGGAGGCGCTGCCCGCACTGCTGGCCAACCCGAGCAGCACCGTCGTGAACTTCAGCTCCACCTCCGCCAACTTCGCGCACCCGTACATGGCGGCGTACTCCGCGAGCAAGGGCGGTATCCAGACCCTGACCCACGTGCTCGCCCTGGAATACGGCAAGCGCGGTCTGCGCGCGGTCAGCGTCGCGCCGGGCGGCATCAAATCCGGTATCACCGACGCGACTCCCGGTTACCTGCCACAGGATTCGGACTGGTCGCTGTTCAGCCGTCTGATCGCCGTTGTGCCGCAGGATAATCCGGCCGAGATGGCGGGACCGGAGAATGTCGCGGGCGTCATCGCCATGCTGGTCTCCGATGACGGCAAGTTCATCAGCGGCACCGAGATTCGCATCGACGGCGCCGCGCACACCTAGTCCGCGCCGTCGCGCCCGGCACTGCCGTGTGATGTGGGGGCTTTGCCGAACACCCGTGGGGCTGTTAGTTTTTGCACCTCACCACGGGTTTCGGGGCACGGCGGAGGATATGATCGAATTCAGGTTGCTGGGCTCCGTGGAGTTGCTGGTGGATGGCCGCATCGTCGATCTGGGGCCGTCCAAACAGCGCGGGATCGTCGCCGCGCTGCTGGCCGAGCCGGATCAGACCATCTCGACCGACACCCTGGTCGCGCGGGTGTGGGACGCTCCACCGGAGACCATCCGGAATTCGGTGTACACCTATATGACCAGGTTGCGGCGTATTTTGCGGACCGCGGGCGGCCGCGCGGGCGCGACCCCGGAGATTCGCCGGGTGCACGGCAGCTATCGGCTGGAGGCGCCGCCGAACAGCATCGATCTGTCCGTCTTCCGCGATCTGGTCGCCCGGGCCCGGGCGCTGGCCCTCGACGATCCCGCCCGCGCGCAAACTCTGAGCCGGGCGCTCGCGCTGTGGCGCGGGGAACCGCTGGCCGGATTGGACAGCGACTGGGTGCGGCGCTTTCGAGACAGCCTGCGACAATTGCGCCACGAGGTGATCGCCGAATGGGCCGATGCCGAACTGCGCCTGGGCAATCCGAAACCGGTGGCCGCCGATCTGCGCAAGGCGCTGCTGGAGCATCCGCTGGCGGAGGATCTGCACGAGCGGCTGCTGCGGGCGTATCACCTGGACAACCGCGGCGCGGAAGCGCTGTCGCACTACGACCGGTTGCGCCGCACCCTGGCCACCGAACTCGGCGTCGATCCGGGCCCACGCCTGCGAGAACTGCACGCACAATTGCTGCGCGCCACCGAAACCGCTCCGGGCGAGGCGATTTCGCGGGGCGAGACCGCCGCGCCGAGATCGGAGTCCGCACCCCGGGCCGAGTCCACCGCGTCCGCAGCCGAGGTGACCGTCGCTCCCGGAGTGAAATCAGCGGCCGAGGTGACCCCCGCACCCGAGGCGACATCAGCGCCCGGGCCGGATCGCGCGGTCGCCGAGGACTCCGCATCGGGAGCGACGCACGGCCCGGATATATTGGCCTCGAACGGTTTCCGTGGCCGAAGCGCCGAGATCGAACAGGTCCGCTGTGCGCTGGCCGAGCGTTCCGGTACGACAGCGCGACCGGTCCTGATCACCGGAAGTCCCGGAATCGGCAAGTCCGCCTTGGCCGTGCGCGTCGCCGAGCTGGTCGCCGAGCAGTTCCCCGACGGCGTACTGCGAGCCGAACTCGGTGGTTCGACCGCCACACCCGCGGATCCGGCGCAGATCGTGGCGCTGCTGCTGGACGCGCTCGGCGTACCGGCGGCCGCGCTACCGGCCGATCTGCCCGCCCGCGCGGCCCGCTATCGCGCCGAACTCGCCGAGCGGCGGGTGCTGGTGGTGCTCGACGATGCGGCCTCGACGGCGCAACTGGCTCCGTTGCTCGCACCGGGCCCCGGCAGCGCGACGCTGATTACGAGCCGTTTCATGCTGCCCGCCAAGTCTTTTCGCACCGTCGTACTGCGTGAGTTGCCGATGGCGGAGAGCCTGGAGATGCTGTCCGCCATTGTCGGCCCGGACCGGGTCGCCGCCGAGGAATGGGCCACCACCGCGCTCATCCGCTGCTGCTCCGGCATCCCCCTGGCCCTGCACGCGGTCGGCTCCCGGCTGGCCGCCCGCCCGGACTGGACCATCACCCAGCAGCTCGGGAGGATGTCCGAGGAACAGCGCCGCCTGCGCGAATTCGCTTACGGCACAGCCGATATCCGCGACGGCATCACCTCGACCGTGCGCCGCCTAGGCCCGTCCGCCACCCGGGCGCTGCACCATCTGGGCGCAACCCTGTCCCCGCGCGAGCGTTTCAGCACCGTCACCCTGCCCGGCCTCGCCGATCCGGCCGCCGCGCTGGAGGAACTCCTGGAAGCCCACCTGCTCACCGTCGCCGACCACGACGGCGCGCGCCCGCAGTACGTCATGCTGGAAATCCACCGGCTCTTCGCCAAACACCTGATGCCCCGGGCGATTCCCGCCGCCTGAGCCCCGCCGGGCGTCAGGCGGTGGCGGCGTCGATGCGGCCCAGATCGATGGCGGTGAGCAGGGCGGCGTAGTCGGTGGCCGTCTGGTCGGCGTAGGCGAGGGCGAAATCGGCCATGGCGCGGTCGAATACGTCACCGCTGCCGAGGTAGGCGGCGATCGCGATGCGGTCGCCGGAGCGGGCGTGGCCGCGCGCCAGGGTGCGCCCGCACAGGTTGGCGTATTTGGCCAGCTGTTCGGCGCTCATATCGTCGATGGTGATGGAGCCCTTCATATCCCGGAGTTGCCGCCAGTAGTAGAAGAGTCCGTTCGGGCCGGTGGCCCAGCCCAGGAAGATGTCACCGGCGGCCTGGGTGAGCCGCTGGCCGTGCACCACGCGGTGGCCCTGATGCCGGAATACGCTGGCGCGCAGATGATTCGCCAACACCGAGGTCTCGGCCTGCTTCACCTGTAGAAACAGCGGATCGCCGGTGGCGTGCCCGGTGAGCAGTGCGATGAAGCAGCGGGTGCCGACGCTGCCGACGCCGACCACCTTCATGGCCAGATCGCGCAGCTGATAGCGATCCAGCAGCACCCGGCGCTCCTCGGGCAGGCTGGCGCGATAGTCCGCGAGCACCGAATCCAGGTCCGCCTCTTCGATTTCCGAGATCGGCAGCACCAGCGGCGGATCGGCTTTGATGCGCGGCTGACCGTCCGGCCCGGGTTCGGTGAGTTTGTCCAGGGCCTGCAGACTGGTGCGGGTCTTGGCCTTGTTGATCACCTTCTCGACGGTCTTGCGGTCCTGCGGCCGCAGCACCGCGGCGGCGTCCTCGGCATTGACCATCTCGTACCAGACCTCGGTCTCGCCGAGCGTGGCCAGCTGTGCCATGGCCTCGCGGTACGCGGTCGCCGCGGCCATGGCCGCGGTCCCCGCCTCGGCATCGGAGCAGCCGTTGGCGCGCGCGGCCACCGCGACGCTGGCGACGAGCCGCTTCACATCCCATTCGAACGGTCCGGGCAGGGTTTCGTCGAAATCGTTGAGGTCGAACACGAGTGCGCGCTCTGGTGAGGCGAACAGCCCGAAATTGGACAGGTGCGCGTCACCGCAGAGCTGCACGGTGAGCCCGGTATCGGGTCCGGCGGCCAGATCGGCCGCCATGATCGCGGGCGCGCCCCGGTAGAACGGGAACTGCCCGGCGGCCATGCGCGCGTATCGGATTCGCACCAGCTCCGGCACGCGGGTGGTGGCCTGCTGTTCCAGAATGCCGATCGGATCGGCGCGATCGGGTCCGGGTCGCCATTCGCCGAGCTGGGTGCGCGTCGCCTGTTTACGCGCGGCCCGCCCCGCTTCGGCCGCATCTGCACCGTCCACCCGCTCGGAAGTCGACATGTGCGAACTTTAGTGCGCGCGCGGCGCGTACCGTCGCATCTCGCCTGTCGGTGTCGCCCGCTAGGTTCGCCGCTATGACCGATCGCGAAACCTTCGCCCCGCTGGTGTTCTTCGAATACGACCACAACCCCGGCAACTACTGCCTCATGCTGTCGGACAGTCATATGGTCGAGCTCGAAGAGGTTTTCGCCGAGTCCGGCTACGAGTGCGGCGGTTACGCCTGGGCCGGTGTCGCCCGGTCCGCGGTGGCCACCCGCGCTCCCGAACTCGACGGAAAATTCGGCCTGGATCCCGAGGCCGGAACTTTCGTCGCGTACGGGGAAGACGCGGAGGCCCTGCGGCGGTTGGGCCTATTGCTCCGGGAGGCTTTCCAGGAGCGGGCCGTGCTCGCCGAATTGATCGCGAGCGGCGACCCGGAGTGGTTCGACTGAGAGGTGTTCGCCATGCGGTACCGGTGCGGCGGAGGTGAGCGGTGAGTAAGCGCGGTTGGGTGCTGTTCCTCGCCATGGGCGTGATCTGGGGCGTCCCCTACGCCATGATCCGGGTGGCCGTCGGTGATTTCGATCCGGTGGTGGTGGCCTTCGGCCGCACCGCCATCGGCGCGCTGGTGCTGCTGCCGGTGGCGCTGTACGCCAAGGTGCTGCTACCGGTGCTGCGGCAGTGGAAGTGGGTGCTGGTCTACACCGTCGTGGAGATCACCGGACCCTGGCTGCTGATCGGCACCGCCGAGACCACGCTGACCAGTTCCACGGTCGGCCTGCTGCTCGCCGCGGTACCGCTGATCGCGGTCGTGGTGGTGACCGGCCTGGGTCATGAGCGCCTGGACGCGCGGCGCGTCACCGGTCTGGTGATCGGCATCGGCGGTGTGGCGGCGCTGGTCGGTCTCGATATCGATGTGTCGAATATCGGTGCGCTGGCGGCCATCGCGGTGAGCGCGGTCGGCTACGCCTTCGGCCCCATCATCATCGATCGCAAGCTCAAGGAGCTACCGCCGATCGGCGTGGTCACCGCCTCGCTGGTGTTCGCCGCGATCATCTATCTGCCATTCGCTGTGTGGCGCAGGCCGTCTCACTTCCCGGCCGATGCCACCTGGTCGGTGGTCGGGCTGGGCCTGCTGTGCACCGCGCTGGCGTTCGTGGTGTTCTTCGCGCTGATCGGTGAGGTCGGCCCGGCGCGCGCCACCGTCATCACCTACATCAATCCGGCGGTGGCCCTGCTGATCGGTGTGAGCCTGCTGGGCGAGCCGCTGACCGCCGGAATGGCGATCGGCTTCCCGCTGGTCATTCTGGGTTCGATTCTGGGGACGGCGCGTTCGCGGGATCGGGCGCGGGAGCCTGCCCCCGCCTGACGCGATCGATGCGCGGATCCTCGGTGACGTCGTACCGGGTCACGTATTCGCTCAGGAACGCCTGCAGGGTCGCGGTCGCGGGAATCGCCAGCAGTGCCCCGACCGCGCCCAGCAGCGCGCCGCCTACGATGACCGACAGCAGCGCCACGGCCGGGTTCACATCGACCGTGCGCGCGGTGATGCGCGGTTGCAGGACATAGTCCTGAATCCATTGGTAGACAACGACGAACAGCACCACCCAGACCGCGTCGATGGGCCGGATGGTCAGCGCCACCAGCACGGGCAGAATGCCCGCGATATAGGTGCCGATGGTCGGCACGAACGAGGCGACGACGCCGAACCAGATGCCCAGGGCGAAAGCGTTCGGCAATCCGATCAACCACAGGAACGCCCCGTGCGTGACGGCGGAGATGACCGCGAGCAGCGCCCGGGAGTAGAGATAGCCGCCGGTCTTATCGATGGCCAGATCCCAAGCGTGCAGTACCGCACCCTGTTTCGCGGGCGGCAGCAGTGAGCACAGCGAGCGGCGCAGCTTGGGTCCGTCCGCGGTCATGTAGACGCTGAAGAGCGCGATGGTGACCACCCGCGCGAAGCCGCCGAGCACGGTATTGGACAGTCCCCAGACATTGTTCGCGGCGCGCTCGGCGTACGAGCTGATGACGTCGGAGTCCTTGAAAAGCCGGTCCCGGAGTTGATGCACGGTGAAATCCTGGTGAAAGGTGTGATTGACCCAGGACACCAATTCGTCCAGCAGACGCGGCAATTCGTCCAGAACATTACCGACGGTCTCCACCATGAGAATGCCGAGCGTCACCAGGAAGCCGATGGTGCAGGCGAAAACGACGAGGAATACCACCGCCGTCGCGATGCCGCGATTGATCCCGCGCCCGGCCATGGCGTCCACCGCGGGCTCCATGGCCAGGGAGATGAAGAAGGCCACCGTCATCATGACGGCGATCCCGATCAATTCGTGTGCGGCCCAATTGACCAGCTCGAACACCCCGAGCAGGGCGAAGGCGAGCACCATGGCGCGGGGCAGCCAGGTCGGCATGCGGCTCGCCGGGGACGGGGTTTCGATGGACACGGAGGTCTCGGCCACCGCCCCAGTGTCGGGTACCCCGGGTGCTTTTCCGGATACGACGCACCGGTGCCCGGGCAATGAATACGACTGGTCGGTTGGTTATTTTCCGGTGACATGGCCGAGACGCATTCGGGCGGAATGCTTTTCCCGCGATATTGTGCAGTTGTGCGGGTGGGCGGACAAGATATGCGAGTGCGGACGAAATTCTCGATCGAGCTCATGGCGCTGACCGATGAGCTGGCGCATATGGCGCGGCTGACCCATGAGGCGGCCGAGCGCGCGACGGTGGCGTTGGAGGGCTGTGACCTCACCGCCGCCTACGAGGTGTTCGCGCTCGAGGAACAGGTGCAGATCGAGCACGCCAAGTGCGAGGACCGGTCGGTCATCCTGCTGGCCCTGGAGGCCCCGGTGGCGCGCGACCTGCGCCATGTGGTGACGGCCATGCAGATCGCCGACGATCTGCTCGGCATCGCCGGCGCGCTGAGCCGGGTGGCCGATGTGGTGGTGCGCCGCTATCCGGAACCGGTTGCGGTGCAGCCGATCGCCGAGATGCTGGCCGAGATCGCCGATGCGGTAACCACTCTGGTGGATCTGGTGGTGAGAGTCATTGCCGCGCAGAATCCGCCGCGCGATCAGGTGCTGGTGCCGCGCGATGACGCACTGGACCGGCTGCGCCTGCGCGCCGCCGAGGCCGCCGCGGATTCGGGCTGGTCGCACGGGTCGGCCATGGCCATCGATATCGCCATGATGGCGCATCATTTCGGGCACTGCGTGGATCATTCGGTGCGGATCGGTCAGCTCATTCGCTTCTTCCACACCGGAATTCCGCTGTACGCACAAGTGGAGGGGTAACCACCTCATAGCGGGGGTGGCCGGTCAGGGGCCGGATCGGCAAGGGTACGCTGCCCGAATTGCTTCATGGCGAGGTCTTTTCGAGTAGCACCGCACTGCACGGACACCCGAAATCCGACAAGGGCCCCAAACATGACTAATGCCCCAACCAAGCCGCGGGTTATCCCGCCGGCTTCGGAAAGCGGTGCGAGAGAGTCACTGTCGCACCGTCAGATTATGACCATATTGTCCGGTTTGTTGCTGGGCGTATTTCTGGCGGCACTGGATCAGAACATCGTCAGCGTGGCGATCGTGCGCATCGCCAACAGCCTGCACGGCTTCGATCAGCAGGCGTGGGCCACCACCGCCTACCTGATCACCGCCACCATCAGCACCCCGCTGTACGGCAAACTCGCCGATATCCACGGCCGAAAACCCTGCTACCTCATAGCCATCGGGGTCTTCGTGCTCGGTTCGGTGGCCTGCACCTTCGCCACCACCATGTATCAGCTCGCGGGCTTCCGCGCGGTACAGGGCATCGGCGCGGGCGGGCTCATGTCGCTGGCCTTCACGATTATCGGCGATATCGTGCCACCCCGGGAACGGGTCCGCTACCAGGGCTATTTCATGATGGTCTTCGGTATCGCCACCGTGCTGGGCCCGGTACTGGGCGGCTTCTTCTCCAATGCCGATCACCTGCTCGGCCTGGAGGGCTGGCGCTGGGTGTTCCTGGTCAACGTCCCCATCGGCGTCCTCGCCATGCTGGTGGTGGCCCGGGTGCTCAATGTGCCGTTCGAGCGCAAGCGCATCCGCACCGACTGGTTCGGTGCGATCACCCTGACCGCCGCCACGGTGCCGCTGCTCATCATCGCCCAGCAGGGCCGGGACTGGGGCTGGCACAGCCATCGCGCGCTGCTCTGCTACGGCATCGCCGCGGGCGGATTCGTGCTCTTCCTGATCGTGGAATTCCTGATGAAGGATGCCGCGCTGATTCCATTGCGGCTCTTCCGCAATGGCACCTTCAGCCTCGCCATCATCGGCGGATTGATTGTGGGCGTTGCCATGTTCGGCGCCATCGTGCTGGTGCCGCTGTATTTCCAAGTGGTGCGTGGCTATTCGCCGACCAATGCCGGGTTGCTCATGCTGCCGCTGGTGGTCGGCATCATGATCGGCGCGCAATTGGCCGGGCTGGTCACCAAATTCACCGGCCGCTACAAGGTGTTGCCGATTCTGGGCTCACTGGTTATCGCCATCGGCTCGGTGCTGTTCGCCCGGGTGCACTACGACAGCGCGCTGTGGCAGCCGCTGCTGTACTGCGGCATCATCGGTTTCGGCCTGGGCGGCTGTATGCAGACCCTGGTCATCGCGACCCAGAACGCCGGTCCCCGTTCGGATATGGGCGTCTCCACCGCGGCCGCCACCTTCTTCCGTCAGATGGGCGGCACGCTGGGCGTGGCGATCTTCCTGACCATCCTGTTCAACCTGCTGCCCAAGCGCATTCTGCGCGCGTTCGGCGGTGAGCTGCCGCCCGGCTTCGACGCGGGGGAGCTGGGCCGGATCCAGAGCAATACCACCGGGATCGCCGCACTGCCCGAACAGCTTCGATCCCCGATCCTGATCGGTTTCACCGATGCCATGGCCGGGGTGTTCTATGTGGCGGGCGCGGTGGCGGTGCTGGCCGCGTTCGTGCTCATGTTCATGAAAGAGATTCCGCTGCAGGACATGCCGTCCCCGGCGGCGGCCGAGGCGGGCGTCGTGACCGAGCCCGAACCCGAGGCCGAGGCCGTCCCCGACGCGGAGCCCGAGCAGGAACTGCGGATCGTCGAGCCGGCCGGGATCGCCATCTCCGGCTGTGTGCACCGCGAGGACGGCACCTCGATCCCCGATGCGGTGCTCACCCTCATCGATCAACGCGGACACCAGGTTTCGCGGGCTCTGGGCCAAGCCGACGGGGCCTACGCCATCGGCGCGCCGCGCGCGGGCGGCTACGTCCTGATCGTCTCCGCCTACGGCTATCAGCCGACGGCGGTGACCATTACGGTCTCGCGCCGCCCGCATCAACTCGATATCGCGCTGATCGGTTCGGGCGAGGTTTCGGGTCTGGTGCGCGCGGCGGGCCGCGGTGCTCCGCTGGCCGATGTCTCGGTCACCCTCACCGACACCTACGGCGATGTCGTCGCCTCCGCCGTCAGCACGGCCGACGGCGCGTACGTCTGCCGCGGTGTGCTGGCGGGCAACTACACCCTGGTCGCGGTGGCCGGTCATATGCGCCCCACCGCCGTCACCCTGACCGTCCCGGACTCCGGCATGCTCCGCCACGACGTCGAATTGCTGCCCCGCGCCGTACTGGCCGGATCGGCGAGCACCGATGCGGGACACAAGGTTCCGGACGCCCAGATCACCGTCCTGGACGAAGCGGGCGATCTCATCGCCGTCACCCGCACCGACGATACCGGCCACTACGTCGTCCCGGATCTGGCCGACGGCCGGTACACGGTGATGGCCCGGGGTTATCCGCCGGTCTTCAGCCGGGTCACGGTGGTGGACGGCGAGGTCGCCCACGATGTGCTGCTCGGATACGAACGCGAGCACGCCGAGCCGCTGCTGACCTCGGGGGAGCGCGTCTGAGGGTTGACCGCGGCTGAAGCCCCCGGGAATTCTCCACTTTCACCGCACGCGTGACGCGGACCGCTGTTATGTTCTCGGCAGAGCAATCTGAACAACGGTCCAGTTCACTGTCGGGGTGTCGGTCAAGGGGAGAATGACTTGAGGATCTCGCATGCCCTGGTGGCGGCCGCCGCGGTCGCGGCGGTGCTGCCGGTTGGCGCGGCGCACGCCGAACCCGGGGTGCACACCGCACCGTTGAACGAGTATGTGGCGCTGGGGGATTCATGGGCGGCCGATGCCACCCTGACCCAGGTGACCACGGCGTTCACCCCGCTGCACTGCGTGCAGAGCATCGGGAACTACGCCAAGCAGGTGGCCGCCGCGCTCGCGGTTCCGGTGTTCCGCGATGCCACCTGCGGCGGTGCGATGACGGTGAATATGACCTCCCCGCAGACCTCCGTATTCGGCAGCAACCCACCGCAATTCGATCGGCTGAGCGAGTCCACCGATCTGGTCACCCTCGAAATCGGCGGCAATGACGCGGATCTGGCGGCCACCGTCTCCGATTGCGTCACCGCCGATCCGCGCGCCACGCCCTGTCTCGACGCGATGGTCGTGAACGGGGTGGACCGGATGTCGGCGAATATCGCGCGGGCCGAGCCGCGGGTGGCCGCCGTAGTCGCGGGGATTCGCGAGCGCGCCCCGCACGCGCGCATTCTGCTGCTGGACTACTTCGAGGGCATCGGCGTCACCGGCGGCTGTTTCCCGATGATCCCGATTTCCGATCCGGACGCGATCTGGCTGGGCGGCAAGCTCATCGAACTGCACGACATGCTCGCCCGGGTGGCCGCGACCAGCGGTGTCGAGTTCGTGGACACCTACACCGGCAGTTCCGGTCACGATGCCTGCGAGCCGGTCGGCACCCGGTGGGTGGAAGGTCTGATCCCGTTCTCCGGCACGCCGGTCGGCCTGGCCGTACCCTTCCATCCGAACCAGTTGGGGGCGGACTACCAGGCCCGTCGCGTGCTGGAGGTATTGGGTGCGAACTGAACTTCCGCCCCCGGTGCGACACGCCTGCCGCGTCATGTGACGACACGCGCGTCAACTGGGGTAATCTCTGCGCGCGGCTAATTAGCGGCAACAGTGTTACGGGGGCGCTGGTTTACCGCACGGCTGATTTGTTGCACAGAAGTGCGCGGTGGAAAGGGAGATTCATGATCGCCCCCTACCTGAGGCTCGTCGGTGTTCTGGGTGGATGCGCGGCTGTGCTGGCGGGGTGTGCGCGAGCGGGTACGCCGACGCCGGGAGTCGAGGGCGCCGATAAGGCCGAAGCGCAACACAGCACCGCGGAAATGCAGCGCAGCGCGTTCGTCACCGGCTGCGGCGGCACCTCGGCGGGCTGGGAGGCCACCGCGGTGGTGAGCAACCGGGATCAGGTGGAGCACCGGTACCTCGTGGTGATCAGTTTCCTCACCGCGGAATCCACAGTGCTGGAACGCACCAGCACCGAGGTGACCGTGGCGGCCGGGGCCACTCAGGACTTCACCACCGAGACCAAACTCGATCCGGTCACCCGCCCGCAGAGCGTGCGCTGTGTGCTGCGCGGGGTGGAACAGCTCTGAGTTCGAGGGGCCGACAGCTCCTGGTTCGAGGGGCCGACAGCTCGGAAACTTGCGCGCACGGGGTGCTCTGCGCCTACGATCGGACCGCCGGCCATGCTCGGTGGGCCGCACGAGTCGGATTAGCTAAACGTTCACTGACCAGTGCGTCGGTGGCGGTGCGAATTCTCCGGATGTGGATTTGTCGGTGCCATGGGGCATGCTCTGTGCACGCTGATGTCCAACCGTCCGCCCGGAGAGTCCCATGTCGTCCCGTAGCACCAAGCCACAGCCCTTGTCGGAGATAGAGATTCGGCAGATCGCCGAGCAGATCGATGCAGGCCGTCCGCCGATGGTGTGGTTCACGGCGGCAGCGGTCGGAGTACCGGAAGGCCGTTCCGGCAAGGTGATCTCACTCGGTGATCCGTCCGAGGGTGATTTCCTGCAGGTGAAGCCGACCGGTTCCAAAGATGTGCTTTCGTTCGGCCCCACCGAGGTGACCCTGACCAAACCGGCCCGGCAGCAGCCCGCCGCCGGTGCGAAACAGAAAACGGCAACCAGGAAGGACCCCACCGTGACGATGCCGTCGCCCGCAGCACCCACCGCGACCATTGCCGCTACTCCGCCGAGCGCGCCCGCCGCGCCCAAGCCCGAGACAGCTGTTCCCGCAACCGAAACCAGCACCGAGGCGGCCAAGCCCAAACCGGCCGCCGCCGCATCGCGCCCCGCGCGCAACGCGGCCGCAGCGAAGAAGCCCAAGGAACCCGAAGTCGTGGTGACGCTCAGCGGCACCGCCGACGGCGAGTGGACCTTGGACGTGGTCAATGGCAAGAAGCGCACCATCAAGGGCCTGTCCGTACCGGGTTCGGCGGTCTCGCAGGCCGCCAAGCTATTGCACCCGGAGGTCGCCGAGGTGGTCGACGGCGTGCTCGAGGCGGTACGACTGACACAGCGTGCCAAGGTCGAGCAGCTGCAGGCCGAATTGGAGAACGCCCGGCGGCTGCTCGACGAGCTCGCCGGCTAGCCTTCCGCCGCAGGAGGTTCCGCGTCCGGAGCAGCGGGAACGTTGCCCGGCCGGAACCCCAGCCCGCGCAGGAAGTTATCGATACCGGCGGCGATATTCGGTCCCATTCGACCGATCCTGTCGCCCCAGCCGGAGGATCCGGTGCCCTTGCCCGAGCCGGTGTACGGCGCGTAAGGGTTACTGGAACCACCTGTGGCCGAACCACTTCCGATCGATCCGGTATTGAGTGATCCGGTGCCGATGGCGATTTCCGCACCCGCCGGCGCGGTCACCGCGGGCGTATTCTCCAGCTCCAGCGGAGCCGCGTTGGCGGCTCCCGCCGCGCCGAGCGCGAGTGCGACCGAGGCGGCCCCGGTCGCGGTGAGTAGTCGATAGCGACTGGTCGTAATCTTCATTGAAGTACCCGAATATCCGTGCGTTGACAACAATTACGATGTCAGACCGCGGACTCCCGGTGCCACGTACGCGGTCCGGACTCCGGGTGACCATGCCTGAGATCAGCATGGAAAACGTACCCCAGCGAATATTCCTTCGCATGGTACATAGCCGAATCCGCCTCGCGGAGAAGCTCATACACCGTGGTATCGGCCCCGCGCGGGCCGCTGCAGGCAATTCCGATACTGGCCGCGATGCGCACCTCGGCGGCACTGAGTTCGAACGGTTCACCGAGTGTGGCCAATAGCCGCTCGGCCAGCAATAGCGCCTGCTGACGACCCAGCGGGGCCAGCACCACGAATTCGTCACCGCCATAACGCGCGGCGGCGTCATCGCGCCGGATGATGCGGCGAATACGGGCCGCCGCATTGGCGATCAGCTCATCGCCGACCGCATGCCCCCAATTGTCATTGACCCGTTTGAACCCGTCCAGATCGATGAACAGCAGCGCGAGCGGCTGATCACCCCAGCGGTCCCGATTACGATGCAGCGCCCGCAGCAGAGCGGCGCGGTTCAGGAGGCCGGTGAGCATATCGTGGTCCGCCTGGTACTGCGCGCGCCGTTCGCTGCGGGCGCTGCGTTCGATGGCGCGTTCGCTGCGTAGCAGCACGCCGGCGAGTAGTAGGGCGAATAGTGAGGAGACCACGACGCGGTCCAGCAGATTCAGGCTGGAGCCCACCACCGGCACCAGCGAGGCCACGATCATCACGATGGCGATGATGCTGGCGCGCTGGCGGGAGCGATGGGAATGGATATCGCGCGGCCCGCCCAGCATGACCATGGTCGGATGCAGCGCCGCCGCGCCGATCAGCGTGTACGCCAGTTGCAATGGCAGCAGCAGGATCTGGCGGCCCAGTTCGGCCGAACCGGCCGTCTCCAGGTTGTAGCCGAGATCGCCCGCCAGAATCACCAGCATGGCCAGATACACCAGGCGCAGTGAGGTTTCCGAGCGCGCGGAGGTCACCACCGAATGCGCCACCACGGTGAGCAGGAAGGCGTCGACCACCGGATAGGTGATCGCGGTGGCGGTGGTGAAATTGAAGCCGTGTGCGCGATGCAGAATCGGCGAGATGAGAAAGGTCCAGGACAGCAGTGCCGCACCGAGTCCGATCAGGCCGGAATCCAGCAGCAGATCGTGATCGGTACTGTTCTGTCGCGGCCGCAGCCAGAGCACGGCGGCCGCGCCGATACAGCAGTAGCCGCTGAGGGTGAACAGATCGTCGAATGGATGGCGGTGCCAGTCGGTGACTTCGCGCAGGGTGGTGCCTATGGTGAATTGCACGGCCGAGGCCGACAGCAGATACCAGGGCAGCGGGAATCGCGGCCGATAGCGGTGCACACCGGCGCCGATCATGACCAGTGCGATGGTGACCGAGGCGAACAGCGTGCACAGGGCGAGGAGGCGATTGTTCACCACCAGGGGCAGTGCCAGAATCAATACCCCACAACCGAACAGCAGTGAACGCCAACAGACTCGTAACCGTCGACCGGAACCGGCCGGTTGTTCGTCTGCTTGCACCAGCCCCCCTTTTGTCCGCTCCGTCCCCAGTTGTAATCGGCTGTGCCACCACGAATCACGAACCGAGCATTGCCGTACGAGCATAGGTGCCGAGCGACGGCCGCAGTATCCACGGGGGAAGAGGCGCTGCCATCGAAATTTGGGCAACCGAGTCGATCATGGCACGAAATGTCGCTCCGCGTAGTGGAGTCCGCCGAACCCGCAGCATCGCGATCCGCGTGACTCGCTATGCTCGCTGCGCAATGGAACCCGACGGCCTGCGTGACTCTGGGAACAGGAGCTGAGGTGGCTGCATCGTCCGCGACATCGACGGCGGGGCGCTGGCTCGCCCCCGGCCGGGTCAACCTCATCGGTGAGCACACCGATTACAACGAGGGATACGTATTGCCGCTGGCCCTGCCGATGGGCATGACCTGCACCGCCGCGATCCGGACGGACCGGCTGGTGCGGCTGCGGTCGGCACAGGCGCCCTGCGACGAGGTCGAGATCGCCATGGGCGCGCTCGCCGCCGCGGGCTGGTCCGAACTGCCGAACTGGTCGCACTATCCGCTCGGGGTGATCCGCGAATTCGAGCGGCGCGGGCACGAGGTGCGCGGGGTCGATCTCGAATTGGACGGCGATGTGCCCATCGGCGCGGGCCTGTCCTCCTCGGCGGCGCTGTCCTGCGCGGTGGCCATCGCACTGCGAGATCTGTTCGCGCCCAGCATCTCCACCGCCGAGATCATCGATATCGCGCGCACTGCCGAGAACGTCTACGTGGGGGTACCCACCGGCATCCTGGATCAGTCGGCATCCATGCTGTGCACCGCGGGGCATGTGCTGTTCCTGGATGTGCGCACGCGCGAGTACGAGCAGATCCCCTTCGATCTGCGCCGCTTCGGCCTGAGCCTGCTGGTGTTCGACACCGGTAGTCCGCACCATCTGGTGGACGGCGAGTACGCGCAGCGGCGCGCCGAATGTGCCACCGCCGCCGTGGAACTCGGCGTGCCGTACCTGCGTGACGCGACCCTGGCCGAGGCGAATCGGCTCACCGATCCGGTGCTGCGCGGGCGGGCCCGGCATGTGGTGTCCGAGAACGCCCGGGTGCGCCAGGTTGCCGACAAATTGCGTGGTGGCGCCGATCCGCGCGCGATCGGGCCGATCCTGACCGCCGGGCACGCCTCGCTCCGGGACGATTTCGAGGTCTCCGCCCCGCAATTGGACACCGCCGTCGCCGCCGCGCTGGTGGCGGGCGCGTACGGCGCGCGGATGGTCGGCGGCGGGTTCGGCGGCAGCGTCATCGCGCTGGCGGACGCCGGGCGGGCCGCCGGAATCGTCACCACGGTGCGGGATGCCTTCGCGCGCAGGGGTTTCGACGCCCCGCGCGACTTCGAGGTGACCCCGGCCGCGGGCGCGCGCCGACTGTCCTAGCGCCGTCCCCGGAGCCGGACGGGGTTGTTCGATTGCACCGCGCGATCGTTATATCGCACGTTTTCGGCTGTCCGGGATTAGCCTGAATACCGGAACGATCAACTCGCACACCAGGAACGAGCGAGCCATGGAGAGCCTGTACGAGTTCGCCGGCGGCGAAGAGGCCCTGCACCGCCTGGAAGAGATCTTCTACGATCGCGCACTGGCGGATCCCGTGCTGCGCGAGGTGTTTCCGGTGCGTCAGCCGGATCACGTCGACCATCTGACCTGGTTCACCGCCGAATCCTTCGGTGGCCCAGGCCGTTTCACCCGGGAACTGGGCTTCGCGTACATCATCGACGCGCACCGCGGCCTGAAGATCACCGATGCGCAGCGGCAGCGCTTCGTCGAGGTGTATCTGGAATCCCTCGACGCGGCGGGTATGCCCGCCGATGAGAAATTCCGCGAGGCGGTGCGCCAGCATGTGGAGTTCGGCGCCCAGGTCGCACAGCAGAACTCGCTCGCGGAAACCGACGAGCAACTTCATCCATTGCGCGAAGTACCGCACTGGACCTGGTGATCGGTCAATACTCCTAGACGCCAGGCCGCGCCTCCCATAGGCCAGCGAACACCCCGCTAGTATTTCGCGCTACAGTCGTGCCCGCGCCATCTGTTTCGACAGGAGAGCCGTATGCCGTTCGACGCCAGCCTGCCCGCGGTGGCATTCGGGCAGCCCGCTGCGGTAATGGCCTCGAGCCAACTCAGACTCGATGCCGACCCCATCGACTATGCCCTGGTCGCACTGTATTTCGTCTTCGTACTCGGGATCGGCTGGCTGGCCCGCCAGCGGGTCTCGTCGAGTATCGACTTCTTCCTGTCCGGCCGTTCGCTACCGGCCTGGGTGACCGGCCTGGCCTTCATCTCCGCCAATCTGGGCGCGGTCGAGATCATGGGCATGTCGGCGAATGGCGCCGAATACGGCATGCCGACCATGCACTACTTCTGGATCGGCGCGGTCCCGGCCATGCTGTTCCTGGGCATCGTGATGATGCCGTTCTACTACGGTTCCAAAGTGCGCAGCGTGCCCGAGTTCATGCTGCGCCGCTTCGGTCCCGGCGCGCACCTGGTGAACGCGCTGAGTTTCGCGGTGGCACAGGTGCTCATCGCGGGCGTGAACCTGTATCTGCTCGGCAGCATCGTCAATGTGCTGCTCGGGTGGCCGCTGTGGGTGTCGGTGCTGGCGGCGGCGGCCATCGTGCTCTCGTACATCACCCTGGGCGGACTGTCGGCGGCCATCTACAACGAGGTGCTGCAGTTCTTCATCATCGTGGCGGCGCTGCTGCCGCTCACCATTGTCGGCCTGCACAAGGTCGGCGGCTGGGACGGCCTGCGCGAGAAGGTGATCGAGGGTCCGGGCGGTGCGGAACAGCTGGACTCCTGGCCGGGCAATGAGCTCACCGGCTTCACCAGCAATATCGCCTCGGTGATCGGCATCGTGTTCGGCCTCGGCTTCGTGCTGTCCTTCGGCTACTGGACCACCAACTTCGTCGAGGTGCAGCGCGCCCTGGCCACGCATTCGATCTCGGCGGCGCAGCGCACCCCGATCATCGGCGCGTACCCGAAGATGTTCATCCCCTTCATCGTGGTCATCCCCGGCATGATCAGCGCGGTGCTGGTGCCCCAGATCGCCGATTTCAAAACACAATTGGCGGCGAATCCGGACTACAAAGGCGATGTCACCTACAACCAGGCGCTGCTCTATCTCATGAAGGATGTGCTGCCCAACGGACTGCTCGGCGTCGGCCTGGCCGGACTGCTGGCGGCGTTCATGGCGGGTATGGCGGCCAATGTGTCGGCCTTCAACACCGTATTCAGCTACGACCTGTGGCAGCGCTACGTCAAGCGCGATCGCTCCGATCAGTACTACCTCAAGGTCGGCCGCCTGGCCACGGTCGGCGCGACGATCGGCGCGGTCGGCACCGCGTTCATCGCGGGCAATTTCTCCAACATGATGGATTACCTGCAGACCCTGTTCAGCTTCTTCAACGCACCGCTGTTCGCGACCTTCATCCTGGGCATGTTCTGGAAGCGCATGACGCCCGCGGCGGGCTGGATCGGACTGGTCTGCGGTACCGGCGCGGCCATCATCGTCTTCGTGATGAGCAAGGCGCACGTCTTCGAATTGTCGGGTCAGGGAACGAGTTTCGTGGCCGCGGGCATCGCCTTCGTGGTCGACATCGTGGTCAGCGTGCTGGTCACCCAGGTGTCGCGGCCCAAACCGGTCGCCGAACTCGCGGGCCTGGTCTACTCCGAAACCCCCAAGGCCATGCGCACCGACGCGGACGCGGCCACCCTGCCCTGGTATCAGCGCCCCGGCCTGCTGGCCGGGATAGCGCTGGTCATCGTGATTCTGCTCAATGTGTTCGTCGGATAAGGAAAGGCGTCAAATGCTGTTCGATATCCGCACCATCGTCGGCGGGTTACTCGCCTGCTACGGAGTGATCCTGATCGTCGTCGCGCTGGCGTACAACACCGATTTCCAGCGCGCCAAGACCGGTGGCATCGACATCAACCTATGGGCCGGAATAGGTATGACGGTCGTCGGCCTGATCTTCTTCGCCTGGGTCCGGCTACGCCCGGTGCCGCAGCTGACGAGCGCGGACGACGACGCCGAATAGGTCTCGCCGCCCGCCCGTTCAGGCGCGCACCAGCTCCAGCAGTCGGCGCAGGGTGACCAGCTGTTCCTCGAACGGCGTCTCCATCTTGGCGAGCAGTGTCGAAATGCCCGCTGCCCGATAGCGTTTCACGCGCTCGGCGATATCGTCGGCGGTGCCGACCAGATTGGTGTGGCTGCCCAGTTCGAGCGGGACCGTGCGGCGCGCCGCATCGCGATCGCCGGACTGCCACAGCTGGGCCACCCGCTCGACGGCCGGACCGAATCCGAGCCGGGTGAACGCCTCGTTGTAGAAGTTGCGCCCGTTCGCACCCATCGCGCCGATGGTGAAGGCGTAGCCCTCGGCGTGCTTCCGAATACGCTGTGCCGCATCGGTTTCGTCATCGGCGAACTCGACGGCCACCGGTGCCACCAGATCCAGATCGCCGAGTGTGCGGCCCGCTGATTCCGCGCCCTCCCGCAGCGGATCGAAGAACACCTCGGCCGCTTCGGGAATGAACGCGTTGCCGAGCCACCCGTCCGCCGCCGCACCGGTGAGCCGGAGATTCGCCGGACCCATGGACGCGACGTATACCGGTACCTCGCGCGGCGCGACCAGCGGCCGCAGCGTCCGACCGGCGCTGTCCGGCAGCGGCAGCGTGTACACCTCGCCGTCGTAGCTCAAAGGTTCACCGCGACTGATGATTCGCAGGATCTCGATGGTTTCGCGAGTGGTGGCAACGGGTTTGCGGAATCGCACGCCATGCCACCCCTCCATCACCCGCGGCCCGGATACCCCGATGCCCAGGTTGAAGCGCCCGCCCGAGAGCTCCTGCAGACTCAGCGCCGAGGTGGCCAGCAGCGCCGGTGAGCGCGAGCCGAGCTGAACCACGAAGGTGCCCAATCGGATCGTCGAGGTCTCGGCGGCGAGGTAGGCCAGCCCGGTCAGCGCGTCGTACCCCCACACCTCCGGCACCCATAGCGAGGCGACGCCGAGCCGCTCCGCCTCCACCGCGAACTCCGCCGCCCCCGGCAGGCGCGGTTCGATCACGACTCCGACCTCGAGCGGTTTCCCCTTGGGCTCCATCGACATCATGTTCTATGTTATAGACCATAGAAACTCTGGCCGGAACCCCGAAAGGCTGCACAGTGCGCTACCGCGATCAACCAACCGTCGAAGTTTCCCAGCGGGTGTCCTGTACCCCGGAGCAGGCGTGGGCCGTGGTCACCGATATCGGGCTGCCCGCCCTCGCCTCCGATGAACTGGACTCGGTCGAATGGCTGGACGGCGCGGACCACGTCGAGCTCGGCGCACGATTCCGGGGCACGAATCAGCACAGCGCCATGGGTGCGTGGAGCACCGAATGCGAGGTGATCGAGGTGGAGCCCGAACGCCGCTGGGTATGGCAGGTGCGCGGGCCGCTCGGCGTCAGCGCCACCTGGGGTTTCGAGATCGATCCGGCGAGCTCCGGGGTGATCGTGCGGCAGTGGGGCCGGATGGGGCCGGACCCGTCCGGGCTGAACGCGGCCATTACCGCCATGCCGGAGAAGGAAGGCCGGATCATCGCCAATCGCCTGGTCGAATGGGAGCGCAATATGCGCGCGAACCTTTCCGCCGTGCAGGCGAAATTCGAAGCACCGCACGAGGATTAGCGTCATGGCAGCACGTGGTTCAACCAGGCGCAAGATGCTGATCGGCGGGGTGGAGCTGTTGCGCGAACGCGGCTCCGCGGGTGTCACCATCGATGCCGTGCTCGCCCGCACCGGCACGCCGCGCGGCTCGGTCTACCATCATTTCCCGGGTGGCCGCCGCCAATTACTCGGTGAGAGTTTGGGTCTGGCGTCCGATGCCATCGCCGCCATCATCGAGGAGACCTCGACCGTCGGCCCGGTGGAAGCGCTGCACCGTCTCGTCGACTTCTGGCGGCGGATCCTGTTGAACACCGAGGACTTCCAAGCCGTCTGCCCCGCCGTCGCGGTGGCGGTCAGCGGCACCGACGACGATCGCGCCCTGCATCCGGAGGTATCGGCCACCTTCACTCGCTGGCGCACCGCGCTCGTCGCATCCCTTATCTCCGCGGGCATCCCCGCATCCCGCGCCGGAAGCCTTGCCACACTGACGCTTTCGTCCGTCGAGGGCGCGATAATCCTCTGCCGGGTGCACCGCAGTCTCGAACCCCTCGAGGAAGTCGCCGCCGAGCTGGAGTCGCTACTCACCGGGAAGCTCGGGGGATAGCCTGCGGTATCGCCCGGTTACCCGGGGGATACCGCAGCGCGTATTCCGGGCCTACTTGGCCGGTGCCGTGAACGGCTGGTTGATCGTCGTGAAGTACTGCGCCGCAGCGAGAATCGCCACCGGAGCCGTCACGAAGATCTGGCCCGCGACGGTTCCGAGGAAACCGATCACGCTCATGCCGACGATGCACCCGAGCACCGCACCGCCCAGCGCGCCGAACATGGCGGTCAGCGCACCGGTCACGGTGGCGAGGGTGGCGCCGCCGATGAGGCAGCCGACCGCCGCGCCGCCGAGGCCGCCGACCAGGGTGCCGATCGTCGCGCCCATGCCGATGGTGCTGGTCATGCGGCTCCAGGCGGCCTGTTCGCGGTCGTATTCGGTCTTCCAGGGCGCCCCGTTCTCGAACGGGAGGGCCACGGGCCGGTAGGCGGCGTGGGCCAGGTCGAACTGCGGGGTGAGGGTGGCCACCCGGTCGTGGATCTCGGTGGCGATGGGGAAGACGAAATCGTCTACGCGGAAGGTCAATTCGGTTCCGGCGATGGTCTTGCCGTCGGCCGCCTTGATCTTGAAGACGCCGTCCTCGACCGCCATGGAACCGGCATCGGTGCGGATGACCGTATTGGTCTCGCTGTTCGTGGCGGTGTAGTTGATCGCCGAATCGGCCGTCGTATCGGCGTGCGCGGTGCCTGCGCAGACGGCGAGCGCGCTCGACATGACGATGGACGCGGCGAAGGTGTTGAGCTTCATCAGGTGAAAATCCTTGTGTCAGTGCAGGTCAGGTACTGCACGGGCAGAGTCGATCCCGACCGCCGGGATCGGCGTGAAGGTATGGTTTACCGGCGGCACGGCCCAATCGCCGTGCCGCTCAGTGGGATTCGGTTGTCAGGCGGTGGCGCGACGGCGGGATGCCAAGCCCACCAGGACGTCCACCAGCAGGAAGCCGAGGAGTGGAATGCCGATCATCGGTGCGAACCAGGCCGCCACCGCGGCGACCGCGAGGAACGGCACCAGGACGGTGATCGGCGTCTGCCGCAGCGCACCGCGCCGCGGGGCCCTGCCCAGCGCGACCTTGGCCTCGGACTTGGTCGGCCGGCGTCGCCACCACATCAGGTATCCGCGCACCACCACGGTGAGCAGCCCGATCATGACCGCGAGCAACAGCAGCTGATTGAGCAGCCCGAACATCAGCCCCATATGGAACTGGATGCCCCAGTTGGTCAATTTCGCCGCCAGCGGCCAATCCGAGTACTTCAGCGAATCGGTGACGACGCCGGTGCTGCCGTTCACGGCGATGGCGTCGACGGTCAGCACGCCGGGACGGCGCAGCTCCTTGGCCACGAACGCGGTGCCGTCCTTGGCCGGAATGCTGATCTCGATGGGGCCGTCCACACCGTTGGCGCGAGCCACCGCGTACACGGTGTCCACCAGCGCCGCCTTGTTCGGATTCGGTGCGGCGGCGGGCGTCGCGCCCCCGCCGTGACCGGCGTGGTCACCACCGGCGGGCATGGCCGGACCCTCGGTGCCGGGCAGCTTGGTGGTCACCGACGGCGTGGTCCAGCTCATTTCCTGGCGCAGTTTGGTGACGTTCTCACCGGCGTACTTGGACCAGGTCATACCGGTCGCCGACAGCAACAGCAGCACCGGCAGAATCCAGATGCCCACGGCCGCATGCCAATTCAGCGTGCGGGCGCGCGGCCGGGACCGATCCGGGCGGAACAGCCAACCGGCCGAGCGCTTTTCGCGCCGCGCCCGCACCCGGCGGAACCACAGCACCAGTCCGGCCAGTGCGATGACCCACAGCCAGGACGCCGCGATCTCGCTGTAGTAGCGGCCGAAGTCGCCCAGGTGCAGATCCCGGTGCAGTTGATCGATCCAGGTGCGCGTGGGCAGCGCCCCGGAACTGCCGTAGACGACGCTGTCGCCGACGGACGTGGCGGTCACCGGATCGATGAACACCGCGCGGCGCTCGGATTCGCCGAGGCTCGGATCGCTGAAGATGACCCGGGTGGTGTCACCGCTGTTCTGCGCCGGTGCGACCGCCACCAGCGCCAGCTTCGGCTCCACAGCGGTGGCCGCGGCGATCTGCGCGGACAGCGGTTTGGCCGGACCGGTCGAATCGGTGTGCAGCAGACCGCGATCGACGAAGGTCTCCAGCGTGGGCGCCACCGCGTACAGCGCACCGGTCACGGCGGCAATGAGAATGAACGGTGCGACGAATACACCGGCATAGAAATGCAGTCGCAGCATCAACGCCTGAAAGGCATTGCCCGCACTGCGTTTAGGTGGGGATTCCGAATTCTGGGCAGGTTGAATAGGCGGTACCGTCTCTACGGCACCGCTCTCGGTAATAGTCACCGGCGGTCTTTCTGATGTTCGAGGAGAACCCGGGTACGCCGAATACGGCGAAGACACACGAACACTCAGGTCCGTGCCGGGTGAGAGGAGAAATCAGACTCGACCGAGAATGGGCGGACCGCGGGTCCGGAAGGCGTCGGCCGCGAGCACGCGCAGCACGACTCGATCGCGATGCGCGATCGGAAGCTGAGGTGGTCCGGTCAGCACCGGCAGCGAAACGGCAACGGGCAGCGCCCAAGCCAGCACCGTGCTGGCTATGCGATACGCGCCCTCCGCGCCCAGGATCACCACGGCGGCCACGCAGGCCGCCACGATATGCGCGGCCAGCATGGCCGGACTCCACATCGACGCGTGATGATGGTGGTGCGCACTGCTGCCCGGCGAACCCCACATCATGCTGAAGTGCCCGAGCAACTGCCCGCCGATGAGCGCGATCACGAGCCCGAGCCAGGTGGTGCGCAGCGCGCCGATTCCGGCCACCAGCGCCCCGACCGCCGCCGAGGCGGCCACCAGCAGCGTCAGCGCCCCGGACTCCAGCGGTGCGGCCCCCGATATCCAGCCGTGCGCGGCGACCGCGAACGCTCCGGAGAGCAGTCCGGCCGATCCACCGCGCAATACAGCGGCATCACCGCTGTTATGCGCCGTCGACCGGCCGGACTCGAAACTCACGCGCTGATAATAGCTGAGAATTCCGGACCCTTTTCGCGGCCCGGGATTCTCGCTTCCATCCGGAATTACTCGGCGGGAACTGCCATTTCGATCAGCGGCTTGCGCAGCAGCTTGCCGGTGGCATTGCGCGGCAGCTCATCGAGGAAGATGACCTCGCGCGGCACCTTGTAGCGCGCCAGATTCTCCTTGACGTAGTCCTTGATCTCCTGGACATCGCGCTTGGAGTCCGGACCCGGCACCACGATGGCGCGCAGCCGCTTACCGAAGTCGCGGTCCTCGACGCCGACCACGGCCGCCTCGAGCACATCGGGACGGTTGGAGAGCAGGTTCTCCACCTCCTGCGGGAAGACGTTCTCGCCACCGGAGACGATCATGTCGTCATCGCGCCCGTCGATGAAAAGCAGTCCGTCGGTATCGAAGTGGCCGACATCGCCGCTGGACATGAGCCCGTCGACGTACTCCTTGGTGCGCCCGTCGGTGTACTGCTTGAACGAGTGCCCGTTCTCGATGAAGATCGTGCCGGTCACGTTCGGCGCGGTGATGCGCTTGCGGTTCTCGTCGTACAGCGCGATGCGAATGCCCACCGGCGCCTTGCCCGCGGTGGTCGGCGCCTTGCGCAGTTCCGCCGGATTGGCCACGGTCATGACGGCGCATTCGGTGGAGCCGTACACGTTGTAGAGCGAATCGCCGAAGTAGTCCAGGGTGCGGGTGACCACGTCCGGCGGGATGGCCGAACCGGCGGCGAAGAGCACGCGCAGGGTCTCGCTCGGCTGGTACTTGGCGAGGGTCTCCGCGGGCAGGTCGAGGATGCGCTGCAGCATGGTCGGCACCACGGTCAGGCCCTGTGCCCGGTACTTCTGGATATTGGCCAGGGTGGTCTCGGGGTCGAAGCGCCGCTGCTGGAATACGACTCGATTGCCCAGTGCGATGGAGATGGTGAACTGGGACAGTCCGGTGGCGTGGAAGATCGGCGCGGCCATCACCACGGTGCTGTTGCGCGGCAACGGAATTCGATCCAGGAACTGCGCGGTGATGAAGGGGCTGACCTTATCGCGGGGCGCGCCCTTCGGGGTGCCGGTGGTACCGCTGGTCAGAATGACCATGCCGCCCGGCTTATCCGGCGGGGACAGCGGTGCGGTGGACTGCCCGGCCGCCACCGATTCGATGGTCGGAATCGACGGGTCCGCGTTGTCCTTCTCGTCGACCCAGGTCAGGATGCGCGGGATCTCGGCCGGAATCGCGCCCATCAGATCGAAGAACTCGCTGTCGTGCAGCACCGCCTTGACCTTCTCGCGCGTCGCCACATCCGCGAACTGCGGTTTGGCGAAACCGGTGTTCATCAGCACCGCGCGCACACCGAGCTTGCCCGCGGCGACCAAGGCGAGCACCATGCCGCGATGATCGCGCGCCAGCACGCCGATCACATCGCCCGGGCCCAGACCCTGGGCGGCGAGGCCGCGCGCGAACGCCGAGGACTGCTTGTCCAGCTGCTCGAAGGTCATCTCGCCGCGCTCGTCGACAATGGCCGCCGACTTCGGATTGGTGTTGGCGGCGTGTACGACCGCGCCCGCGAACGGCCCGAACTTGAGCACATTGAGCGCCGATCGCACCGCCTGATCCGGGCGCAGCGGATTGAACAGACCCCCGCGCACCATGGCGTTGACACTCAGCGCCGTATCACCGGCCTTGCGAAAAACCGTGCCTGCCGACGGAAGGGCAAGAGACATAGGTACAACCTTCCGCGATCCCCCGCCGGACGAGTCGGCGCTCGGACCGCAACCTCGAGATCCAGTGCACCGCTAACCCTAGCAAGCGCTGGTGGGAAGGGTGTGGCCGAGGTCTCTGGTACCCGAAGTAGCGTATAAACCGCCCAGGTGGTGGCGGGGACGACACCCGCGCGGATCGGGGAGCGGCTCAGGATTTCGCGGGCTCCTGGTATTCCACGAGCACCCGGCGCAGCAGTTTGCCGGTGGCATTGCGCGGCAGATCATCCAGGAAGAACACGTCCCGGGGCACCTTGTAGCGGGCCAGATTGTTCTTGATGTACGCCTTGATCTCCGCCGGATCGGGCGCGGCCGCACCGGGTTCGAGCACGATGAAGGCGCGCAGGCGTTTGCCGAATTCCACATCGTCCACGCCGACCACCGCCGCGTCGAAGACATCGGGGCGTTCCAGCAGCAGGTTCTCCACCTCCTGCGGGAAGACGTTCTCACCGCCGGAGACGATCATGTCGTCATCGCGGCCGTCCACGAAAAGCAGTCCGCGATCATCGAAATGGCCGACATCGCCGCTGGACATATAGCCGTCGATGATCTGCTTGTGCCGTCCGTCGGTGTAGCCCTTGAACGGCGCGCCCGAGCGAATGAAGATGCGGCCGGTGACGTTCTTGGCGCGAATGCGCTTCCCGTCCGCGTCGAACAGCACCACCTCGCAGGTGGTGGGGGAGCGGCCCGCGGTGCCCGGCGCGATGGCCAGATCCTCCGGTCGCGCCACCGTCGCCACCGCGCATTCGGTGGAGCCGTACAGGTTGTAGAGCACCGGGCCGAACACCTCGGCGGTGCGCACCGAGAGTTCCGGGGACAGCGCCGAACCCGCGATCACGATCGCCTTCAGCGACGAGGTGTCGTACCGATCGCGAATATCCTTGTCCAGCTCCACCATTCGATGCAGCATGGTCGGCACCGCCACGAGCATCTCCGCTTTGTGCTCGGCGATCAGGCGCAAGGTGCGCTCGGCGTCGAAGCGGCGCGCCACCACCACCTTGTTGCCGAGTCCGGTGCCGACCAGCCAGGTGGCCAGTCCGGTGCTGTGGAAGATCGGCGAGACGATGACCATGGTGCCCTGGGACGGGAAGTCGATGCGATCGATCACCTGCACGGTGGCCAGCGGCGATGTCTTGTCGCGGGGTGCGCCCTTGGGCAGTCCGGTGGTGCCGCTGGTGAGGATGACTACCCCGCCCGGCTTCTTCGGATTCGGCAGCGGGGCTTTGGCATTGGCGTCGATCAGGGTGTCGAGGGTGATCGCGCCCGCGGGCAGTTCGACGCCCTCGTCGACCCAGCTGAATACCCGCGGCAGGTCGGCGGGCAAGGCGTCGAGCAGCCCCAGGAATTCGCTGTCGTGAATGACTACCTTGACGTTCTCCCGCTCGCAGACCTGCGCGAACTGCGGTTTGGCGAATCCGGTGTTCATCAGCGCGACCCGTGCGCCGAGCTTGCCCGCCGCGACCATGGCCAGCAGCAGGCCGCGGTGATCACGGGCGAGCAGGCCGATCACGGTGCCGGGGGTGACGCCGAGGCGTTGCAGGCCGCGCGCCACCGCGTTCGAGCGCTCGTCCATCTCGCGGTAGGTGAGTTCACCGCGTTCGTCGGCGAGCCCGATGAGCTCGGGCCAGACGCGCGCGGCATGGCGGACGGCGGTGGCTGGCGGGCCGAACACCTGTGATTCCCGGGCGGTGCGCAGCGTCTCCACCGGATTGCGCGGATCGGTAATGCCCTTGTCCCGCAGCGTTTTCAGGCCCTTTATGATCTCGGCGGTATGTGCCAGTCGCTGTTGCGCCGAATACAGAACCGAGGTCATGTCGACCCACCTCCGAGAGAATGTGCGGCCCACCGCCTCGCATGCGACGGGTTCCGCCACGGTAACAGCGAGCTGTGATGAGCGTTACACAAATTCGGTCACAACGGACATTTGCCGCAGGTGTGCAGAATGACCACGGGTATTCATGCCCCCGACACCCGGCGTACACCGGGGTCGATGAGGCTGCGGTGTCCCACTTTCCAGTTGATGAGGTACCCGATGGAACTGCTCGAAGTCATCGCCAACATTTTCACCACGATCATGTCGCAGGCGAGCGGTAGCGCGGCCTAGTTCGCGAGACCGGTGGTCAGGCCGAGGTGGGCGGTCGCATCCAGGTCCGCGGCGACAGCCGCGAGTTTGCCACGAATCGCGCCCACCGCGTCCGGCCCCAGTGCCAGGCGCAGCGGCGGATTCGGCTGACCGACAACGGCTATCACCGCGGCCGCCGCCTTGGCCGGATCACCCTCCTGCTGCTGATCCGAGGACGGCAGTCCATCCCGGGCCACCCCGGCCGTTCCCGCGTAGTCCGCGATCGCACCGGTGACGCGCAGGGCGTCCGGCTTGGCGAAACCGGTCCGGAACGCACCGGGCTCCACGATCAGCACCTGGATGCCGAGCGGCGCCACCTCTGCCGCCAGCGCCTCGCTGGCCAATTCCAGCGCACCCTTGGCCGCGCTGTAGCCGCCGACACCGGCGAATGACATGAAACCGCCCATGCTGCTGACCTGCACGATCGCGCCGCCGCGCCGTTCGCGCAGCTGCGGAAGCACCAACCGGGTCAGGCGCAGCGGCCCGTGGAACATCACCTCCATGGCATCGCGCAATTCGTCCTCGGTGGTCTCTTCGATGGCCCCGACAATCCCGTAACCGGCATTGTTCACCAGCACATCGATACGCCCGGCTTCCTCGACCGCTCGTTCGGCGGCGGCCGGGTCGCGCACGTCCAGCGCCACCACCTGCACCCGATCCGGGTGCGCGGCAACGACTTCCGCCATCGATTCGGGCCGCCGCACGGCGGCGATCACCTCATCGCCCGCGGCCAGCACGGCCGCGGTGAACGCCGCGCCGAAACCGCTGTTGGCTCCGGTGATCAGCCAGCGGCGGGTGTTGTTCTCTGTACTCATGGCGATAACAATGCCGGGCTCTCGCATGGCCCGGTATGGCCCGAAGGTGGAATATGGATGCGTGACAGGCGCACTCCGTAATTCCAGCCGCACGCCCCGGCCGCTACCGCAGGGCGAATCCCTCTCGGCGGAGGATCACCGGCGGCTCATCGGCGTGCTGGAATCCGTCGATCGTGCCGTCGACCTGCCCGAATTCCGGGAACGACTGGTGCTCGCGCTACAGAGCTGGTTCGGTTTCACCGGAGTGGCCGTGCTGCACGGGGATACCCTCGCGGACGCCGTCGAGGAGGGCTGCGGGGTGCAGGGCGGATACACCCCGGAATTCCTGGCCGAATACGCCGAGCGCTGGTCCGGCAGGGATCCGCTGCGCGATGCGCGGGTGGCCGAGGCGATCGGTGCGCGCGGGGTGTCCGGGCTGGCCGAGATCGTGCCGGACGCGCCGTTCCTGCTCGAGTTCCTGCGGCCCAACGGCATCAATGACAAGGCAGCCATGGTGGTCGACGGCGGTCCGGCCGGGGTGCTGTACATCGGCATGGCCGTGGTGGACGCGCCCCGGGTGCCCGACCGCGATCTGGCGGTGCTGCACGCGCTGCGCAGACATCTCGCGCCGCTGGTGGTGGAACAGTTGAACCGGGACCGGGATCGCCGTGCCGCCCTGTCGAATTGGCAGCTGACGCCGCGCGAATGGGAGGTCGCGGACCTCGCCGCGCACGGGCTGACCAATCGGCAGATCGCCGAACGGCTCTTCATCGGCGTCGACACCGTGAAGAAACATCTCACCCGGGTGCTGGCCGCCACCTCCTGCGCCTCGCGCACACAGCTCGCCGTCCGCTTCGCCGCCGCCTGAGATGTAGTGTGCCGGTGTGGAACTGATCAAATGGTTCACGCCCGAACAATTCGGCGATGCGCTGAGCTCATGGGCGTGGATCGGCCTCGACGGCAAGACGCCCCTGTTCACCTCGATCTTCGGTGACGTGTTCTTCGGCGCGGACGACGGCGTGTGGTGGCTGGACACCGTCGAGGGTGAGCTCACCCGCGAATGGGACAGCCTGGACGAACTCGAGGCGGAGCTGAATACCGGTGCGGGACAGGAGAAATACCTGATCGCCGAGTTGGCACTGGAACTCGAGGGCCGCGGGCTGGTGCCGGGGGAGCACGAGGTCTACGACTTCTCGCACCCGCTGGTGCTGGGCGGTGAGCTGGAGGCCGAGAACGTCGATGTCACCGATATGGTGGTGAGCCTGCACATCCTCGGGCAGATCCACGATCAGGTGCGCAGGATTCCGCCCGGGGCCTCGGTCAATATCCAGTTCTCCTAGGCGATTCCGGCCGCGACCGTGATCCGCACCCGGTTGTCGTGGAAGACCGCGCCGCCACCGAAATCCGAATCACGTTCGGCGACGGTGGCATTCACGGTCGAACCGCCGGAATGCTTGGCCCAGCGGCCCTTCGGGGTGGCGGCCACGCCAGGGCGCACCCGATCGGAGACCTCGGCGATCGCCTCGAACGAACCGCGATCATTGGCCACGGTGATGCGATCGCCGTCCGCGATACCGCGGGCGGCGGCATCGTCCGGATGCAGGGTCACCGTCGGATCGCCAGCGCGGCGGCGTAATTCGGGATTGTTCCCGAAGGTGGTGTTCAGGAAGTAGTGCGAGGCCGCCGAGATCAGCACCAGCCCGTCACCGGGATCGGCGGGCGGGATGTACGCCGGGAGCGGGTCGTGGCCCGCCATCGCGGCGCGGTCCGAGACGAATCGCACCTTGTCGACGGGGACGGGGCGCGGCGATACCTTCAGGAAGCCCTCCCTGCGCAAACGGTCCAGGTCGTGGCCCTTCAGCAGTTGCGCGGCCAACTCCTCGTCCGAGTCGTACAGCGCGGGCTCGGTGAGACCCATGCGCTGCGCCAACTGCCGGAAAGTCTCGGTGGTGGAGCGGCATTCACCGGGCGGCGGCACCGCCGGTTCATTCCACACCAGATACAGATTGCCGTACGCGGCCAGCACATCGAGATGTTCGGGCTGCATGGTCGCGGGCAGCACGATATCGGCGTAGTCCACGGTATCGGTCGGAAAGTGTTCCAGCACAACGGTGAACAGATCCTCGCGGGCCAGTCCCCGTCGCACGCCCCGCTGATCGGGATTGGACCCGACCGGATTCGCGGCGATCACGAAGAGTGCCTTGACCGGCGGCCCCTCGGTTTCCAGCAGTCCTTCGCCGAGCCGGGTCATGGACAGCGTGCGCACCGGATGCGGCAGCAGATCGAAGCGCACCAGACCGGCGGTGTTCAGATCGAAGTGCCCGCTCGTCGAATAGTGCAGTCCGCCACCGGGAATCGCCCAGTCGCCGGTGATGCCAGGCAGGCAGGCCAGCGCCCGCAGCGCCATACCGCCGCCCGCGTGCCGCTGCATGCCCTGTGAGGCGCGAATGGCGGTGGGGCGGGTGCGGGCGATGCGCTCACCCAGCGCCACGATCCGCTCGACCGGCAGGCCGGTGATCTCCGCAACCCGCTCCGGCGTGAATTCGGCTATGCGCGTGCGGAATTCATCCCAGCCCACGGTGTGCTCGGCGATGAACGCGTCATCCTGCGCGCCCATCGACACGATCACGTGCATGAGCCCCAGCGCCAGCGCCGCATCGGTGCCGGGCAGCGGTGCGAGATGCTCATCGCAGCGTTCGGCCGTGCGCGAGCGCACCGGATCGATGGCGACCGTGTACGCCCCGCTGTCCTGGATGAACTTCCACCCGTGATGTCCCGAACTCAGCGGATTGGTGCCCCACAGCAGAATCAACTTCGAATGGACGAAATCCTCCGGATCCATTCCGCCCGAAGTCCCCAGCGTGTACTTCACCCCCAGCGTCCCCGCCACCGAGCAGATCGTCGGATCATGCAGCGAAGCGCCCAGCACATTGAAGAACCGCCGCCCCGAAAACCCTTCCAGCCCTTGGATGTACCCGAGGCTCCCGGTCCCGTGGAACGGCCAGATCGCCTCCCCGCCGTGCTCGGCGACAACGCCCTGCAGCCGCGTGGCGATCTCATCGAGCGCCTCGTCCCAGGTGATCCGCTCGAACCGCCCCTCACCCTTGCGCCCGACCCGCCGCATCGGAAAGGTGATCCGCTCATCGGACTTCAACTGCTCCAGATACCGGTTCACCTTCACACACAGCGCACCCCTGGTAACCGGATGCGCCTTGTTCCCGCGCAATCCGACCGCGACGCCATCCTCGACATCCACCACCCAGGAGCAGCCGTCCGGGCAATCCAGCGGGCAAGCACCGAGCACCTTCATCCCATGATTCTAGGCGGGATGCTCCCGGGTGATCAGCCGAGGATGCCGCCCAGCAGGCCGCCGCTCTGCCCGGCCTCCTGGCCGCCGCCGGTGCCGCCGATGAGGCCGCCCGGGGGGAGTTCGGAGGGTTGCACGATGACGAAGCCGCGGCCGGAGAAGGACAGGGTCATGCCCTCGCCGGTGCTGCGGCCGATGAGGCGGCTGAAGCCCATGGAGTCATTGCGCTTGATGCCGGTTTGCAGGCTGGAGGACCAGGCTACGGCGGCTTGCGGGTCGGCGTAGGTGGGCTGGTCGACATTGAGGACGACGGGGGAGCCGTGCGTGGTGATGGCGATGCGGCCGCGGCCGGTGAAGACGCAGTTGAACAGACCCGCGTTGCTGGCGAAACCCGCTGCGCCCTGGACCATTTTGATGTTGTAGGTCAGCGTCGGATCGAAGGCGAGCACATTCGCGCCATTGATGGTGAGGCCGTCGGTGCCGTCCAGATCGACGGTGTGCACATCGGCCGCGCCATTGGCCAGGAACAGGTCCCCGCGACCGGTGACCTTCATGAGCGGTACGCCCTCACCGGTCAACCGCTGCTGGATCGCGCGGCCGATACCGCCGGAGCCGAGCGCCTTGAACTGCAGATCGCCCTGGTAGGCCACCATCGAACCGGCCCGCGCCATCACCTCCCCATTGACGGCGACCTTGATCATCTTCCCGCCCTGCTTCTGAATGCCGATGCCATTGACCTCGGCATGACGGGGATCGAACAGTTCGCTCTGCATGGGCTGGGCTCCTTGCGAAAAGGCGGGTGCGGCCGGCGCGGAGTAAGCCGGCGACGGTGAATGAGGTTGCGGGGCAGCGGGTACGGGCGGCGGATACGAGCCCGGCGCGGGAGGGGGCGCGCTCGGGGCAGGCGCGCTGGGGTATTGGCCGGGCGGGGTGGCGACAGCCTGTGTGCTCGGTGCCGCGGGCGCGGGCTCATCGTCGATATTCACGCCGAACGCTTCGGCGATACCGGCCAACCCGTTGTCGTAGCCCTGTCCGACCGCTCGCACCTTCCATGCCCCGCCGCGCCGGTAGATCTCCACGCACACGACGGCGGTCTCGGTGCTGAGTCCGGACATGGGGAAGGTCAAGGACCCTGAATCGGAGCCGATGGTCGCGGTGAGGGTGCCCACCCCGGCGAAGGTGGCGGGCCCGCTGCCGTCCAGGCTGGCGGTGACCACCACCTTGTCCACATTCGCGGGCACCGCGCCGGTCTGCACATCGACCATGTCACCGCGCCCGGCCCCGTGCCGATAGGTGACCCCGGGGCCCGCGGGCTGGTTGAAGAAGACGAAATCGGCGTCGGACCGCACTTTTCCGTCCGTGCCCAGCAGCAGCGCCGAGACATCGAGTGCGGCCGAACCGGCGACGGTGACCGTCAATCGTTCTCCGGGTGCGGGGCGGTTCTCTCCTCGAGCAAGCGTGCTCACGACAGCCCACCCCCAACTGGCATCAGCTTCACAGCACCGAGTGTGCCCCGCACCCGCCCCTTCGCGCTACGTGGATTCCGCCTCGGCCGTGTCGAGCGTGTCGGGTGCGGGCTCCGGAGCGGGCTTGGGCAGGAACGCGCAGGCCAGGCAGACCACCCCGAAGAACAGGTAGCCCAGTGCCACCTTCGGCGCGGCCGCCCAGCCGACCTCACTGGCGTGGATGAGCCCGATGAAGGCCAGCCCCGCGCCCACCACCGACGCGACAGCCGCTGCGCGGAAACGCTTTTCGAGGATGAACGTCACCATGGTGCCGAGCACCAGACCGGCGAGCACCGCACCGGAGCCGAGCGTCTTCAATCCGTCGTAGACCACGCCCGCCTGCCCCAGCGCGGACGCGCCGACCTTGTCCGCGGTGGTTCCGGCGGCGCTGAGCGCATTGTCGATCTGCCCCACTCCCCATTCCGCGAGATTGGGCAGCAGCGCCGCGACCACGGCCACCGCGTGCAGGCGCGGCACCGCCTGGAAGGCCTGCGCACCGATCAGCAGGCCGATGTACAGCAGGATCGGCACGATCGCGGGAATCGGCAGAATCGTGGCGAGCACCCCGAAAAGGCCGAGGAAGCACATCAATCCGATGATCGCACCGCTGGCGAGCGAGTATCCGGTGCGCCCGCCCGCGTCCTTCCAGCCGGGATGCCCGATGTACACGGCGGGCGGGAACGGCGATCCGAACCCGGAGCCGATGATCGCGCCGAAACCGTCGGCGAGCAGCACACTGCGCAGGTTGTAGTTGTCGCCCGCCGCCGCCGCGCTCTCCACATTGCTCATGGCTTCGGTGAAGTTGTAGACGCCCAAGGGAATTGCCGTCGCGAGCAGCGGTGCGAGATTGCCCAGTCCGTCGAAGAGCAGATGCAATCGCAGATCCGGCAGTCCCAGCGCGATATCGTGCGCGGCGGCCGACACATCGGGCACCGACATATAGCCGCCGATCCAGCCGATGGCCGTGCCGACGAGCAGCGCCACCAGGCCGATCGGCACATTGCCCGGCAGCTTCACATCGGTGAAGAAGCCGATCAGGATGATCGCCAGCACCGGCAGTCCGATCCAGGCCGCCTCCCACATCTGCGCGGCGGGCCGCATGGCGATGAAGGTGATCGAGATGCCCGCGAGGGTGCCCAGCATGGCCGCGCGCGGGGTGATCTTGCGAATGAACGGTCCGACGAACGCCCCGATCATGACGATGACGCCGATCATGAACGCCCAGGCCAGACCGGCCGACCAGGCTTTCATCGGGTCATTGGTCTTCAGATAGATGGGCAGCATGACCACGAAGACCACGATGAACATATGCGGCACGCTCGGCCCGTACGGCAGCGCCGTCACGGTATCGCGGTCCTCGCGGCGGGCGAGTCTTCGCGCCAGCAGCATGTAGTAGAGATTGCCCAGCACCAGCGCCACACCCAGCGCGGGCAGCACCGTGCCGAGCACATCGCCGCTCGGAATCTTCACCACCGCAATGGAAAGCGTGGTCAGGGTCAGGACGTTGACGAGAATATTGAAGGACAACCCGAAGAAGGCATTGGTATCGCCTCGCGTCCACCAGGGCAGTGAAAGTGGTGCGGCGGAACCGGTTTCGTCAGGAAGCTTGGTATCGACGGACATGGTGGTTCCTGTTCACTGAGCTGTGGCGTGCGATGCAGCGGTGGCGTGCGATGAAGCGGTGGCGGCGTCGAGAGCGCCGATGACGGCGGCCGAATCGGCCACCCAGCCGAAGATGCCGCCCTGCGCGGCGATCATCTCCAGCCCGACTCGCTGGAATTCCGGGAAATACGAACCGACGCAATCGGATACGACGAGGCATTCGAAACCGCGATCATTGGCCTCGCGCACGGTGGTGTGCACGCACACCTCGGTGGTGACGCCGGTGACCAGCAGCGAGCTGATGCCCTTGGCCGCCAACACATCCGAGAGCTCGGTGGCGTAGAACGCGCCCTTACCGGGCTTGTCGATCACCACCTCGCCCGCGAGCGGTGCGAGTTCGTCGACGATGTCGTGGCCGTATTCGCCGCGCACCAGAATGCGGCCGAACGCACCCGGATCACCGATGCGCTGAGAAGGGTTGCCCCGCGACAACTTCGCGGGCGGACAGTCGGACAGGTCGGGAAGATGTCCCTCCCGGGTGTGGATAACGGGGATTCCGGCCGCACGCGCGGCGGCGATCAAGGCGGCGAGCGGTTCGATGACGGTGCGCAGCAGGGCCACGTCATTGCCCAGACTCTCGCCGAACCCGCCGGGTAGCAGGAAGTCACGCTGCATATCGATGACGAGCAGCGCCACCGCGCTCGGCTCGAAGGAGTATTCGGTCGGCTGCGCCGAAATATGTTGAACTGCCGTCATCTTCGTTCTCTCTCTGCGAGCCGGACTTCCGAATGCGCCACCAGCGGGCGCGGCTCGTCGAGGATGCGGGCGGCCGCCGCGAGCACCGTGTCATCGGCCAGCGCGGGTCCGAAGACCATGGCCGAGAGCGGGCGGCCGTCCGCGGTCATGCCCACGGGCACGGCGATCGCGGTGAGGTCCAGCAGGTTTCCGAAATGGGTGTAGTGACCCAGGACGGTATTGGCGGCGATCGGATCGGCCAGTACCTGCGGCACCGTGAAGGTGGTGCCGATGGTGGGCACCACCATGACATCGAAATCGGCCCACATACGGGATACCGCGGCTTTGAGTTCCTGGAGGCGCTGCTGGGCGCGGAAGACGTCCACGGCGTTGAATCGGAAACCGCCGGTGAGGATTTCGCGGATCACCGGCAGGATGGAATCGGGGTGTTCGGCGAGGAAGGTCTCGAATTCCACCAGCCGTTCGGCCACCCACGGTCCCTGGTACAGCAGTTCGCCCGCGTCCAGGAACGGACGCAGTGTGGTTGCCGTGCAATCGAATCCGAGTCGGGCGAGGCGATCACGCATCCCCAGGTGCGCGTGCCGGAACACCTCGTCGCCGAAGAATTCGAGTTCGTCCTCGGCGGGCAGTCCCACCCGAATTCGCCTGCCGTCGAAGCGTTCCCCGCGCTCGCGGCTCCACGGATCGGCCGGATCGACATCCGCGATCACCTCGAAGACGCGGTCCAGATCCTCGATCTGGGTGGCCATGAGCGTGAGGCAGTCCAGCGATTTGCAGGCCGGAACCAGGCCGACCGTGCTGATCAGCCCGCGTGAGGGCTTCCAACCCACAATGCCGTTGAGCGCGGCCGGAACTCGGCCCGATCCGGCGGTATCGGTGGCGACACAGAACGGCACCTCGCCCAGCGCCACCGCCCGCGCCGAACCCGAGCTGGAGCCGCCCGAGATGAGATCCCCGCCGAAGACGCTGCGGGGAATCGGATAGGGAGTCCGGGTGCCGTTCAGGCCGGTCGCGAACTGATCCAGATTCGTCTTGCCGACGAAGAGGGCCCCGGCGTCCAGTAGCCGTTGCACGGCGGGCGCGGTTTCCGTTGCGGTGTAGGCGAAATCGGGGCAGGCGAGTGTGGTGGGCCAGCCCGCCACATCGATACTGTCCTTGACCCCGAACGGCACCCCGTACAGCGGCAGCGTCCGCGCGCCCGGCCGCTGTTCGATCTCCGCGGCGGCGGCGAGCAGCTGTTCCCGCGGTACCGGGGTGATCCAGGTGCCATCATCCCCGCGCGCTGCGATGGCGTCGGCCACCCGCGCGGCCGTGTGTATCGGTGACCCGCTACCACTTTCGTGCGATGCCAGAATCTCCGCGACGGTGGGTCCAGGGTGCGACATGCGTCGATTGTCGGCACCGTGTGTGAAGCGGAGGGCCTCGCAATGTATCGGCTGTGTTAGCGCCGTCAGCGAATGGTTCTGGGCAGCTCCGCGATTCGGGTGCGATGGCGAATTTGCAGGTCCCGGCTGCGCCGCAGGAATTCCAGCACGGTGGTGAGCTGTTCGGCCGAGTACTCGGACAGCTCGGCCGCGCCCTCGGTGGCGATGGGGCCGTAGATCTCCCACGCCTTCGCCTGTGCCGCCGGGGTGCTGCGAATGAGTACCTTGCGGCGGTCGCCGTCCTCGCGGTGGCGCTCCACGTATCCGGCCTTGGTGAGCCGGTCGACGACCGTGGTGACGCTGCCGCTGGTGAGCCCGAGTTCGGTGGCGAGCTGTCCGGGCGTGGCCTCGCCGCGCATGAGAACTTCGAGGCAGCGCAGATCGGTTCGATTGACGCCGAGGACGGCCGCGGCGGCCTCATCGACGCCGTCGACCGCGGCCTGTAGCGCCTGAGACTCCTGTCCGACCTGCTCACGCAGGGTTTCCATATTTTCTCTTGACATTCAAGAACCTCGATCGTCAAACTAATGATGTCTTGATTATCAAGATACAGCACAGTCAAGAAAGCTTATGAGGAGACATACCGTGAAGAAAGCACTGATCATCGGCGGCGGTATCGCGGGACCGGTCACGGCCATGGCATTGCAGCGGGTCGGAATCGAAGCGGTCGTCTGCGAGGCTTACGAGGACGCGGCGGCCGAACAGCTGGGGGCGTACCTGACGGTCGCGGTGAACGGGCTGGCGGCGCTGTCCCTGATCGACGCGCACGAGGTGGTGAAGGCGACCGGACATCCCACCGGGACGCTGTCGTTCTCCACCGCGCGCGGTAAGCACATCGCCGATATGCCGATCGGGGGGACGCTGCCCGACGGCACCGTCACGCACAGCGTGAAGCGGCGTGATCTGTACCGGGCGCTCAATGCCGAGGCCGAGCGGCGGGGGATTCGCTACGAGTTCGGCAGGCGCCTGGTAGATGCCGTCGAAATCCCCGGGGGCGGTGTCCGCGCGACCTTCGCCGACGGCAGCACACTGGAAGCCGATCTGCTCATCGGGGCGGACGGAATCCGTTCCCGCACTCGGGAAATCATCGATTCGACCGCGCCGCAGGCCAACTATCTCGGCATCTACGGACTCGGTGGCTTCGTGAACGATCCGGCGTTGCACGCCGAACTGGCGCTGGAGCCGGGCATCTACAACATGATCTTCGGTAAAGAGGTCTTCTTCGGCTACCTGGTCGCGCCGACCGGGGAGATCTGGTGGTTCGCCAATGTGCCGCGCACACGGGAGCTTTCGAAATCCGAGCTGTCCGGAGCCGATATCGCGCACTGGCGTGCTGAGCTGACGCGGCTGCTCGTCGCGGACCGCACCCCCGCCGCCCGCATCGTCGCCGCCACCCCGGACGAGACCTTCGTCCCCGCCTTCAATCAGTACGACATGCCCTCGGTAGCCAAGTGGCACAACGATTCCATGGTCATCATCGGCGACGCCGCGCACGCCGTCGCCTCCTCCTCCGGCCAGGGCGTCTCCATGGCCGTCGAAGACGCCATCGTCCTGGCCACCTGCCTGCGCGATATCCCCGAAACCGCCGCCGCCCTCACCGAATTCGAACACCGCCGCCGCGAACGCGTCGAACGCGTCGTCGCCCACGGCGCGGAAACCAGCGGCGACAAGGCCACCAACGGCATCTCCCGCCTGCTCGTCCGCATGCTCACCCCGTTCTTCCTGCGCCGCGCCGCCACGGGCGGAATCGGCCACCTGAATTGGATGTTCGACTACCGCGTCGATTGGGCTGCTCCGGCCCACTCGAAGTAGGGGCTACGCGAACGTGTGGGAGGTTCGTATGGTGAAGCGATCGCGCACGAACGCGACGCCTCCACCACACGGAGAGTCGATCGATCATGTCTCTCGAATCCTCTTCGGCCGCAGCCCGATACCGGTTTCACGGCCGCACCGCAATCGGAGTCCGGTTGCTGCCGATCATCCGACTGCTCATCACCGCGCCCTGGGCGGTGGCGACCGTGGCGATGCTCTGGGGTCTGGCGGAATGGGCCGGACTCTGGGTCGTGATCGCCGTCGTGGTGATCCGATTCCTCGCATGGTTCTATGTGCTGCTCAATATCTGGGCCGTGCCGGATGAACTGACACAGCGCCGGCGCGCCTATGAATTTCCCACCATCAGCTCGTATGACGAGGCGCGCCTCATGCCCTTGGCGATGCTGGGCGTAGCCGCCGAAGATGTGATGCGGGCCGCCGGGTACCCCAAATCCTGGCTGCGTCTCGCGTTGCGCACGCGCAGCGGCGATCCGGCGGGACGGGCGTATCCTCGTCGACTTGTCTCGGTGACGATTTCAGCTGTCAACGAGTTGCCGCCACAGGGACTGCGGGCGGTGGTCGCCCACGAATTCGGTCATCAACTGATCGGCGGCTGGGTCACGAGGTGTCTCGAAAACCTCTGTGCCACACCGTTGTCCACGGTATTCGGTTCCCCGACCAGGCTGTTCATCGACGTACTGCCGGACCGGAGAGAGCGGATCAGTCGCTGGGAGCTCTGCGCTGTGAGTCTGGCCGCGATGTCGTTCGTAGTCGTCACCGCCGCGCTGTACCCGGTTCTCGGTCCGCATTTCGCTCCGGTGCTGGCCGCGATCTGCCTACTCCAGCCCTTCGCGAAAACATGGCTCGGTTGGCGCGAGGAATACCTGGCTGACCGGGTGTGCACCGATCTCGGATTCGGTGCGGGTTTCTGCGATCATCTGGAATCCCTCGAACGCGCGGCGCGCGGCGCATTCAGCACCACCCACCCCGCCTCCTTCAACCGCCGACTGCGGATCTGCATCCGCATGAACGAGTTACAGCCAGCCAGACGCGGTGGCGATGCGGACGGCGTCGACTTTGTTGCGGGCCTGTAGTTTCGTGACCGCGGAGGCCAGGTAGTTGCGGACGGTGCCGTAGGTGAGGTTGAGGTGGGCGGCTATTTCGCGGGGGTCCGCGCCCGCGGAAAAGGTGCGCAGGACATCGGTTTCGCGGTCGGTGAGGGGGGAGTCGGGGGTGCGCAGTGCGGTGAAGGCGAGGTCGGGATCGAGGGTGTGGCCGCCCGCCGCTACCGTGCGGACCGCCGCGAGCAGTTCTCGCCGGGGAGTGTCCTTGAGGACGAAGCCGCGTACGCCGATCTCCATGGCGCGCTTGAGGTGTCGCGGGTTGGACAGGGCGGTGAGGATCAGGACCGGGCAGGCGGGGTAACGGGTGGCGAGATCGGCGGCGGCGGTGAGGCCGTCGACGCCGGGGAGGTCGATATCGACGATGCAGAGGTCGGCCTGTTCGGCTATCGCGGTGTCCACGATCGCCTCACCGCGATCGAGGGCGGCGACGACGCGGATATCGTCTTCCAATTCCAGTGCGGCGACCAGGGTGTCGCGCAATAGCCGCATATCCTCGGCAACCAGCACTCTCAGCACGAAAACCCGCTCCTAACCGCAGGTTCGGGGCGGTATCGCGGTTGCCCGAACGGCTGCTCTGATATGCAATCATCGGCGTGGCGCTACTACCGCGATCGACCGGGTACCTGTTTCTGGCCGTCTTCACCCTGTCCGTGCTCGTCGGTGGCGCGGACGCCGCGATGGTGCTCTGCTGCGCGGTGCAGGCCGGACTGCTGGTGCTCGCGCAGCGCCGCCCGGGCAGTCGCGCGTGGGTGCTGCCGATTCAATTCGCGCTGACCTGCCTGCCGCTGTTCGTGACCGGAAGCATCGGGGTGAACCAGGGGTTCCTGCTCACCGCCACGGTGCTGTGGTGCCTGCCGAAGCGGTTGCGCTGGCGGGCGTTCGGGCTGGTCGCGGTGAGTGCCGGTATCGCGCACCAGGATTGGCGGGAAAGCTGGACCACATACCTGTACGGCGTGCTCACCACCGCCGCCGTCGGCATCGTCCTGTACAGCCTGCTGCGGCTGCCGGAACTGGTCGATCGGCTCGCCACCACGCGCGGTGAACTGGAGCGAATCACGCTCGCGCGCGAGCGATTACAGGTCGCTCGCCGATTGCGGGCCGCGCTCGGCGATCAACTCGATATCGTCATCGACTGGCTGGGCGAGGCGCGGCGCGATCTGGAAGCCGATCCGGCGGCGGCGCGGCAGGCCGCCACCCGGGTCGCCCGGGTGACCCGCGGTATGACCCAGACCGTGCGGGACACCGCCGAGGAGCACCATCGCTTCTACACCCCGCCCCTCGATATCGATCCGGCCGCCGGGTTCGTGCCCCGGCTGACCCTGGCCGCGCTGGTGCTGAGTCTGACCGCCTGGACCGTCGATCAGACCCTGGAGGCCACGCACTACCGCCTCGCCATCGCGGTGGGCGGTGCGGCCATGTCGAGTCTGCTACTGGCGCAACTGCGCTGGCCCCGGCACGCCATCGCGCTGCTGTGCCTGCACGCCGCCATCACCTTGCTGCCGCTGCCCTGGCTGGGCGCGTCCTGGTGCGTATGGCTGATTCTGCTCGCGACCGCGGTGCTGCTCAGCGTGCCCGGGATACGGGCGCTGGTCATCGCTGCCGGGCTCATCGCATTGCGGGCCGCCTACACCGAACCGGCCGCCGAGTTCACCAGCCGGGTGGGCTGGGTGTTCCTCGCCATGGAGGCGACGCTGGTGCTGTTCGGGCTGTCCCGATTCCTGCAACTGTCCGATCAGTTGAACCGGTCGCGGGCCGAGCTCATGCGAATCACAGTGCACGTGGAGCGATTACGGGTCGCGCGCGATATGCACGATCTGCTCGCGCTCACCCTGTCGGTGCTCGCGCTCAAGAGCGATCTCATCACCGAACTCGTCACCCGGAACCCCGCGCGCGCCGCGATCGAGATCGAGGAGTCGCTGCGCATCGCGGCCGATGCGCGCACCGAGGCGCGGGCCATGGTGGAGGATCTGCCCGAGATGTCACTGGCTCGTGAACTGCGTTCCGCCAGACGGGCACTCGCCGACAATGACGTGACGGTGCATATCGACTCCGATGCCGGGCTCCCGGAGCGGACGGGTGCGCTGCTGGTGCCGGTGGTGCGCGAGGCCGTCACCAATATTCTCCGGCACAGTGCGGCGACGCGCGCCGAGATCGCCTGCCATCGGCGAGATGAGCGGCTGCACTTGAGCATTCGCAATGACGGTGTCGCCGCCGAGGTATCCGCCGATGGACAGGGTCTGCGGAATATGCGCGCTCGCGTCGTCGATGCGGGCGGTTGTTTCACCAGTTGGGTGCGGGACGGAGAATTCGTGCTCACCGCCGAGGTCCCCATCAGCGAATATGCAGATTGCACAGCCGAGAAGCCCGCGGTTGCACCCGCAACCGGTGCGGCGCCGCACTACTCGCCGGACCCGGCCGATGTGACGCTTTCGGTGTCGGAAAGACCACCCGAATAGAGCAAGGAGCGACATCATGCCGGTCGTCAGGATTCACCACTACCGCGTCGAGGCCGCCGACTTCGACGCCATGCTGGCCCAGCGCAGCATCCTCATCGACGGTATTCGCCGGAATAACCCGGGGCTCACCGAAACCCGCCTCACCCGCCTCGAGGACGGCAGTTACGCCGACACCTGGCGCTGGGACTCCGCCGAGCAGATGCTCACGGCGATCGGTGCGTCCCAAGGGTTCCCGCTGGTCGGGGCGACCATGGCGCTGACCGTCGATGCCACCGTCGAGACCGGCGAAATCGTGGACGAGCGATGAGCACGCACACGCATTCGAGCGCACCGGCCGAGAATGCCGTACCGCCGGTCTACGGCACTCCCGCGAGTCGCGTTGGCGCGCTGATCAATACGTATGCGGGGACGACTCCGGTCGAACGTGCCAAGTTCGCCGCGTTCGTCGTCACCAGCGGCATCGTTCTCACTGAATCGGTCGTCGGCTCCTACTGGGATCTGGCCCGAATCCCGTATGTGCGGGACACTTTCGACGATCTGCACTATCCGATGTACTTCGCGACGATCCTGGGCACCGCCAAACTGCTCGCGGTGGGTGCGGTGGTGGCTCCCGGTCTCCCGCGCCTGAAGGAATGGGCTTACGCCGGACTGGTTTTCGTGTACTCCGGTGCGGCCGCCTCCCATCTGGCCGTCGGTGATCCGGCTCCGCGCTGGATCAGCCCGCTGGTTTTCACCGCCTTCACGCTGACCTCGTGGGCGCTGCGCGCTCCCGCCCAGCGCGACCCCAAGCCGCTGCCGGGTGCCCTGCGCACCCTGCTTCGGCGACCCGTATCCGCCACCTAAGGTGAACTCCGACGGGTCCGCCCGTCGGAAGGAGCATCGATGGAGGCCGAACATTTCCTGCCGTTCCGCAAGAGCGCGGTGATCGCGCTCTGTGCGGAGGAGGTACCCGCGAAGGAACGGGAATCCTTCCTGGAGTTCGCCCGCCTACTCGCCGCGCTGGTGCACCACCGCTATCACCTGCGCGGCGATGCGCTCCTTGATGCGTACCAGGTGCTGGATCCGGCGGCGGACGAGCGCGCGGTGCATCCCGCGACCACCGCGGATTACATTGTGGCCCAGCAGATCCTGGAGCGTGAACTGGTCGAACTCGCCGAGGCGGCCGACTTCACCCGTATCGACACCGCGGAGATCCGCCGGGCCTTCGCCGAGCATTCCCTGGTCAAGGTGCGGCTGGCGGTCGACGATCAGGATCTCGACGCCGCGCTGTTCTTCCGTCGCGGTGTCGCCGAGCGCACCGAACAGGTGAAGTGGCTGTTCGGATTACGCCGTCGCGCCATCGAATTCACCTGCTATTCCAAGGTTCTCGTCTACATACCGCGCCTGGGTGGCGAGGTGGTGTTGAAGCTGTTCCGCGATGTTCCGCGCAACGATCTCGAAATGCTCTACCCGAACGTCCGGGTCGGCATGCGCCCTCTGGACAAACTCCTGATCGGCGTCCCCGCGATGATCTCCGGAATCATCGTCATAGCAACCAAACTGATCGCCGCCCTCGCCCCCGTCCTACTGTTGCTTGCCTTTTGGGCCGGTCTGCGCCAGGAGTCCGTGCGCCTCGACCAAACCGCCCTCATCAGCCTGGCCGCCGGTACGGGCGCCTTCGGCGGCTACCTCTTCCGCCAATTCTCCAAGTTCAAGAACCGCAAGATCAAACTCCTCAAAACCCTCTCCGAACACCTCTACTTCCGCAATCTCGACAACGGCGCGGGCGTCTTCCACCACCTCCTGGACGCCGCCGAAGACGCCGACCTCAAACAAATCCTCCTCACCTACCACTTCCTCAACACCACCCCCCACCCCCTGACCCCCGCCGACCTCGACACCCAAATCGAATCCTGGTTCCACTCCCGCTGGAACACCACCTTCGACTTCGAAGCCCAATCAGGCATCCAAGCCCTCAAATCCCTGAACCTCCTCACCGAACCCCACCCCGGCACCTACACCGCCCTCCCCCTCCCCACAGCCATCACCCACCTGGACACCCACTGGGACAACATCTTCCGCCCACCCCCCACTGGAAAACGAAAAACCGGTGCGGCCCCAAACCAGGACCACACCGGCTAACGCAGCGCCAGAACCTACTTCAACTTGTCGCTACCCACGTTCAAGATGCGGCGAGCCAGTATCAAATACTGGATCTGCCGGATCTGCTGGGTGCCTGCCGTGGGCCTGGTGCGCCACCGGTCCTGAAGGATTGGATTCGACTGGACGTCGCGCAGAAGGCGTTGAGGTCCTATGGAATCGAGGGAGTGAAGGTCATGGCCGAGTTCATGCGTGCCCTTCGCTGATTGTCCAGCGCCCGCCGGTTCCTCTTCTCCCGCTTCCGCATACATGCGATCCTGTGTGGAGTTGACAAGGTTGGCCGCACAGCCAATTCCCTTCTGCGCGTTGGTCACCCTGACACATCCCCGCGAGCAGATCGGCCGGGGCCGGTAGAGTCCAGCCAGGGGGCGTCCATGCTTCCCCGTATAGCTCGTGAGACTCGGCATCGCCCTTAGCTGCCAACCAGGAGGATGGGTGCACACCCTAACCAGCAAGCGCGTCACAAAGTTTGCTCGCGATTTCGGTTTCGAGGGCACCGAAGCGGATTTGTTCGAGCGCTATGCCGCTGCGAGCTATCTCTTCCAGTACCTCCGCGACGACGTGGATGCGATCGAGCGGTCCATCATCGGCGGCGGCAGCGATGAGGGCATCGACGTCGGTGCGGTGATCGTGAACGGACGGGTCGTATTCGAACCTGCGGAAATCGATGAAGCGATATCCGAGCAAACCACGAACTCCGCCAAAGTTATTTTTATTCAGACCAAGACGAGCGAATCGTACGACTCTAAGCTGATCGCGAAATTTCTCCACGGAGTCGAGTCCGTCACCAAGTATGCTATGAAGCCGGGAAGTATTTCGTTGCCTCCGCGGCTGGTCGATCTGGCCAGCCTGATCGACAGGATCGCGGAGAGCGGAGATAAGTTCCAAGACAGCCGGATTCCCTGCGAAATTTACTACGTCACTACCAGCTCCCATCCGGGAACGAGTGCGCAATCAGAGCTGCAGATAACCGAAGCTCTCGACCGGATTCGCAATATCGGCGCCTACTCGGAAGGTCTGAAGCTTCGAACGCACGGGCACGAGGAACTGGCCACCAAGCAGAAGGAACGATTCGGGCCTCAAAACATTCAGTTCAATTTCGAGAAGCGCCAGACAATCCCTGCCACCGAGAGGGTGAGCGAGGCTTACATTGGGCTGATCTCGGCAAACGAATTGATGAAACTTCTCAAAGATGAGTCAGGCGAAATCCGGCCCGGAATTTTCGACGACAATGTGCGACTGGATCTCGGCGCGCATAACCCAGTCAATAGCAGGATAATGGGCACGCTTCAATCTGCGGACCGTGAGCACTTCCCATTCTTGAACAACGGGCTGACACTTATTGCAACTGAGTTGCGCGGCCTCGGAGATCGTTTCTTCATCTCCGGTTACCAGATCGTCAACGGCGGTCAGACAAGCCATCAGTTGATCCGATGGTCTGAGTCTGATCGTGTCAAGAATGAGCCCTCGCTACTGGCCGAGCTTTGGGTTCCGGTAAAGATCGTCAGCTCCAATGACTCCGGAGTTCGAACCAGCGTCGCTATCGCAACAAACCTTCAAACAGCAATTGGGCTGACGGACATCCAGGCGAGCTCGCAAATCGCGAAAGATGTCGAGGAGTACTTCACGCAATCGGGTTTGGATGGACTCCGGTATGAAAGGCAGAACCGTGGCACGGCACTTGAATTCCCTCGCACGCGTGTCGTCACAACCCCCGAGCTAAACCGGGCTGTTGCTGCGACACTATTCGGCGAATCGTCCCGCGCGATCGGGTCCCCGAAGGATCTTGAAGCCGAAGATTCACTTGTGTGGGGAGCGTACCCGGTCGAGATGTATTATTACGCGGCGTGGATTATCTATCGAATCGACAGATACTTCGCGCGGACACCCGAATCCGCCACTTTGAAGGCTGCGAAATATCACATCTCCATGGCGGTCTCAGCCCTGGTGAACCCCGGCTTTGTCAAGATTTTCGAGAATGGCGGCGCCGAGGGGACAGGCAAATTGCTCCAGAAAACCAAGAATCTCAAACTTCGCGTTTCGGACAAGGCGATGTCTGAGCAAATCGAAGAGGCGATCGTCACTGCTGTGGAACTGGCCTGCCGTGCGTTCGCGACTCCCTTGTCCGAGGGGCGAAGTCTACGTAAGGACGATGTACGCAGCAGGCGCAGCCAGGAGGCGATGCTGGACATGGCCAAGAACTGCACCACGAAGATCTAGAAGCGACTGTTGAAGCTCCCGATTTCGGGGCGCGTCTGACGGTCGTCCCTGAGGACGCGCATCCATCTGCTCGGCGACGGTCGGGAAACGATCAGATGCGGGACATGGAGACGAAAAACCGGCGGGGTCCGATGAGCGGACCGACGCCGGTTTTCCGTTGTGCCAGAACTTACTTCAGCTTGTCGCTGCCCAGGTTCAGGATGCGGCGGGCGACGATGAGTTGCTGGATTTGCTGGGTGCCTTCGAAGATGTCGAGGATCTTCGAGTCGCGGCCCCACTTTTCCAGGAGGGTGCGCTGGGAGTAGCCCGTTGCGCCTGCGAGTTCGACGGCCTTGAGGGTTACGTCGGTGCCCATGCGGCCGGCCTTGGCCTTGGACATGGAGGCTTCCAAGGAGTTGGGCTTCTTGTTGTCGGCCATCCATGCCGCGCGGAGGGAGAGGAGGTAGGCGGACTCCCAGTCGGCTTCCATGCGGAGGAATTCGGCGGCGGCGGCGTGCTGGTTGTTGGCGGGCTTGTCGTAGTCGATTTCGATGCCGGCGTCGGAGAGGACCTTGCGGAGCTCTTCGAGGGCGGCGCGGCCGACGCCGACGGCCATGGCGGCCACGAGGGGGCGGGTGTTGTCGAACGTCTGCATGACGCCCGCGAAACCCTTCTCCACGTTGACTTCCGGGCTGCCGAGGATGTTGTCCTTCGGGATGCGGCAATCCTCGAAACGGATCTCCGCGGTGTCGGACGCCTTGATGCCGAGCTTGTGCTCGAGGCGGGACACGGTGAGGCCCTTGGCATCACGCGGAACCACGAAGGACTTGATGGCGGCGCGGCCCAGCGACTTGTCGACCGAGGCCCACACCACGATGTGGGTGGCGCGCGAACCGGCGGTGACGAAGATCTTGGTGCCGTTCAGGACCCACTCGTCACCGTCGAGGGTGGCGGTGGTCGAGACCGCGGCCGAGTCCGAGCCGAAGGACGGTTCGGTGATGGCCATGGCGGCCCACACCTTGCCGAAACGCTGCAGCTGCTCATCGGTCGCGACCGCGGCGATCGCGGCATTGCCCAGACCCTGGTAGGGGATGGACAGCATCAGGCCCGCATCGCCCCAGCAGGTCTCCAACGCGTTCAACAGCGCGGACATATTGCCGCCGTTGGTGTTTCCGAGCAGCTCGGTGGCGTGCACATCCGGCTCGGCCGCACCCTCACCCTTGGCCTTACGGCCGCCGGTGGCGCCGGAGATGTCCTGGGTGCCCGAATCGGACAGGCCCTCGATCATGGCGGCCATGGTGTCGAGCTCGGTCGGGTAATCGTGCTCGGCCAGGTCGTACTTGCGCGAAGCCGGGCGGAAGATCTCGGCGGCAACCTGGTGGGCCTGGTTGGCGCTGGCCCGCAGCTTCTTGGGGAGTTCGAGATTGATCATGAGTTGTCTCTCCGTTGAGAAGTCGGGTCAGAGAAGGACGACGCCCTCGGCAACGCCGATGGCACGAAGATCGCGGTACCAGCGCTCCACCGGGTGCTCCTTGGTGAAACCGTGACCGCCGAGCAGCTGCACGCCGTCCAGGCCGATCTGCATGCCCTTCTCGGTCGCCAGCTTCTTGGCCAGCGCGGCCTCGCGAGCGAACGACAGGCCCTGCTCCGCGCGTGACGCACCCCGCAGCGTCACGAGGCGCAGGCCGTCGAGCTCGATGGCCATATTGGCGACCATGAAGGCCACCGCCTGGCGATGCGCGATCGGCTCACCGAACGCCTCGCGCTCCTTCACGTACGGAATCACGTAGTCCAGCACGGCCTGACCGGTACCGACCGCCAGCGAGGCCCAGCCCAGGCGGGACAGGCGCACGGCATCCGCGTAATCCTCGGAGCGCTGGGCGGTTTCGGCATCACCCAGCAGCGCGCTGGTGGACACGGCGACATTGTCGAGAATCAGGCGCCCCAGACCGGCGGCGCGCAGACCCATCGAAGGATCGGCCTCCACGACCACACCCTGCGTGTCCGACTCCACGATGAAGAAAGCCGGACGACCGTCGAGTTCGGCTGCCACGATGAACAATTCGGCATCACCCGCGGCCGGAACCAGGCTCTTCACACCGTTCAGACGGTAACCGCTGGGCGAGCGGGTGGCCTTGGTCTTCAGCGCGAACGGATCGAACAGCGCCTGCGGCTCGGAGATGACGACCGACGCCTGCGGCACATTCTCACCGGCGAACGAACCCAGGTAGGTCTTCTGCTGCGCGTCGGTGCCCCACTGGGACAGCGCGACGGCCACACCGCTCGGCGCGAGCAGCGGCAGCGCCAGACCCATGTCACCGTGCGCGAGCGCCTCGGCGACCAGGGCATTGGTGACCGCGCCACGCTCGGCGGCCGCGCCCTCGAACTCCTCGGGCACATTGATCAGCGTGATGCCGAGCTCGGACGCGCGCTCGAGCAGATCGCGCGGGGCCTTGGCGGCATTGTCGGCGTCATAGGCGGCCGGGCGCAGGATCTCGGCGGCGAACTCACGGACCGTCTCGACGATCATCTGCTGATCGTCGGTCGGGGTCAGGTCGAAGTAGTCCTTCTTCTTGGACTCGTTGGCGGGCAAGCGCTTCGGAGCGCCACCACCGGAAACCTTCTCGAAGACGCGGGTCGCGGCGCCGAGGCTGCGGAAACCGGTCTTGGTGCCCTCGTACGTCAGCCGTTCGATGGGCTTGCGCAGGTTGTACTTCTCCGCGAGTTCGGACCCCGTGATGGTCGTCATGACCCGCATCGCAGCGCCCATCCAGTCGCGCTTGACCGGGTTGAGGCCTACGGCGGAAGTATCCGGACGTCGCGTCTTTGCGGTGTCTCGAGTGCTCATAATCACCAGTTTTCTTGAGTGTGGAGGGTGATCCTGCCCAGCAATCTTACTCCAGAGTAAGACTATCTTACTTCAGAGTAAGAACTGACGTCGAGGGTTGTCGAATCGGCTGGTCAGCGCGGTGGTTTCGCAAGTCTCCAATGCGCCATGGCCAATAGTGAAACAAACGTCATTCAAAAGGTCTACGAGTGGGCTACGGTGTCGGCGCACCCTTGCACCCCATATGGAGGTCTCCCTAAATGAAAACGCTGGTAGGTACCACCGGCGCGATAGCCATCGCACTGTTCATCGCCGCCGCCCCGAACGCGTCCGCCGAGGGCATTCCGCTGCAGGACATCGGCACCGTCACCGAAGGCGGCATCAACACCGGCTCCGGTAACGGCGGCGGTGGCGACTCCGGCTCGTCGGCCGGATTCGGCTCGGTCCAGCTCGGCAACGGCGGCTCCAGCGCCGCGGGCACCGGCTCGGGTCAGATCAATACCGGCTCCGGCAATTCCGGCTCGGGCTACAGCCCCGTCGCGGGCCCGTCCACCACCGGTTCGGCCGCCCCCACCGGCGGCACTTCCTCCGCGGCCTGACCGCACCACCTCCCGGCGTCGGGACCGCAGCCCCGCGTCGGGTTCGCATGGGAAACGGGTGCGCGAAATCCATCCGGAGTTCATCGCCGTTTGACACGCTGGCCGAATGTACTGGGTGGCGGGCATTTTCGCGGCGGTTCTGCTCGGCTTCGCGGATCGGTACGGATATCACCGCGACGAGATGTACTTCCTGGCCGCGGGACGGCGGCTGGACTGGGGATACGCCGATCAACCACCGTTGGTGCCGCTGATCGCGCGGGGGATATCCTCGATCGACTCCAATTCACTGATACTGCTGCGCATTCCGGCGATACTCGCCGCGGTGGCCGTGGTGCTCTGCGCGGGCTGGATGGCCCGCGAACTCGGCGGGGGACGGGTAGCGCAGGCCCTGTCGGCAGCGGCGGTCGCCGCTTCGGCGCTGGTCATGGCGGCCGGACATCAGCTCGGCACAACGGTTTTCGACCTGGTCATCTGGTGTGGGATCACTCTGCTCGCAATGCGGTTGCTCCGCACTGACTTCCAGCCACACCGCTGGCTGCCGATCGGTGTGCTGGCGGGAATCGGCCTGCAGAACAAGGCGCTGATGGCGATTCCGCTGCTGGTGCTGGCCCTGTCGCTCGCAATGGTCGGACCTCGAAAGATCTTCGCCACCCGGTATTTTCCGATCGCCATCGGCATTGCCGGCGTGCTGGTGCTGCCCTACCTGTGGTGGCAGGGGAGTAATGGCTGGCCGCAATGGGAGCTGAGCCGTTCCATCGCGGGCGGATCCTCCGGCACCTCGAACTCGCCGCTCGCCTTCGTCTTGCTGCAATTCGGGCTGATGGGCCCATTGCTGGTGCCGCTGTGGATATTCGGCCTCTATCGGCTGGGCCGGGATATCCGGTATCGCGCCTTCGTGCTCACCTACGCGCTGCTCTTCCTGATCTTCGCACTCACCGGCGGTAAGGCGTACTACCTGGGTGGCATGTACCCGCTGCTCCTCGCGGCCGGAGCCGTGGGTCTGGCCCCGAAGCTCGCGGATCGTCGAATACGCGGCGGCGCGGTCGCTTTCGCGGTGGCCGTGAACGCCGCCGTCTCGGCCGTGCTGTTCCTGCCGATCCTCCCGGTCTCCGACCTGCCCGATTCTCCGGTGCTCGCGATCAACTACGACGCGGGCGAGACCATCGGCTGGCCCGGCTTCGTGCGCCAGATCGCCGATGCCCGTTCCCGTTTCGCCCCGGACGCGGAGATCCTCACCGCCAACTACGGTGAGGCGGCAGCCATCGAGCGCTTCGGTCCCGCGTACGGCCTGCCTGTGCCGCACAGCGCGCACAATGCGTACTGGTGGTGGGGTCCGCCCGCCGAAGGCCGTCCGGTGCTCACCGTCGGCCTGAATCCGGGCCGCCTCGCCCGCCTGTGCGCCAACCCCGAGCCGGTTGGCCGGATCGATAACGGCCTCGGCATCGACAATGACGAGCAGGGTCGCACCCTGTATGTATGTCGCGCAACGCTATTGCCCTGGAGTCGGACCTGGCCCACCCTGCGCGTGCTCGGATAGTCCGGAGTTACCAGAGAATTCGGGGCTTTGCGAAAACTTTACGTTTCACTACCGTCCGAGTCGGCAGCGAGTAAGACTCACCAGACAAGGACTCGAAATGAAGCGTTCAATCGCCGGTATCGCCGTGGCGGGCGCCCTGTTCATGCCCATTCAGGCCGGGGTGGCCGCGGCGCAATCGCCGGTCGCCGCGCCGGTCGCGACCTCCGGCTCCTCCGGTTCCTCGGAGATCGGCTGTACCTCCAACACCGATCCGACCTGCTCGCCCATCGTCAAGGCGCTGGTCGGCCTGCTGTCGGGGTCGTCCACCGGTTCCAGTAAGGGCGTCGGCACGCCCAACGCCTGAGGTCGGGACCTATCCGCGTGGCCTGCGGCTCCGAATTTGTTGATACGACACGTGATCCGCATCAATAAGCGTGGATAATAGGTTTACCCAAGGTATTTCGCGATAAACCCGTCAAAACTGCTTGCGTGCACCATGATTCGCTGCGTGGCGAGTCTTGCATAAGCGGGAACTCGATACGGTTATTTCGTTTCCATCACGCCAACTGTCAAGCCTCACTACGTTTTTCGACGAGACGAAAGGAGGATTGGTTATGTTGTCAGGACTCGTCTCTGTGGTTACCAGTCTGCTCAGCGGCCTCGTGGGGGTGCTCATCGGCACACCCGGCGGTGGCGGCGGCGGTTCCGCCTAGATCTCGACCGAACGAACGTGAACGCCCCCGCACTGCAGGCGGGGGCGTTCGTGTGTCCGGGGTATCAGGCGGCGAGCGCGGCCAGAACCTGGTCCTGCAGATGGGAATTCGTCGCCACGGCACTGCCGCCGTGCGGTCCGGGATTACCGTCGAGGGAGGTGAACGAGCCACCCGCCTCACGAATCAGAATGTCGAGAGCCGCCATATCCCACAGCGACAGTTCGGGTTCGGTGACGATATCCACCGCACCCTCCGCCAGCAGCGTGTAGCCGTAGAAATCGCCGTAGCCGCGGGTCCGCCACACCTCATCGGTGAGCGCGATCAACTTGGCCCGCCGCCCGATCGCCCGCCAGCCCGACAGCGAGGAGATCGCCAGGCTCGCCGCGCCCAATTCGGCCACCGCCGATACCGAGATGGCCTTGGGCTCGGACTTCTCGAAACTCGTCCACGCGCCCGCGCCTGCCGCCGCCCACCAGCGCCGCGACAGCGCCGGAGCGCTCACCACGCCCACCACCGGCACGCCGTCCTCGAGCAGTGAGATGAGCGAGGCCCACACCGGCACGCCGCGCACGAAATTCTTGGTGCCGTCGATCGGATCGATCACCCACTGGCGACCGGAGAACTCGGCATCCCCGCCGAATTCCTCGCCGAGCACCAGGTCGGCGGGCCGCTCGGACCCCAGCGCCTCGCGCACCATGCGCTCCACGGCCAGGTCCGCATCCGATACCGGGGTCAGATCCGGCTTGGAATCGATCTTCAGATCGAGAGCGCCGAACCGGTCACGGGTAATGGCGTCGGCCGCGTCGGCCAGCCGCAGGGCGAGTTCGAGATCACTGGAGTAGGTGGTCACTCACAACACGCTAGCGCCCCCGGGTTACCGTCGCGCGTCGGCCGCAAACTTCTCGCATTCACCGCGCTGCGGTAGAGCGGCCGCCACCCGCGCCGCGCCATGATTCCCCCGGCTCAGGCCGAAGCGCTGAGTTCGCGGGCATTGGCCAAAGCGCTTGACCACCAGCGCAATTGGTCGAGCATGGCCGCCGCGGCCGCCTCCGGGGCCGCCGGGTCGAGCAGCTCCCCGTCCGGGCCGAAGAGCAGGAAGAACTTCGGGAAGATCAGATACTCCCGCACGGTGTGCGCGTTGAGCTCGGTGAACACATGCCGCAGATGGTTGATCGCCATCAACCCGCCGCTGCTGCCGCCGTAGCCGACGAATCCGATCGCCTTGCGCTGCCACTGCGTGAAATGCCAGTCGATGGCCGTCTTCAGCGAGGCCGGATAGCTGGCGTTGATATCGGGCGTCACGATCACCACCGCATCGGCGGCATCCAGGCGCTCGGTCAACTCCGCGGTGCCCGCCGGACGCGGCGGATTCGGCTCGATCATCGGTGACAGCGCCGGAAGCTCGTGCGGCAGTGGGTAATCCGCCAGATCGATGACATCCACCTCGAAAACCCCGTGCCGCCGAGCCTGTTTCGCGAACCAGGCCGCGGGGACCGGACCGAACCGCCCCTCGCGGGTGCTGCCGATGATCACCGCGAGGCGGGGAGCTGTGCTGCTCATGTCGGACTCCTTCGATATGTCCCGGGCGGCCCGATCGGCCGCTGCGGACAACTCTCCGATTCGGGCGGCCGGACAGGGAGACCGTGCCGAGAGTGGTAGTGCCGGGGCTACTCTCGGCACCGCCGGAGTTGGTACGTTCGAAGAGTGAGTGACAACGAGCTCGGGCTGTTCCTGCGCACGCGCAGGGAGGCGGTCACGCCCACCGACGTGGGCCTGCCCGCCGGGCCGCGCCGCCGCACGCCCGGGCTGCGCCGCTCCGAACTCGCCACCCTCGCCGGGGTCAGCGTCGAATATCTGACCAGACTGGAACAGGGCCGCGATCGGCATCCGTCCGCGGCGGTGCTCTCCGCCTTCGCCGACGCACTGCGCATGACCCGGACCCAGCGCGTGCACCTGCATCAACTGGGCAAAGGAGCCGATCCCGGCTTCAGTTGCAGCGGCGGCGCCGGACCCAATCGGCAGGTGCGCCCGGCCATCCGGGCCATCCTCGATCAGCTCGAGCCCGCGCCCGCCGTCGTGATGAACCGCCTCAGCGAGATACTCGCCTACACCGAGGGCTATCGCAGTCTGATGGCCCCGCTCGGCCTGCTGGACGGCGGCGACCTCGACAGCTACGCCCGGTTCGTCCTGACCGATCCGCGTGCCCGCACCGCCTATCCGGATTGGGAACACAAGGCCGACAAATGCGTCGCCTCCCTCAAACAGGGTCCGGGTCGCGCCGATCCGCAATTGGCCGTCCTCATGGACGAACTCACCATTACCGCCGGTGAGGATTTCACCCGGCGCATGGACACCATCCCCGGCCTGCCCGACCACAACGGCGTCGGCCGCCTGCTGCACCCCGAAGCCGGAATGCTCCGCCTGGCCTACGAAACCCTGCATCTGTCGGCCGATGACGATCAGTACGTCATGATCTACCTCCCCGCCGACGAATCCACCGCCACCGCGCTGGACACCCTCATCGGCCGCAAGCCCGGCAGCCTGCGCGCCGTCGCCGGTTGAAGAGCCGCACCCGGAACGCCTTCGCGGATCGCTGAATCCGCCGCACCCACTTGACCGTGGCGCGGCGGGTGCACGCGTGTCCGCGCACCGCCGCGCGCCCGAACTTCTCCGGCGGTATCGACCGCCCCACCCGGCCGCGCCGCACGCGGCGGGTCTCCCTTTGTTTATCGACCTTGAAAGGGGCGGTAGCCTTGAACACCGTGCATCCTGACGTCTCCGCTGACCTGGCCGAACTCGACTCGACTCTGAAGACCATCGAGTCGGTGCTCGACATCGAAGAACTGGTCCGGCGGATCGACGAACTGGAACAGCAGGCCGCGGATCCCGAACTCTGGAACGACCAGGACCACGCGCAGGCCGTGACCAGCGAACTCTCCCACGCCCAGAGCGAACTGCGCCGGGTCCAGGAGCTGCGCCAGCGGCTCGAGGACCTGCCGGTGCTGTACGAACTCGCCGAGGACGAGGAGGGCGACGCGCGCGCCTCCGCCCTCGCCGACGCCGACGCCGAGCGGGCCATCCTGCACGGCGATGTGGAGGCCCTCGAGGTCCGCACCCTGCTGTCCGGCCAGTACGACAAGCGCGAGGCGCTGGTCAATATCCGCTCCGGCGCGGGTGGCGTGGACGCCGCCGACTGGGCGCAGATGCTGATGCGCATGTACGTGCGCTGGGCCGAGCGGCACAAGTACAGCGTCGAGATCTACGACACCTCCTATGCCGAAGAGGCGGGCATCAAGTCGGCGACCTTCGCCGTGAAATCGCCCTACGCCTACGGCACACTTTCGGTGGAAATGGGTACGCACCGTCTTGTGCGTATCAGTCCGTTCGACAACCAGGGCCGTCGCCAGACCTCGTTCGCCGAGGTCGAGGTGCTGCCCGTGGTGGAGACCACCGACCACATCGAGATCCCGGACGGCGAGGTGCGCGTCGATGTGTACCGGTCCTCCGGACCCGGCGGTCAGTCGGTCAACACCACCGACTCGGCGGTGCGCCTGACGCACATTCCGACCGGCATCGTCGTCACCTGCCAGAACGAGAAATCCCAACTCCAGAACAAGATTTCGGCCATGCGCGTGCTGCAGGCCAAACTGCTGGAGCGCAAGCGGCAGGAGGAGCGCGCCCAGATGGACGCGCTCAAGACCAATGAGGGCGCGTCCTGGGGCAACCAGATGCGCTCCTACGTTCTGCACCCGTATCAGATGGTCAAGGATCTCCGGACCAGCTACGAGGTCAACAATCCCTCGGCCGTACTCGACGGTGACATCGACGGTTTCATCGAGTCCGGAATCCGCTGGCGGATGCGGGAGCAGTCGACCACCCAGGGGTAAGTCATATGAGTTCGATACTCGCCGCGAATACCGGTGCCGACCTAGGTAATTGGCTCCGGTCCAGCGGTCTCGAGATCGTGCTGCTCATCGTCGGTGCGATGTTGTTCTCGCGCGCGGCGACCTACGTGCGCGACCGGATCACCCGCAAGATCGACACCTCCTTCCGCAGCAGCGATTCGCTGGTGCGGTCCGAGGCGGCCAAGCACCGGCATGCGCTGGCACAGGTCATCACCTGGGTCGTACTGTCCATCGTGTACTTCCTGGTGGCGCTGGAAGTCTTGCGCCGCATGGGATTCCAGCTCGGTGGTCTGGTGGCCCCGGCCGCGGTGCTCGGCGCCGCACTGGGTTTCGGCGCACAGCGCGTGGTACAGGATCTGCTCGCCGGATTCTTCCTGATCACCGAAAGGCAGTACGGCTTCGGCGATGTCGTGCGCATCGCCGTCACTGGCTCCGCGGTGGAGGCCGAGGGTACGGTCGAGGACGTCACGTTGCGCGTCACCACCTTGCGCAGCGTCGACGGTGAAGTGATCATCGTGCCGAACGGCCAGATCGTGAAAGTGACCAACCTGTCGAAGGATTGGGCGCGTGCCGCCATCGACGTGCCCGTACCCGCTACCTCCGATATCAACAAGGTCAATGAAATCCTGCGGGAGGTGGGTGCGAAAGCGTTCGCCGATCGCAAATTGAAGACCCTGCTGCTGGACGAGCCCAGCGTCATGGGTGTCGAAGATCTCACGGTCAATCAGGTCAATATCAAGATGGTGGCCCGGACACTGCCGGGCAAACAGTTCGAAGTCGGTCGTGAGCTGCGGGTGCGGGTGGCCGCGGCGCTCCGCCGGGAGGGTTTGAGTGAAAACACGTAAGTCCACGGCGATCCTCATCACGGTCTGGGTCGCCACGTTCGTTCTCTACCTGTTCGTGAAACCCGAAACCACCACGGGGCCGGACTATCCGGCCTTCGTGAACTCGGTACTCAGCAACCCGATGTCTGGCCCAACTGAGCCATCCGCCCGCTAACGGCGTGTCTGCGCGGCGTGGCCGGGTAACGGTCACGTCTCGCTAGACTGGGCTCCCGTGATAACCCTGGCGAACGTCACCAAGTCCTATAAGACCTCGACGCGGCCCGCCCTGGACAACGTCTCGGTCGACATCGGAAAAGGTGAGTTCGTCTTCGTGATCGGACCATCGGGATCCGGTAAGTCGACCTTCATGCGATTGCTGCTCAAAGATGAGAAGCCGACCGCCGGAGAAGTCTGGGTCGCCGATTTCCGGGTCGATAAGCTACCGGCCCGCAAAGTGCCCAAACTGCGACAGCGCATCGGCTGTGTCTTCCAGGATTTCCGGCTGCTGCAACAGAAATCCGTCGAGCAGAATGTCGCCTTCGCGCTGGAGGTGATAGGCAAATCGCGCACCTTCATCCACCGTGCGGTCCCCGAAGCGCTCGATATGGTCGGACTTTCCGGCAAAGCCGATCGACTGCCCAGTGAGCTGTCCGGCGGTGAACAGCAGCGCGTGGCCCTGGCCCGCGCCTTCGTGAACCGGCCCCTGGTACTGCTCGCCGACGAACCCACCGGCAACCTCGATCCCGAAACCAGCGCCGACATCATGACTTTGCTCGAGCGCATCAATCGCACCGGCACCACGGTGGTGATGGCCACCCACGACAACACCATCGTCGACGCCATGCGACGGCGGGTGGTCGAACTGGATCGCGGCCGGCTGGTCCGCGATGAGGAGATGGGCGTCTACGGGGTGGGCCGGTAATGCGCCTCGGATTCCTTTTCGGTGAGGTTTTCACCGGCCTGCGCCGCAATATCACCATGACCATCGCCATGATCCTGACCACGGCGGTCTCGCTCACCATGCTGGGCGGCGGCCTGCTCGCGGTGCGCATGGCGGACAAGATTCAGGACTACTACGTCCAAAGGGTCGAGATCCGGCTGTATCTGGACGATGACGTCTCGCGCACGGATCTGGACTGCACGCAGGAACCGTGCAAAACGCTGATGTCGGATCTGAAGAAGCATTCGGATGTGGCGAGCGTGCAGTTCGTCAACAGCGCCGACGCGGTGAAGGAGGTCAAGGAGACCACCTTCAAGGATCAGCCCGGACTCGCCGATGAGGTGAGTAGGGACGGACTGCCCGCATCGTTCCGGGTGAAGCTCAACGATGTGACCAAATACCGGTCCATCTATGACGATTTCGCCAAACGGCCCGGCGTCATGACGGTGCTCAACGATATGGACATCGTCGACCGGCTGGTGAGTTTCTTTGTCGGACTTCGCAATGCGGCGTTCGGGCTCGCGGCGTTGCAGGCGCTGGCGGCGCTGCTGCTGATCGCCAATATGGTGCAGGTCGCGGCGCTGGCCCGCAAGACCGAGGTCGGCATCATGCGATTGGTCGGCGCGACGCGCTGGTACACGCAGCTGCCATTCCTGCTGGAAGCGGTGTTCGCGGCCGCCATCGGGTCGGCGCTGGCCATCGGCGGCTTGTTCATCGCGCAACCGCTGGTGATCAATCGGGCGCTCGGCAGTCTGTTCAATGATCAAGTGCTGCCGCGCATCACCGGTGACGACATCGCGACCGTCGCACTGATCGTCACCCCGATCGGCATCGGATTCGCGGCGCTCGCGGCCTACGCGGCACTGCGGTACTACGTCCGGGAGTGAGATCGCTCACGCCCGCCCGGGATTCGCATACCTCGTGAACCGGGCGGGTGGGGGTGCGAAGTTGCGCATCGTGTGCGGAAGGCGAAACGGGTGTCGGGCCGGATCCGTAGGATTGCGCGGGTGAGTGCACCGGAGGTCGAGACCGTCGCAGCCAACGCAGCCCCCATGGACGCGGGAAGCGCTGCGGCGCACCAGGTTCTGCAGAAGACGTTCGGCTACGACAGTTTCCGCGGGCCGCAGCGCGCGATCGTCGAGCAGGTCATCTCCGGCGGGGATGCGCTGGTGCTCATGCCCACCGGCGGCGGTAAATCGCTGTGCTATCAGATTCCCGCGCTGGTGCGGCCGGGCGTGGGCGTGGTGGTGTCACCGCTCATCGCGCTCATGCAGGATCAGGTCGACGCCCTGAACGCGGTCGGCGTGCGCGCGGGCTTCCTCAATTCCACCCAGTTCCCGGATGAGCGGCGCGCGGTCGAGGCGGCATTCGTGGCGGGGGAGCTGGATCTGCTCTACCTCGCGCCCGAGCGATTGCGGCTCGAATCCACCGCGCAACTGCTCGATCGCGGCAAGATCGCGCTGTTCGCCATCGACGAGGCACACTGTGTCTCGCAGTGGGGCCACGATTTCCGGCCCGACTATCTGGCGCTGTCCATGCTGCATCAGCGCTGGCCGGATGTGCCGCGCATCGCGCTGACCGCCACGGCGACGGCCGCCACGCGCAAGGAGATCGCCGAACGGCTCGATCTCACCGAGGCCAAGCATTTCGTGGCCAGCTTCGACCGGCCCAATATCCAGTACCGGATCGAAGGTAAGAACCGGCCGGAACAGCAGCTGCTGGCGTTTATTCAGGGCGAGCATGCCGGTGATGCCGGCATCGTCTACTGCCTCTCCCGCAATTCGGTGGAGAAGACCGCCGCGTTCCTGTCCGCCAATGGCGTCACGGCGGTGCCGTACCACGCCGGTCTGGACAACCGCACCCGCGCGACCAACCAGGCGCGGTTCCTGCGCGAGGACGGGCTGGTCGTCGTCGCCACCATCGCCTTCGGCATGGGCATCGACAAACCCGATGTGCGATTCGTCGCGCACCTGGATCTGCCCAAATCGGTGGAGGGCTACTACCAGGAGACCGGCCGCGCCGGGCGCGATGGCCAAGCCTCCACCGCGTGGATGGTCTACGGCCTCAGTGACGTTGTGCAGCAGCGCAAGATGATCGACTCCTCCGAGGGCGACGCCATGCATCGCCGGCAGCTGCAACTGCATCTGGACGCCATGCTGGCGCTCTGCGAGACCGTCGAATGCCGCCGCACCCAGCTGCTCGCCTACTTCGGTCAGCCGGGGGAGCCGTGCGGCAATTGCGATACCTGCCTCAATGCCCCCGAATCGTGGGATGGCACCGTGCCCGCGCAGAAGGTGCTCTCCACCATCCTGCGGCTCAAGCGCGAACGCGGGCAGAGCTTCGGCGCGGGCCATATCGTCGACATCCTGATCGGCAAGCGAAACCCCAAGGTGGAGCAGCACGCCCACCATGAACTCAAGGTGTTCGGCATCGGCGCGGATCTGCGCGATATCGAATGGCGCGGTGTGGTCCGCCAGCTGCTGGCCCAGGGCCTGCTCGCGGTGCACGGCGATTACGGCGTGCTGACCCTCACCGAATCCTCCAACGAGGTGCTCTTCGAGGGCCGCCAGGTCAAACTCCGCCGCGAACCCGAACGCACCAAATCGACGCGAACCGCCAAGTCCGCCAAGGCTTCCCGCGCCACCGCCGACCTCGCCCCCGGCGATGCCGACCTCTTCGAACGCCTCCGCACCTGGCGCGGCGCGACCGCGAAGGAACAGGGCGTGCCCGCCTATGTCGTCTTCCACGACGCCACCCTGCGCGAAATCGCCGCCCGCAAGCCGGCCAGCCTCGCCGACCTCGGCACCATCTCCGGCATCGGTGAGAACAAGCGCGCGAAGTACGGCGAAGGCGTGCTGGAAGTGGTGGCGGGCAGCGCCTCCGCCACCCCGGCCTCCGCCCCGGCAGCCCCCGCGCCCGCGAACCCGGCCCGGCCCGCGAGCCGCTTCCCCGCGCCCACCACCACAGCCCGCGAATCCGCCACTCCCGCAACCCGATCCACCACCCGCCCTGTGTCATCCCCGGACGCACCGCGCGACCCCGCTCCCGGATCGAAACCGCAGCGGAGCGCCCCCCGGTCCAGCCCGCCGCCCTCGTCCCGCCCCGGCGCGGCCACCGCGGCAAGCCCAGCCTCGCCCTACGACGATGTCCCCTGGCCCGACGATATGCCTCCCGACTTCGACGAACTCCCGCCCGACTTCGGCTAGCTCGATCATTTCGCCGACGGCCAAGGACCCGTGTCCGAGGCCGCTGGCAGCGGATTTGGTTGCTGGGCGGGAGCACGATAAGCTTTCGGAGCTGCCACGGTGGGCGTCGGATTCTTCCGGTGTTGATCGTGAGCGACCTTGGTCCCGTCGTCTAGCGGCCTAGGACGCCGCCCTCTCAAGGCGGTAGCGCGGGTTCAAATCCCGTCGGGACTACAACGAAACCCCAGCCATCGGCTGGGGTTTTCGCATTTCCGGGGTCCGCGATAAATCGGTCGCGCGAAACGGGCTGTTCTGGCTACCTTGGAATCCGGCCGCGAGTCAGGGGCGCACCGGAATCTCCGGAGCGCGTTCCCCATATCGGTTGCGGTCAACTTTCTGGTGACACAGGTCTTCGACCTGTCGAGGTTCAACTCCTTAGTGTGATGCGCCCTGCCCGGATTCCGCGGTCACGCGGCTTTGCGAGCTCTCCGTCTTCGGACGGGGGAGGCTCCCGCCGCCTGCCGTGCCGGGCAGGGCGTATCCGGTCGTCACCGAATCATCAGGCGCGGCAGGGAGATTGATATGACGAAGCTGAAGCTGTTCACGAAAAACTATGCGACCGTGATGGATTGGCAGCGCACGCTGCTGTACCGGGACGGCATGCTGGAGCGGGTGCTGGAGCCGGGACGGCACCGGTACGACGCCGAGCGCTGCTCACTGGTCAGCGTCGATATGCGCCCGCGCCTGCTGCAGGTGGGCGGGCAGGAGCTGCTCACCCGCGATGGTCTCTCGGTGCGGGTGAGCTACGCCGCCGACTGGGTGGTCACCGATCCGGTGGCCTTCACCACCGGCGCGCAGTACGCCGAACCCGTGCTCTACGGCGCGATCCAGGAAGCCGTTCGCGATCTGATCGCCGCGCACACGCTCGATGAGCTGGTCGCTGATCGCGCGCTCCTCAACGGTGACGTACGGCGCGTGGCCACGGCGGTCGAGCACCTCGGAATCAAGGTGTCCGGACTCCGGGCCAAGGATCTGATGCTGCCGGGCGAGCTGCGCAAGGCCGCGCTGGAGACGGTGCTGGCCCGTGAGCGCGGTCGTGCCGAGTTGGAGCGGGCCCGTGCCGAGGCGGCCGCGCTGCGTTCGCTGGCCAATACCGCCAAGTTGCTCGACGAGCACCCGGCGCTGCTGCGCCTGCGCACCCTGCAGGTCGCCACCGCACCGGGCGCGAAGGTCGTGCTCGACGCGGGCATCGGGTCACGACTCCCGGAGTAGGGGTCGCGGGTCGCGGTCCCGGCACGGAGTGGGGTACGTGCTCCGGAATAATCGGTCGGCCGCGGCCATTACTCTGGGTCGCGATATAGACGACAGCGGTTCGACCGGGGCCGGGATCGGCGCCCGGGACACAGCTCGGTGCGGAAGGTGTTCCGTGCCGGGCGACGCGACGATAGAGGGAGCATGAAGGAGAAGGGGCGCAAGGTAATCGCCAGCAACCGCAAGGCGCGGCACAATTACGCGATCATCGACACCTATGAGGCCGGGATCGCGCTGGTGGGTACCGAGGTGAAGAGCCTGCGCGAGGGGAAGGCGTCTTTGGTGGACGCCTACGCGACGATCGATGACGGTGAGGTCTGGCTGCGTGGTCTGCACGTGCCGGAGTTCTCGCACGGCAGCTGGACCAATCACGCGCCGCGGCGTACGCGCAAGCTGCTGCTGCATCGCCGCGAGATCGACAAGCTGGTCGGCAAGACCAAGGAGTCCAGTCTCACGCTGGTGCCGCTGTCCATGTACTTCTCGGACGGCAAGGTGAAGGTCGAGCTGGCCCTGGCTCGCGGTAAGCAGGACTACGACAAGCGGCAGGACCTGGCCAAGCGCGATGCCGAGCGCGAGGTCACCCGTGAGATCGGCCGCCGGATCAAGGGTATGCGCTGAGCCCGGGTTCGTCATCGGCGAACACCCCGCGTGACGCGCGGATAATGGGATGATCCGCTGTTTGGGTGGTGTTAATATGAATCGCCCGGTGCGAGCCGGGCAGTTCACTCGAATCGGTGAACACAGACGGGGCTGAACGGTTTCGACTGCGTACGTTGATTCAGGGGAAGCGTGTCAGTGCAGGCAGGAGACCACTGTATAAGCGTCGCTGCAACCCTATAAGCGCCGATTCCAATCAGCGCGACTACGCTCTCGCTGCCTAAGCAGTAGAGCGTGTCTGTCAGCCCGGGTTCGCCCTCGACCCGGTCCCTGGCATCAGCTAGAGGGCTTACCGTTCGGCTCGGTCGCGGAGTCGAACGGAACATCCAACAGCGACTGGGATCGTCATCTCGGCTTGTTCGCATGACTGAGAGATCCGAGTAGAGACGTTGCGAACTGCACACGGAGAAGCCCTGAAAATGCGGCGGAGGACCCGGGTTCGATTCCCGGCAGCTCCACTGACACGAAGGCCCGGTCCACACGGACCGGGCCTTCGTCGTTGAATCGACTTGGCGCCCACTTAGTGAAATAACATATTTTTAGAATAAAGACATGCCAATAGTTTCGGGGGCACCTGGCACGTATTGTCACTGTCGGGGAACTGCGCGTGAATAGAAACCGGCGAGTAACAGGTATTTCCGTTTCTCCGGATCGAATCCCCGGCCGTCGGCGGGCAATGTCGGAATTCGTAACCTGGGTCACATTCATTCAAAGCAAACGGCTATCACGAGCCCCCGTGGTCCATTTGCGGGTTCCAGTGATACAAACTAATATTTCACAAAATTGCACAATCCGAGCAGGTCCGAGCGTGCGCGCTCATCAAGTTCGCTGCCGGGGAGGAATCGGTTCACCAGCGAACAGATCGCGCGCGACACCACCGTGTAGCGGCGTCGAACGCGTCTGTCGGAAAGCTCTTGGGGGCAGTTCATGGCATCGGTCTTTGCGCTTCGCGCCGAGCCACAGGTTATTTCGGATAGGCATACTCATCCACCTCATCCACAGTTCGCTTTCCGCGGTGTGGCCCTGATCGCATTGATCTCCGGGATAGCGCTGACCGTGACGGCCGGCCGCTATGACTTCTTCGGCGACGAACTCTATTTCCTTTCCTCCGGCCGGCGACTCGACTACACCTACGCCGATCAGGGCGTGGTGGTGCCGCTCTTCGCCCGGATAGCGGATGTGCTGGCACCCGGTTCGCTGATCGCATTGCGGTTCCCGGCCGTGCTGATGTGCGTCGGCGCGATCGTGGTGGCGGCATTGATCGCCTACGAGCTCCGCGGCAATCGCCGCGTCCAGATGCTCGCCGCGGGCACCTATGCGACGTCCTACCTGGTGGTGACCCAGGTCGCCCTGAGCACCTTCTCCTTCGACGCCACCCTCACCGCCGTGATCACCTGGCTGCTCATTCGCTGGGTTCGCACCAGGCAGGACCGGCTGATCATCGTGGCGGGACTCGTGGCCGCGGTGGATATGCAGGTGAAGTGGATGATCCCGATCGTCTGGGCCTGCCTGGGCCTGGCGGTCATCGCCTGCGGTCCCCGGGAGGTGCTGCGCCGCCCCGCGCTGTGGATGGCGAGTGCGATCCTGGCCCTGTCTCTGGTGCCGATTCTCATCTGGCAGTCCCGGCACAACTGGCCGCAGCTGGCCATGGGCAAGATCATCGGCGCCGAACAGGACGCCACCGGCTACGGTCCGATCGGATTCCTGCCGCAGTGGCTCGGCCTGGCCGGATTCCTGGGCACCCTGATGATCGCCGCCGGATTCTGGGGCGTGTGGAAGATGGAATCGCTGCGGCCGTACCGCTTCATCGCGGCCGCGCTCGTCATCATGACCGTATTCGTCATCATCACGCACGGCCGGCCCTACTATCCGACCGGCTTCTTCCCCGCCATGTTCGCCCTCGGTGCGGTCACCTTCTGGCAATTCGACCGCAAGCGCTGGATGAACCTCGCGATGATCCCGCTCATCGCGGTCACCGTGGTGACCTATATCGGCACGCTGACCTTGATGCCGCTGCCGTCCAGCTGGCGCACCCAGACCTACGACGCCATCGACCTGGGCTTCCGCTCGGGCCTGTGGGGTACCACCAATTGGGACAAGCTCGTTGCGGCCGTCGACACCGGGTACGGCACCCTGACGCCGGAACAGAAATCGAACTCCGCCATTGTCGCCCAAGGCTATTGGCAGGCGGGCGCCATCGAGGAGCTGGGCGGCCGGTACGACCTGCCCGCCACCTACAGCCCCAGCCGCGGCTTCGGCTTCTTCGGCCCGCCCCCGGACAGTGCCACCACGGTGGTCTTTGTCGGCCTGGACACCGCCGAACCCGACCTGCGTTCCCGCTTCGGCAAGGTCGAACGCGTGGCCCGGCTCGACGACCCGATGGGCATCCCCGGCATCGATCGCATGGTCTCGGTGTGGAAATGCCAGGACCCCAAGCAGTCCTGGTCGACCATGTGGGACTCCATGACCACCCTCTACTTCGATCTCGGCCAGTGGCGTGATCCGAGATGGACCACGCGCCCCACGCACTGACGACTCCCATCGAGGCCCGGTTCATCAGGACCGGGCCTTCGTCGTCCGGCCGTCGGCGTCAGCCGAAGTGCAGTAGCGAGACGGTGCCCGCGATCAGGCAGTAGAGGGCGAAGACGAGCAGGGTCCGGGTGCGGAAGTGGTGCTCGAGGTAGCGCACCGCGAGCCAGGAGGAGATGCCGGAGGCCAAGGCGCCCAGCAGGATCGGGCCGATATCGGAGCTGGAGGCACCCGACAGATCGTGCAGGTCGTACAGGCCCGCGCCCAGGATGGCCGGGGTGGCGAGCATGAAGGCGAATTTGGCGGCGTGCTCATGCTCCAGGCCGCGCCACAGGCCGCCGACCATGGCCAGCCCGGCGCGGCTGAAACCCGTGAGCAGGGCCCCGGCCTGCACCATGCCGATGCCGAGGGCGTCGACGGTGGTGAGCGCGGCCAGCGGCCGATCCGCTTGCAGGCGTGGCAGTTCCGCGGTGGTGAACATCGAGCGACGGGTTTCCCGGCGGGCGAAGCGCCGCCCGTACTCCGCGAGCGTGGGTTCATTGCGCCTGCGCAGCGCCTCGCCGACGATCAGCGCCACGCCGTTGAGCGTGAGGAAGAGCGCGGCCGCGAAAGGACTGGAGAACAGCTCATGCAGCGGGTGCTGTAGCAGCGGGCCGAGGACGGCCACCGGCACGCTGCCGACGACGATCAGCCAGGCCAGCCGCTGTGGCACGGTATCGATTCGCCCGGTGCGCAGCGATACGGCGAAACCCGTTGTGATGGAGCGCCAGTCGCGCCGGTAGTGCCACAGCAGCACCACCGCCGTCGCCACGTGCAATGCCACCACGAACGCCAGATACGGTGTGTCCGAGGGGCTTTCGTCGTCCTGCGGTAGTTCGCGCCAGGCGCCCCCGAGCCAGTCCGCCAACAGGACCGAATGCCCCAGGCTGGAGATCGGGAAGAGTTCGGTGACTCCCTGCACCGCGCCGATGACAACCGCTTCGAAGTAGGTGAGCATCGCGAACGAGTTTCGCACGGGCCGCTCGAAATCCCGCAGTCGGTTCGCCCCGTCGAAGCTCCGAATATGCTGTGAATCAACAGCTTTCGCCCGATTGGTACGAGATGTCCGATCTTGATCCGCCCGGCGCGGGCGATTACGCGACCAAGACCCTCGTCATCATCAACCACCGGTTAACGACCATTGGGTGATTCGTTCTTGATCATGTCCGGCGGACGGTTGATCGTGGACCGGATAGGTGAAGGTGTTTCAGAGAGGTCGGCAGTGAATATTCCGCACATCAGGCACAGGTTCGTCGAGGTCGACGGGGTGCGGGTCTTCTATCGGGACGCGGGTCCGGCGGATGCGCCGGTGTTGCTGCTGTTGCACGGGTTTCCGTCGGCGTCGCATCAGTTCCGGCGATTGATGGACGCGCTCGGCGGGCGGTACCGGTTGGTCGCGCCGGACTATCCGGGGTTCGGGCATACCGAGGTTCCGGCGGGTTTCGGCTACTCCTTCGATCGGCTGGCCGATATCGTCGGGGGCTTCGTGAATGCGCTCGAGCTGAATCGATTCGTGCTGTACGCCTTCGATTTCGGCGGTCCGGTGGGGTTCCGGCTGGCCACCCGGCATCCGGAATGGATTGCGGGACTGATCATTCAGAACGCGAACGCCTATGACGACGGCCTGTCCGATATGGCCCGGGCGATGAGCGCCAATATGCCCGGCGTCGCGGGCGCGGAGGACAATGTCCGGCAGATTCTGGAACTGCCGGTCACGCGGAGTCAGTACGAGGGCGGCACCACCGATACCGAACTCATCGCACCGGACGGCTGGACCCTGGATCAGCATTTCCTGGATCTCCCGGGCCGCAAGGACGCGCAGATCGAGCTCGCGCTGAACTATCACAGCAATCTCGACCTCTATCCGGTCTGGCAGCAGTGGCTGCGGGAGCATCGCCCGCCCGCGCTCATCCTCTGGGGTCGCAACGACGCCTTCTTCCCGGAGGCGGGCGCGCACGCGTACCTGCGTGATCTTCCCGAGGCCGCGCTGCATCTGTTCGACACCGGGCATTTCGCGCTCGAGGAGAATCTGCCCGAGATCGCGCCGCTCATCGCGGACTTCGTCGACGGTCTGCGCCGGGAGCCCTTGAAGATCGCCGTCATCGGCGCGCGCGGCAACCTGGGCAGTGCGGTCGTGCGGGCGGCCACCGCCCGCGGCATCGCGGTCACCGCGTTGGATCGGGGCGCGGTGGAGGTGACCGATCCGACCTCGATCAAGGAGGCCGTCGCCGGTCACGATGCCGTGGTGGTCGCCATCAAGGGTGATGATCACCTGGTGCCGCGCGGTGCGGCGGCGCTGCTGGAGGCGCTGCCGCTCGCCGGTGTGGATCGCCTGGTGTTCCTGGGTGGTGGCGGCAGCCTGGAGTACGCGCCGGGGCAGCGGTTCGTGGACTCCCCGGATTTCCCGGCCCAGTATCTGGAGACGGCGCGGGATCAGTCCGAGGCGCTGGAGATCTTCCGGAGTTCCGAGACCGGGGTGCGCTGGTCCTATGTCAGCCCGCCGCCGGTGCACCTGGTCCCGGGCGAGGCCACCGGGAGCTATCGGGCCGAGGCCCGCGATACCCCGATCGTGGCCGCCGATGGTGAAAGTCGCATCAGCGTAGGCGATTACGCGTCCGCCATCGTGGACGCGGTCGAGCGGGATTCGTTCATCGGCGCGCGCTTCACGGTCGCGTACTGAGCCCGATTCCGGCACCGGGCCGTCCGGCATTCCCGGACAGTTTTCCGGTGCCGGTCGGCCTCCGGTCGATTGCCGTAGCCGACCTCGGTATTCTTCGTCCGGATGAGTAGTTCCACCGCTGTAGATGTGCCGAAGTCGCTGGACCGCCGTTTCGGGCGGGTGCTGTGGCTGCTTCCGGCGTTGCTGTCGGGTTTCACGTACCTGTGCCTGACCCGGCCGATCTGGCCGTTCTCCAAGATCACCGGTGGGTTCATCGATCTACAGGTGTACCGGATCGGGATCGAGACGCTGCGGCACGGCGGTGATCTGTACGGGCAGTTACCGCAGACCACCATCGGGATCGGGCTGCCGTTCATCTATCCGCCGTTCGCGGCGGTGATCCTGTCGCCCTTCGCGCTGCTGCCGTGGGATGCGGCCCGGTTCGCGTTCTTCGTGACCTCGGTGGTCGCGCTGGCGCTATCGCTGTATCTGGTCGCGCGCCGGGTGTGGCCGGAACAGGGTCGCCGGGAGCTGGCGCTGTTCGCGACCGCCTGTGCCACGCCGCTGGCGCTGCTGCTGGAGCCGGTGCGTTCGACGCTCGATTTCGGGCAGGTCAATCTGCTGCTGATGGCGCTGGTGGTGGCGGACTGCCTGACCGAGAAGCCGAAGTGGAAGCGCGGCATGCTGGTCGGCATCGCGGCCGCGGTGAAGCTGACCCCGGCGGCCTTCGTGCTGTACTTCCTGATTCGCCGCGATTACAAGGCCGCCGCGACCGCGGCCATCACGGGTGCGGCCGCGACCGTGCTGACCTTTCCGATCATGCCCAAGTCGTCGACGGAGTACTGGTTCGGCGGAATGGGCAATGTGTCCGGACTGAGCGGATCCGCGTTCCACACCAATCAGTCGATTCAGGCCGTGCTGGCGCGCTTCGGAATTCACAAGCCGCTGTTCACCCTGCTGTGGCTGGTGCTGGGCGCGCTGGTGCTGGCCCTGGTGGTGGCCGCCATGCGGCAGGCCGCGGACCGGCCGCCGCTGGCGCTGGCCATCAATGCCGTCTTCACGCTGCTGGTATCGCCGATCTCGTGGTCGCACCACTGGGTGTGGATCGCGCCCGCCGTGCTCGCCATGATCGGATACGCGACCCGGCTGCCCTGGCGTGCGGCGGCGGGCTGGTACCTGGTCACCGCGGTCACGGTCGCGGTGTACGTCTACGGTCCGCAGAATTGGCTGCCGGGCGGGGACGGCAAGGAAACCCATTGGACCCCGTGGCAGCACTTCGTCGGTGATTCCTATGTCTGGCTGAGCGTGCTGCTGGTGGCCCTGTACCTGGTCACCGCCCGCCGCGCCGCCGCACAGGTCGCGCCGGCGCGGGCGGACGGATTGGTTCAGGCTCCCGGTTCGCCGTAGGCGGCGGCGATATCCTTCGAGCTGCCCCAGCGGCTGTAGGTGGGGGATTGCGGCCAGCCCGCGGGCGAGTCCTGCCATTCCTCCTGCCGCCCGTAGGGGAGCAGGTCGATGAGCGGGAAGGTCTGGCTGAGCTGTTCGGTGCCGCGCCCGTCGGTATGCCAGGTGCGATAGACCGTATCCCCGTCGCGCAGGAACACATTCACCGCGAAACCGGCTCCGGGCGGCGCGCCCACATCCGCGCCGAAGGAGCTGTTCGCGGTGGAGTACCAGGTCATCTTGTTGCCGACGCGCCGCTTGTAGGCCAGCGCCTCGTCGATGGGTCCCTGGGTGACGATGACGAAGCGCGCGTCGTAGTTCGCCAGGAACTCCAATCGGGTGTACTGCGAGGTGAATCCGGTGCAGCCGGGGCACTGCCACTCCTCGCCCTCGAACCACATATGGCTGTAGACGATCAACTGCGGTGCGTCGCCGAAGATTTCGGCCAGCCGAACCGGACCCTCCTCACCCTCGAGGGTGTAGTCGGGCATCTCAACCATCGGTAGCCGCCTGCGCTGTGCGGCGATGGCGTCGAGCTCGCGCGTGGCGGCCTTCTCGCGGACGCGCAGGGCGTCGAGTTCGCGTCGCCAGGATGCGGCGTCGACAATGGGCGGCAGTGCGGAAGTGGTCATCAGGTTTCCTCCCTGACCGGTACACAGAGTGCGGACTGTAGGTGTAGACCGCGCTCGCGCATCGAATTCATCGGTGCGGCGGGAAGAGAATCGGCGCCGAAACAAGAAGAGCCCCGCACCGGTATCACCGATGCGGGGCCCGTCCCGCTCATGCGGACACCCGGGGGTTAGCCGCCCGCCCGGCGGCGGAAGGTGCGCTTACCGCCCGCCTGGGCGTGGGTGCCGCGGACTTTGGCATTGCTCTGGGCGGCTCCGGCCTCCGTGTGGTGGCCATTCTTGCGTGCGAGCGCTTCCCGGAACTTGCGCTTGGTCGCCTCTTCGGGCGTCTCGTCGGCCGGGGCCTCGAGATTCCCGTTCGGTACTTCTTGTTCATCGGCCATGGGGACAGCCTGCCACCTCGGGGGCATTCGACGGCATTCCAGGACCTGCGGAACGCGTACGGCGGGGGCGGACGTACTGCGGATGCAGTACGCGCAACGGCCTTCACGTGCACGATGCCGACTACAGACGCCGACCAAGAGCATTGTCACATGGCGAAATTCCTGTACCGGGTGGGCCGCTTCGCGTTCGAGAAGCGGAAGCTTGTCGTTGTGCTCTGGCTGGGGATCATGGCGGCGCTGGTGGCCGGGGCCGCCAGCGCGCCCACTCCGCCGCCGGATACCTTCTCTATTCCGGGGACGGAGTCGCAGCAGGCGTTCGATCTGCTCGCGGAACGTTTCCCGGGCACCAAATCCGATGGGGCGGAAGCCCGGATCGTCTTCGTCGCACCGGACGGACAGCAGATAGGTTCGGACGCGAACAAGGCCGCGGTCGAGAAGATCGTGTCCGAGGTCGCGGGCGGCACGCAGGTGAAGGGCGTGCTCGATCCGTTCCAGACCGGTGCGGTGAGCAAGAACGGCACGACCGCGTACGCGACCGTGAGCTACAACGTGACCAGCGATCAGCTCACCGATGCCAGTCATGACGCGCTCACCAACGCGATCGACGCGGGCAAGGGGTCCGGGGTCACCGTCGAGGTCGGCGGGTCGGCGCTGCAACCCAAACCCGAGATGGGCGGGGCCACCGAGGCCATCGGTATCGCCATCGCCGCCATTGTTCTGATGATCACCTTCGGTGCGTTCGCCGCCGCCGGGTTGCCGCTGGTGACCGCGCTGATCGGCATCGGTGTCGGCATCGCCGCCATCGTGACCATCGGAATGTCCACCACCACAACGACCCTGGCGATGATGCTGGGGCTCGCGGTCGGCATCGACTACGCGCTGTTCATCGTGTCGCGGTACCGGACCGAGCGGGCGGAGGGCTACAGCGCCGAGGAAGCGGCGGGTCGTGCGGTCGGAACCGCCGGTTCCGCGGTGGTTTTCGCGGGCCTGACGGTCGTCATCGCGCTGGCCGGACTGGCCGTGGTCGGTATTCCGATGCTGACCAAGATGGGTCTGGCCGCGGCGGGCACCGTCGCCGTCGCCGTCACCATCGCGCTGACCCTGCTGCCCGCGCTCCTCGGCTTTTTCCAGAACGCGGTCATGCCCAAGGCTTTCCGCCGGGTGCTGCCCATCGCGGGGCAGGCGAGCGGAAATGGCCTGAACGCCACGGAGATTCCGGATGAGAAGCCCGGAATGGCCACGCGCTGGGCGCGATTCGTGGTGCGCCGCCCGGTGGCGGTGCTGTTGATCGGCCTGGTCGGCATGGGTGTGCTGGCGCTGCCGATGACGAGCCTGGAGCTCGGTATGCCGGGTGATGAGGCGCAGCCGACCTCGACGACGCAGCGCCGCGCCTACGATGCGCTCGCCGCCGGATTCGGTCCCGGTTTCAACGGTCCGCTGATGATCGCGATCGACGTCAAGGGTGTCGCCGATCCGAAGGGCGCGGTGGATCAGGCGGTCAAGACCCTCACCACCACCAAGGGCGTGGTCGAGGTGTCGCCCGCGATGTTCAACCAGGCCGGTGACGCGGCCATGCTGAATGTGATTCCGGCCAGTGGCCCGTCATCCACCGATACCAAGGATCTGGTGAACCAGCTGCGCGGTGAGGCGACGGCGCTGAAGTCGGCGACCGGTGCGACCGTGCTGGTCACGGGTGCGACGGCGATGAATATCGATGTCTCGCAGAAGATGTCGGACGCGCTGCTGCCGTATCTGGCGGTGGTGGTCGGCCTGGCCATTCTGCTGCTGATGCTGGTGTTCCGGTCCATCGCGGTGCCGATCAAGGCGGCGCTGGGCTTCCTGCTCTCGGTGGGCGCGGCGTTCGGTGTGATCGTGGCGGTGTTCCAGTGGGGCTGGCTGGCCGGCCTGATCGGCGTGCACCAGACCGGGCCGGTGATGAGCATGATGCCGATCTTCCTGATCGGTGTGGTGTTCGGGCTCGCGATGGATTACGAGGTCTTCCTGGTCACCCGGATGCGGGAGGCGTACGCGCACGGTGAGAGCGCCAAGGACGCCATTGTCACCGGTTTCCGGCACAGCGGCCGGGTGGTGGTGGCCGCGGCGGCGATCATGATCGCGGTGTTCTCCGGCTTCATCGGCGGCGGTGAGGCGATGATCAAGATGATGGGTCTGGGCCTGGCCGCGGCGGTCTTCTTCGACGCCTTCATCGTCCGCATGACCCTGGTCCCGGCCGTGCTCGCGCTGCTCGGCGATAAGGCCTGGTGGCTGCCGGACTGGCTGGCGAAGATCCTGCCGAATGTGGATGTGGAGGGCGAGAGCCTGAACCGCAAGGAGATCGCCGAACCGGAGCGGGAGCTGGAATCCGCTCGCGCCTGATAGCCGAACGCATCGATGGGCCGTCCCGGGTGGGCGGCCTATCGGTCGCTTCGGGGTTGTCCGATTAGGGTTCTCAACGAGGAGGAACACCTATGACCGCCGAATGGTCGCAGTGGCCGCGCCGGCACAGCCGCGTCGTGGACGTGGTCGTCGCGATCCTGTTGTGCGTGCTGGCGACCTATGCCAGCCGGTTGGCGGATCACGGTAACGGGCAGGGGCCGGTGGTGGTGCGCCCGGCGTCGATGTCGGTGTTCGCCCTCTCGGCGACGGCATCGCTGGCACTGCTGCTGCGGCGCGAGTTCCCGCGCACGGTGCTGGTGATCACGACGGTGTGCGGGATCGCCATCGAGGCGCTGGGCTATGAGATCTCGCTGTTGACCGCGGGCGCGTCCTTCGTGGCGATGTATTCGATCGGGTACTGGTCGAAAGATCTTCGTACGGCCAAGGTCTGGCCGATGGTGGCGGGCGTCGCACTGTTGATCGCCTCGTTCTTCCAGCATTTCAACCCCGTGCTGACCGGTGGCCGCATCACCCTGATCGCCGGTGTCCTGGTGGCGGGCGCGTTCGCCGAGGCCGGGCGCAGCCGCCGCAATTACCTGGCCGCACTGCACGCGCGCGCCGAATTGGCCGAGCGCACCCGCGAGGAGGAGGCGCGCCAGCGCGTCGGTGAGGAGCGCCTGCGCATCGCGCGGGAGCTGCACGATATCGTCGCGCACCATATGGCGCTGGCGCATGCCCAAGCCTCCACGGCCGCATACCTTTTGCGCAGTCAGCCGGATCAGGCGCAGGAGATGCTGGATCAGCTGGCGGGCACCACCTCGGCGGCATTGCGTGAGCTCAAGGCCACGGTCGGCCTACTGCGCGAGGATGATTCGGACGCGCCGCTGGAGCCGACGCCGGGCCTGGCCCAATTGTCCGAGCTGCTCACCTCTTTCGAGCGCACCGGGCTGACGCTGTCGCTGTCGATCACCGGGGTGCCACGTCCGCTGTCCCCGGGCGCGGATCTGACCGCGTACCGGATCATTCAGGAGGCGCTCACCAATGTCACCAAGCATGCGGGCACCGCGGCGGCGACGGTGCGGCTGGTGTACTCCCGGATCCTGCTGACCATCAGCGTCACCGATGACGGCGGCGGTGAGAGCGCCGAACACGTTCGCGGTGAACGGGATTCGGAGCAGGATTCGGACAGCCAGGGTTACGGTCTGATCGGTATGAACGAACGCGCGGTCTCGGTCGGCGGTCATCTGCGGGCCGGGCGCAGACCGGACGGCGGTTTCGAAGTCACCACCGAACTTCCGCTGGAACCTCCGAGAACCCCTGACCACGAGGACAATTCATGACCATCCGGGTACTGCTGGCCGATGATCAAGCGCTGCTGGCCGGAACCTTCCGGCTGCTGATCGATTCGGCCGAGGACATGGAGGTCGTCGGCATCGCCGGAAACGGCCGCGAGGCGGTCGATTCGGCGCAGGCGGTGCGCCCGGACGTGGTGGTCATGGATATTCGCATGCCCGGTGTCGACGGATTGACCGCGACCCAGGAGATCTGCGCCGATCCGGAATTGCGCGAGACCAAGGTGCTCATCCTGACCACGTTCGAACTGGATGAGTATGTGGCGCAGGCACTGCGGGCCGGGGCCAGCGGTTTTCTCGGCAAGGATGTGGGCCCGGAGGAGCTGCTGCGGTCCATTCGCGCGGTCGCGGCCGGTGACGCTCTGCTCTCGCCCACCGCGACCCGTTCGCTGATCGCGCGCTATCTGGCCCGGCCCGAAAGCCGGGTCAGCGCCGCCGAATCCCTCGAAGTGCTCACCGCTCGCGAGCGCGAGGTGGTGGCCATGGTGGCGGAGGGGCTGTCCAATGAGGAGATCGCCGAGAAGATGTACGTCAGCCCGCTGACCGTGCGCACCCATGTGCAGCGCGCCATGTCGAAGGTCGGTGTGCAGAATCGCGCGCAGCTGGTGGTGATCGCGTTCCAGTCGGGGCTGGTGCGCGTCGAACCGCCGCGCGCGGACGGTCATCGCTGAATTTCCGGGCCTTCAATCCGATGCTCGCCGTGTGTATAGTTGGCAACTGCAAGTAGTTGTAGTAGCTAAGTAATAAGCGTAATCGTGAAGGATCGATCATGGCGATCGTCGCCCGTGATCCAAGCGCCACAACCGAACCCGATGCGGCCGATCAGCTCGGCTCCGTGCTGGTCCGTCTCATGCGGGCGATCGGCAGGTCCAAACATCGGGTGATCAAGCACGGCCCGGACGGGTTGGAACAACTCGCCTACGCCGTGCTCTTCTGTCTGGTCCACGATGGTCCGCAGCGCACCGGCAAACTCGCCGAACTGCTGCACGCGGAGATCTCGACCATCAGCCGCCAGACCAGAACCCTTGTCGCACACGGCCTGGTGGCGCGCGGCGCGGATCCCATCGACGGCCGCGCCTGCGTGCTGACCGCCACCGCGGAGGGGGAGCGGGTATTCGCCGAGAACCGGCGGCGGCGCAATCTCTGGCTGGCCGGATTGCTGACCGACTGGCCCGCGGCCGATCGCGACACCCTGATCGACCTGCTCGACCGGCTCGTGCACGACATCGAGACAACCACTGTGCCAATCGAATCGAAATAGGTCCCCGAACTATGACAAGTGCGACGATCGAGGCGTCACCGGAACAGCAGGCGGGCGGTCCGCCGCAGCTCTCGCACCGGCAGATCCTCACCATTCTGTCCGGTCTGCTGCTGGGCATGTTCCTGGCCGCGCTCGACCAGAACATCGTCAGCGTGGCCATCGTCAAGATCGCCAACAGCCTGCACGGGTTCGATCAGCAGGCTTGGGCGACAACGGCATACCTGATCACCGCCACCATCAGCACCCCGCTGTACGGCAAGCTCGCGGATATCTACGGGCGAAAAGCCTTCTTCCTCACCGCGATCGGGCTGTTCGTCATCGGTTCGGCGGCCTGCACCTTCGCCACCTCGATGTACGAGCTGGCCGGGTTCCGGGCCTTCCAGGGGCTGGGCGCGGGCGGGCTGATGTCGCTGGCCATGACGATCATCGGCGATATCGTCCCGCCGCGCGAAAGATCCAGATACCAGGGCTATTTCATGATGGTCTTCGGTATCGCGACGGTGCTCGGGCCGGTGCTGGGCGGCTGGTTCTCCGGTTTCGATCACCTCTGGGGTCTGGAGGGCTGGCGCTGGGTGTTCCTGGTCAATGTGCCGATCGGTGTGATCGCGCTGGTGGTGGTGGCCAAGGTGCTGAACCTGCCGCAGGAGCGCCGTCAACTCCGGGTCGACTGGGGTGGCGCTGTGGCACTGAGCATTTGCGTGGTGCCGCTGCTGATCGTCGCCGAACAGGGACGCGGCTGGGGCTGGGGTTCGGGCCGCTCGATCCTGTGCTACGTGATCGGCGTGATCGGCCTGGCGTTATTCCTGGGTATCGAATACCTGATGAAGGACGCCGCGCTGATTCCATTGCGGCTGTTCAAGAATTCGACCTTCACGGTGTGCATCATCGGCGGTTTCATCGTCGGTATCGCCATGTTCGGCGCGATCTCGATGGTGCCGCTGTATCTGCAAGTGGTGCGCGGGTTCTCACCGACCAAGGCCGGATTGCTGATGCTGCCGCTGGTGGCGGGCATCATGATCGGCTCGCTCATCTCGGGGCAGGTCACCAAACGCACGGGGCGCTACAAGATTCTGCCGGTGGCGGGCACGTTCATCATCGCCTGCGGCGGTGCGCTGTACGCGACGGTGCACTATGACAGCGCGCTGTGGCAGCCGCTGCTCTACAGCGGCATCATCGGCCTCGGACTCGGCGGCTGTATGCAGACGCTGATCATCGCGGTCCAGAATGCCGGTCCGCGTTCGGATATGGGTGTGTCCACCGCGTCGGCGACCTTCTTCCGTCAGGTCGGCGGCACGCTCGGTGTCGCGGTCTTCCTGACGATTCTGTTCAATCTGCTGCCGAACAAGATCATCGACGCGTTCGGCGGTCATCTGCCGCCCGGGTTCGACGCCTCCAAGCTCGACAGTGTGCAGTCCAATACCGCCGGTATCGCGGCACTTCCGGCAATGGTGCGGGACCCCATTCTGATCGGCTTCACCAACGCCATGCACGGTGTGTTCTGGGCGGCGGCCGGCGTGGCGCTGGTCGCGTGCATAGTGCTGCTGTTCATGAAGGAGATCCCGCTCCAGGACATCGCGCCCGCCGCGCCGCAAACCGTGGATCCCGCAGCGGTTTCCGAGGCCGAGTGGGCCGAGGATCAGGTGTGGGACGGGGCCGCGCGCGCCATCTCGCAGCCGGAACCCGTACTGGCGGAGGCGCATAACGCCGAGAACGATGATCTCGAGGTGAAACCCGTGGCCACCGTGGCGGCCTCGGCGACCAATGGCGCGGCACCGGCCGCCGGGCGGGTGCGCGCGATCGTGGGACAGGTGCGGCGCGATGACGGCCGCCCGATTCCCGATTCCGCCGTCACCCTGATCGATCAACGCGGACACCAGGTTTCGCGCGCCACCGGCGACAGCGGCGGCGGCTATCGCATCGAACCGCCCGCCGCGGGCAGCTATGTGCTGATCGTCTCGGCGGCCGGACATCTGCCGACCGCGGTCAATGTCGCCATCGACACCCATCCGCAGCAGCGCGATATCACACTGCAGAGTGCGGGCGAGCTGTCCGGCATCATCCGCATCGCCGGTCGCGGCGGACCGCTCGCGGGCGCGAGCATCACGCTGACCGACGCCCGCGGTGAGGTGGTCGGCGCGGCGGTGTCCGGGGCCGACGGCGGCTATCTCTGCAACGGTGTGGTCGCGGGCGCGTACACGCTGGTGGCGGCGGCCGCGCATATGTGGCCGCAGGCCACCTCGGTGGTGGTGCCGGACAGCGGACTGCTGCATTTCGATCTGGAACTGACCGCGATGGCCATGCTGACCGGCACGGTGTGGGCCGAGGGCCGGGCGCTGCCGGACGCCTCGGTCACCATTCTGGACGCGGCGGGCACCGAGGTCGGGGCCACTCGCACCGATGCGCACGGCCGCTATACGGTGCCGGATCTCGTCGAAGGCGGGTACACGGTCATCGCGCGCGGATATCCTGCGGTACACAGTCGAATTCGGCTCACCGGCGGGGAGATCGTGCACGATATGCATCTGGGCTACGACCTGGGTACGGTTGCGGCCGAGCAGGATGACGTCGAATGGTCAACGGAGGGATCATGACCGGTCTCACCGCCCGGATCCGGAGTTCGGCGGGCTGGCCCATGCCGGGTGCGGTGCTGATCGTCACCGACCTGGCAGGTCGGCAATTGGCCCGGGCGACATCGGATGCGAGCGGGGTCGCGATGACCGAACCGCTGCCGCCCGGTACCCATACCGCGGTGGTCACCGCGCCCGGTCATCAGCCGGTGGCCCAGCTCGCTCGCATCGCCGCCACCGGTGGCGGTGCGCTCGGCGAGGTCCGCCTCGAGCCCGAGGCGAATACGGTGGCGCTGCCGCCGCCGGGCCCATGGACCATCGATCCGGCGCATTCCACCGTGCTGGTCACCGCCCGGCATCTCGGAATCGCCGGTATCAAGGCGCGTTTCGCCGAGGTGAGCGGGCGATTGGAGATCGCCGCGAACTTCGAGCGGTCCACCGGATACGCCGAGATCAAGGCGGCGGCCGTGGACACCGGGGTCGGCATGCGCGATGCGCACCTGCGCTCCGCGGATTTCCTGGACGCCGAACGCTTCCCGCTGATCACGTTCGCGGGCAACGGTTTTCGTCGCACCGGCGGCGACACGTGGGTGATGCCGGGTGAACTCACCCTGCACGGCCGCTCCCGCCCGGTCGAACTCACCGTCACCTACGGCGGCTACGGCCCGGACCCCTGGGGCGGCGTGCGAGTGGCCTTCCACGCCGAAACCCTCTTGCACCGAGACGATTTCGCCATCGACTACAACGCCATGGTGCGCGCGGGCATCGCCGCGGTGGGTGCGACGCTGCGCGTGGAACTCGATATGGAACTGGTGCAGGGGGAGCGACTCCCGGCCATGTAGCGGGTCCGATCCGCCCGGATGCTTGACGGGAGGCGGGTGCGGGCGCAGGGTGGGGCCCATGGGTGACGGGGTTCGCGACGGTCTGAAGTTCAGCAGTCTGGACAGTCCGCTGTTCGATGGTGCGGACGCCACCAAGGGTGAGCTGATCGATTATCTGGAGGCGGTGGGGGAGCGGCTGGTGCGCAACCTGCGCGCCCGGCCGCTGTCGGTGGTGCGGGTGCGGCCCGGGCAGGAGCCGTTCATGCAGAAGAACCTGCCCAAGTACACCCCGGAGTGGGTGCCGCGCAAGACGATGTGGGCGGACAGCTCCAAGCGCGAGATCTCCTACGCACTCTGTGATGACCTGCGCACGCTGCTCTGGTTCGGTAATCAGCGCGCGGTGGAGTACCACGTGACGCTATTGCTCGCCGAGGAGCTCGTCGACTATGCCGGTGGCCCAACGCATCTCGTACTCGATATCGATCCGGCCCCGGATCAGCCGTTCGATCAGGTGGTCGGCGCGGCCGAACTCATTCGCCGGGCCCTGGCGGACGATGGTCTCTCGGGTGCGGTGAAAACCAGTGGGGCCAAAGGCGTTCACATCTTCGTTCCCGTCAAAGATGTGAATATCGAGGATGCGGCGGCCGCCACCCGCGCCATCGCGGTCCGCGCCGAGCGACTCGATCCGGCGCTGGCCACCACCGCGTTCATTCGAGAAGACCGGGGCGGCAAGGTTTTCCTGGACTCCACCCGCGCGGGCGGCGCGACGGTGGTTGCGGCATACAGCCCCCGCATTCGGCCCGGGGCCACCGTGTCCTTCCCGATCGGCTGGGCCGATCTCGGGCAGATCCACCCGCGGGATTTCACCATCCGCACCGCTCTGAAGGAACTCGGTGACCGCGATCCCTGGGCCGAGCAGATGCCGGACCCGCAGGTCCTGCCCGCGGACCTGATCGAACACGGTCACACCATCCCGGTCGCCCGCGTACAGGCCATGCACGAGGGCAAGCGCCGCGCCCGTGCGCGGCGCGATACCTGACCCGCGTCTAGTCGGCGGTCAGGCCGGTGAGCCGGGCGGAGAGATCCCAGAGCTCGCGGCCGACGGCCGGATCGGTGACCTGCTTATGGGTGGGTTCCTGGCGGCGCAGCTTGTTGAAGTACGCCCCGTTGATCGACGCGGGGTCCTCTACCGTCGCCAGATGGATCATCGGGGCCGCCCCGGTGTCCGGGGTGGGCAGCACGTGGCGTCCGATGACCATGAGACGGCCCAGGATCGGGGTCTCGCGCATGACCCCGGTGCCGATACCGCCGGGGTGGAAGATGTTCGTGGTGAGTCGCGGTGCGCGCTGCGCCAATTCGCGGGTGAACAGCAGCAGCGCGAGTTTGGCCGCACCGTAGGCGCGATGGCCGCCCTGGGCGTCCGGATCGTTGAGGTCGAGCTTGCCCGTGCGATAGGCGACGCTGCCGGTGTTGATCACACGCGCGCCGTCGAGGTTGGGCAGGAGCAGATTGGTGAGCAGGAACGGCGCGAGATGATTGACCTGGAAAGACATTTCGTGCCCGTCGGCGGTCAGGCGGCGACCGGCGAAGACGCCGCCCGCGTTATTGGCCAGGATGTCGATCGGCCGTTCGCTGAGCTTGTCGGCGAGTTCGCGCACATCGTCGAGCCGGGTGAAGTCGGCGATATGGTGTTCGGCGTCGATGGATTCGGCCACCGCGCGCGTCTGCTCCGGTGACCGCCCGACCACCGTGACGCGCGCCCCGAGTTCGGCGAAGCGGCGTACGGCGGCCGCGCCGATTCCGGAACTCGCCCCCGTCACGACCACCGTGCGGCCCCGCAGATCAGCCATTTTCATGCACTCCAGTCACTCGTCGTTCGCGGTCACGATCTCGACCTCGAACAGAGCCGCAGTGCCGGAACGGGTTTCGCGAACCGTACCCGGTCGCCGCGTTCGGTGCGCGGCGGGCCTTCAAAGCGAATTCACAGCCCGGACCGAGGTTGCGCGGCGTACCACTCGGGTACAGTTCCGCGCACGCCGACCTGTCGGTCCGCGTGCGTGAACAGGAGAAAACCCATGTCGGTGTCCCGTGCCGGGCTATTGCTCGCCGAAGGTGTTGCGGCGGTGAGCCTCTGCTTCGTGATCGCGGGAGGTGGTGCGAGCCGCGCGGTGCCGCTGGCCGAGGGGCTCGATGCCGGTTCGGCGCTGTCGCCGACCGGGCTGGCCCTGGGGTCGGTCAATGGCGGGCCGCGCGATTGCGCCACCTTCGGTTCGGCCATGAGCCTGAGCGGTGAGTCGGGCGTGACCTGCAAGGGTATTTTCAGCGGCAGCGCCTAGGGCTGGAGATCCGGCAGCCAGCTGCCGTGGAAGCCGTACGGAACCCGTTGCGGTAGACCGATGGTGGCTACCGGCGGGGCCGTCAGATCGCTCGCGTCCAGGATGGTCAGATCGCTGCGGTCGGTGGCGTGGTTGTAGACGTACGTCATGAGATAGCCGCCGCCGGTGAGTGTTTCGTCGGCGGGGGCGAAACCGCCTCTGCGGGAACCAGTCCGGCGGCGAATTCGTGCGCGGTGTGCGCGCCGGTGTGCAGGTCGTAGCGCACCAGCGCGCCGCCTTCGCCGGTCAGCCGGGACTTCCCCGATACGGTCGCGTGGCCGAAGCGCGAGTCCAGGGTGAGCAGCCGGTCGTCCACGCGCGGGAATTCGGCCGCGCGATCGTCGATCTGCTCCTCGCGCACCGTGCCGGTGGCCAGGTCCATGGTCCAGCGCCACAGCGTGGCCTCGGTGAAGGTGTCCGCGTCGGTGCGCCACAGTTCGGGATAGCGCATGGCGTAGAGGATCACCCGGCCGTCCGCGTCGAAGGCGTTGAGGGTGTGGAAGACATAGCAGGGCGCGATCTCGAACCAGGCGATCGCGCCGTGCGGATCATCGCGGCGCAGTACGCCCAGTCGTGCCCGGTAGTCGTCGCTCCACCGGAAGGCCATACCGCCGGAGGCGGCGGCCTCCCGGTCGAAAACCACCGGGAGATCGAGGAATACGACGTGTTCGGCGGTCAGTGCGAAATCGTGCTGCATGGTCGGGGCGGGCACCTCGATAGGACGGCTCAGCAGCAGTTCGCCATTCGCGTCGGCCCGGTGATAGGTGAGATACGGCTCGCCGGTCACCTCATAGCCGAAGAAGTGCAATTCGCCTGTGCGCGGGCAGGTTTTGGGATGCGCGGTCATGGCGGTGCGCAGCGCACCGTCGAAATCGTAGGGGCCGACGGTATCGAGTTCGGCGGTCAATTCGTAGGGCAGTGACGATTCGACCAGCGCGAGGGTGTGCCCGGCGTGGCGGATGACATGGGTATTGGCCACGCCGGCCGTCAGATCGCGGGATCCGTCCGCGCCGTAGGGGCTCGCACCGTCGGTGAAGGTGCTGGTGCGCACCCAGCGATTGCGATAGGCGACGGCCCGGCCGCCTTCGAGACGGACCCCGTGCACCATGCCGTCACCGGTGAACCAGTGTCCGGAGGCGGCGTCGTGCGGGTTGGGGCCGTTGCGCAGGTACCAGCCGGTGAGTTCGGGCGGAATGCGGCCGGTGACCGAAAGTTCCTGTGCGGTCAGCTCTTCGGTGACCGGTGCGTAGTTCCCGGCCAGGTGCGGGGGCGTCGTGGTCATGCCGGATCCGCCATCTTGCGGGCCTTGCCCTGAATGTAAGCGACATAGCGCAGGGTGAATACGACCGGGATGACGAAGGCCGCGATCTGCGCGATGGTGCGCGGTCCGTCGGTGTGTGCAAGCAGTGCGAGCGCCACGCACCCGATGGCGAAGCTGGCCGCCCATACCGAGGTGATGATGTAGCTGGTGCGAATGAAGACCGGGTTGTCCCACAGCTCGCGCGGCGTGCTCTGCTTGGCGATCGGCAGCGTGAACGGATTGCGCAGTGCCAGTGAGATTCCCGCGATCAGCGCCAGTACGCCCGAGGACAGTGCGGGCGAGTACGGGTGCAGCGCGGTATCGGGATTGACGAACGCCAGCACGGTCAGCGCGGCGAAGAACACCGCGGAGCCGATATCCATGAGCTGGGCGTCCAGCGCCTGGCCCGCGCGGGTCTGGCGGGCGACGGTGGCGGCGGAGATGCCGAAGGCGATGAGGGCGGCCCACTTCCAGTATTCGGAGGGGATCACCGCGTAGACGATCCACGGGGCGAAGGTGCGCAAGTAGGACATCTTCGATAGCTCCTCGGCGTGACATTCCTAATCTGACATGTCGAAGTTAGAACCTCCTAAGTCGACATGTCAATAGTGGAATGTAGGATGAGTGCCATGAGCCTTCGATTTGCCCTCCTCGGCGTGCTGGCCGAAGAGCCTTCGAGTGGATACGACCTGGTGCGACGGTTCAAGATCTCGCTGGGTCAGGTGTGGCCCGCCACCCAGAGCCAGATCTACACCGAGCTCACCAAGCTCGCCGATGCCGAACTGATCAAGGTGTCGGACGAGGGCGCGCGCGGGCGCAAGGAGTACAGCGTCACCGAGGCGGGGCTGGAACAGCTGCGGGAATGGCTCACCGACACCCGGCCGAAACGGCAGCCGCGCAACGAGATGCTGATGCGGGTGTTCTTCCTCGGGCAGATCGGCCGGGCGCAGGCGCGCGCGTACCTGACCGATGTCGAAGAGCTGTACGTGAACGCCGAGTCGGAACTACACGAGCTGGGCGCGAACGTCGATTGGGATGACAGCGATCTGTCGGTCTACGGCCGCATCGCGATGGAATGGGGCGAGCGGTTCGCCGCCATGAATCAGGAGTGGGCGCGGTGGGCGCTCGAGCAGATTCCCGAGCGCAACACCTGAGCGCCGCAACGTATTACGCGGTCGCCTCGCGGGCGATCTGCGCGGCCGCCTCCTGCTGAATCTGCTCGAACTGCCCGGCCATCGCCGCGGCGAGGGCCTGTGCCGCCGAGAGCGGGCGCACCATCACGGTGAAGTCGACGATCTTGCCGTTCTCGTCGTACTTCAGGAAATCGCAGCCGTTGATCTTCTTACCGTCCACGGTGGCCTCGAACAGCAGGGCGTGATCGCGGCCATTGGCATCGGCGATCTCGCGCACGTATTCGAAGTCCTCGAAGACGCGCAGCACGCCGCGCAAGATCGCCGCGGTCACGGGCTTGCCCGGATAGGGCTTGAAGGCCACCGGACTGGTGAACACCACATCATCAGCCAGCAGCGCCTCGATCGCCTGCTCATCACGGGCTTCCACGGCCTTGCGGAAGGAGTTCATCGCCACCTCTTATGCAACTCGTTGAATAGGTACCTCGGACGGTACCCGATTTCCGCGGCGGTGGCGATGGCCGGGCGCGGGGTTGATCGACATGCCGGGATGGCGTGTCAGCCGGGTTTGCGGCAGCGTCGGCCGGGTACCTTCGCGAAGATTGCCAAATATTCGCTGAATGCCTGTCGATGCACTGCCGAGGAGGTCGGATGAGCACGGTCATCGACGAGGCGCCCTTCACCGGCTTCCATAAACGGCTGGCCATCGCCTGTTCGGGCGGGCCACTGCTGGACGGGTACATCCTCAGCATCGTCGGCACCGCGCTCATCGGCATGACCGCCGAATTGGATCTGAGCACCGGGGATATCCAATTGATCGGCGCTGCCGCGCTGGTCGGGATGTTCGTCGGCGGCGCGCTTTTCGGGGTGCTGACCGACAAGATCGGCCGCGAGGTCATGTACACGGCCGATCTGGTGGTGATGGCGGCCTGTTCGATTCTGTCGTTCTGGGCCGAATCCACCTGGCTCATCGTGCTGCTGCGGTTCATTCTGGGCATGGCGGTGGCGGCGGACTATCCGATCGCCACCTCATTGCTGGGGGAGTGGCTGCCGGTCAAACAGCGCGGCAAACTGCTCGGCTTCCAGATCGTGGCCTGGTATCTGGGGTCGGTGATGGCGTACGTGACCGGCTATCTGCTGCTGACCTTCGCCGGGAACGGCAGTTGGCGTTGGCAATTGGCCAGCGGTGCGGTGCTGTGCGCGTTCTTCCTGATCGTCCGGCAGACCACCGCGCCGGAATCGCCGCGCTGGCTGGCACAGCACGGCAAATCCGATAAAGCCGCGGATATGGTCGAGAAGTACCTGCACGTGCGGGTGAATCCCGCCGAACTCATCGAGGCCGACAGCACCGATAAATCGCACGGCTCACTGCGGGAGCTGTTCTCCCCGCGCTATCGCAAGCGAATCGTGTTCTGCTGCGGCTTCTTCCTGTGTCAGGTGGCGGTGCTGTTCGCCATGCTGACCTTCGGCCCGCAGATCCTGTCCTCCTTCGGCATGCCCGAGGGCACCTGGATGGACACCCTCGGCACCGCCCTGATCAGCCTGGTCTTCCTGATCGGCTGTCTGCCCGCCATGCGCCTGATCGACACCGTCGGCCGCCGCCCCGTCATCGTCTGGTGCTTCGGCCTGATGATCCTGCCGGTGCTGTTCATCGGCGTCTGGCCCAGCATGCCCGCCCTGCTCGGCTTCCTCATGCTCTGCCTCTACGCCTTCTTCTGCGGTGGCCCGAACGTGCTGGACTGGACCTACCCGAATGAGCTGTTCCCCACCCACATTCGAGCCACCGCCGTAGGCGTCGCCACCTCGGTCAGCCGCATCGGCGCGGCCCTGGGCACCTACCTCCTACCCTGGTCCCTCGACCACCTCGGCATGGGCCCCACCTTCCTGGCCGCCGCGGCCCTGACCGCGGTCGGCTTCGGCATCTGCGTATGGGGCGCACCCGAGACCAAGGGCGTCTCGCTCGAATCCGCCGCCAACTCGGGCGAGATTCAGCGGGTGGCGTGAGGGGCTCCCATACCGGGATCGATGCGCACCGGGCCGGAAGCCGTTGGCGCGATGGGGAAATCGAAGATGGCGGTCGGAATGTAGACGGTGGCACAGGAATTGGGGATGTCGACGACGCCGGAGAAGCGGCCTTCGATGGGGGCCGCGCCGAGCAGCAGGTACGCCTGTTCGGGGGAGTAGCCGAATTTGGTGAGGTAGTCGATGGCGTGCAGGCAGGCGCGTTCGAAGGAGAGCTGGGAGTCGAGGTAGCGCTGTTCGCCGGACAGGGTGACCGAGGTGCCCGAGAAGGCAAGGTATTCGGTGTAATTGGGGCCCTCGTTGCCGGGCATGAAGATGGCGTTCTCGCTGACGCCGTAGAGCTCCATACCGTTCTTGATCAGATCCACGCGCAGATCGATGAAACCGCCCATCTCGATGGCGCCGCAGAAGGTGATCTCACCGTCGCCCTGGGAGAAGTGCAGATCGCCGACCGAGAGCTTCGCACCGTCCACGAAGACCGGATAGAAGACGCGGCTGCCCCGGGTGAGATTCTTGATGTCCTGATTGCCGCCGTTCTCGCGGGGCGGCGCGGTGCGCGCGGCTTCGGCTGCGGCACGGTCGAATTCACCGCCGGTGAGCGAACCCAGGATGGCGTCGCGCGGTTCGGGTGGCAGCGCCAGCGGCGGCACCCGCAGCGGATCGGTGGCGATCAGCGCGCCCTCGCGGGCATTCCACTTGGACAGCAGTGCCGCCGAGGGTGCGGTGCCCATCAGCCCCGGATGCATGATGCCGGTGAACTTCACCCCGGGCACATGCCGGGAGGTGGCGGTGTGACCGCTGAAATCCCAGATGGCCTTGTACGCGTCCGGGAAATGTTCGGTGAGGAAGCCGCCGCCGTTATCGGTCGGGAAGATGCCGGTGTATCCCCAGCCCTGACCGGCGAGCGGACCCGAATCCTCCTGCGGGATGGGGCCGATGTCGAGGATGTCGACGATCAGCAGATCGCCGGGTTGCGCACCCTCCACCGCGAACGGCCCGGACAGGCAGTGCACCGTGCTCAGCGGTGCGTTCAGCACATCCTCGGCGGAATCGTCATTGTGGATCGCGCCGTCGAACCATTCGCGCACGTGCACCCGGAACTCATCGCCCGGTTTGACCGTGACCGGGGCCGGGATATCGGGATGCCAGCGGTTGTGTCCGACGAACTGCTGTTCGGTGAACTTCTTGCGGGAATCCAGGGGGAACAACAACTCGGGCATGACGGGACTCCTTCGGTGTCAGGGACGGGGAAGCTTGCGGTGCAACGGATTCCGGGTGACCGGCGCGGACGAGCGCCCGGCCGGAGCGCCGACCACGGCGGGCTCGCTCGCGGTGCGCGCGGTGGCGTCGATGAGCCGGGCGGCGGCCGAGCCGGGCCGCACGAACGCGCCACCGCCCACCTGCCGGCGGCTGTCGCCCGCACACTCCGGGCAGTTCGCGACCTCGGGTACCGCGGCCATGCTGAAGCTGCGATCGAAGCTGCCGCAATCGCGGCAGCGGAACTCGTAGAGGGGCACGCTCACTCACCTCACTTAGTTTCAAATGAACCTATTCCGTACGGAGACGATACAAAGGCGTGCATGTCTCCGGGGCGAAACCGCGCGATGAACTTCGTATTACGACGAAAGACCTCCGTATCGCGCGAGTTAATTTTCATTCGGATTATCGCCATCTGAAAATATTGCACCTAGCGTCTTGTTTCGCCGCGACCCGCCAGCCCCTGTCGCGGCGTCTCAGCTAGGAGATCCGATGAGCAGCACCGCGCCCTCCGCGCAGTCAGATCCGCCCCAGACCCGCTGGTCCCGCTTCCAGTCCTGGGCGGCCAAGGACAATATCGAGGACTACTCACTGCGCTACGCGCCCAAGTCCTTTCGCAAGTGGAGCCCGATGGCGTGCTCCATCACCGCACTCGGCGGCATCGCCTATCTGGCCGACTATTCGATCGGCGCGTCCATCGCGGTGACGCACGGCGCGGCCAGCGCCGTGGTCGCCATCCTGGTCGCCGCGGTGACCATCTTCCTGACCGGCATCCCCATCGCGTACTACGCCGCCAAGTACAACCTGGACATGGACTTGCTCACCCGCGGAGCGGGTTTCGGCTACTTCGGCTCCACCCTGACCAGCCTGATCTACGCGAGTTTCTGTTTCATCTTCTTCGCGCTGGAGGGCGCGATCATGGCGCAGGCCATGAAACTGGCCTTCCACATCCCCCTGCCACTGGGCTATCTGATCGGATCGCTGATCATCATTCCCCTGGTGCTGTACGGCATGTCGGCGCTGGCCAAATTCCAGGTGTGGACCCAGCCGCTATGGCTGATCCTGTTCGCCGCGCCGCTGGTCATGATCGCCATCAGCGATCCGGACGGTTTCACCGGATTCCTGTCCTGGGCGGGTGACGGCGGCGGTCAGCGCGTCAGCGCCATCGCGGTGGGGGCCGGTGCGGGCGTTGCGCTTTCGCTCATCGCGCAGATCGGTGAACAGGTCGACTATCTGCGCTTCATGCCGGAGAAGTCCGAGACGCCGCCGCTGCGCTGGTGGGCGGCGGTGCTCGCGGCCGGTCCCGGCTGGGTGATCCTGGGCGCGGCCAAACAGCTGTGCGGCGCGTTCCTGGCGTTCTACGTGGCCGGGCAGGTCGGTTTCGCCCGCGCCACCGAACCGATCGAAATGTTCCTGGGCAGTTACGGTTCCATGATCCACAGCCATGCCGCGGCGCTCACCATCGCGACGGTCATGGTGCTGCTGTCGCAGGTGAAGATCAATGTCACCAATGCCTATTCGGGCTCGCTGTCCTGGTCCAATTTCTTCAGCCGGGTGCTGCACATCCATCCGGGCCGGGTGGTGTGGCTGGTGCTGCACATCGCCATCGCGCTCACCCTCATGCTGTCGAATATGTTCTCGGTGCTGAACACCATCCTCGGGTTCTACTCGAATGTGGCCATCGCCTGGGTGGGGGCGATCGTCGCGGATCTGGTGATCAACAAGGGGCTGTTGAAGATCAGCCCGCCGTACATCGAGTTCAAGCGCGCCTACCTGTACCCGATCAATCCGGTCGGATTCGGTTCCATGCTGGCCGGTTCGGCGGTGTCGATCGTGGCCTACTTCGGGGCATTCGGTGAATTCCTGAAGGCGTGGTCGCCGTATCTCGCGCTGACCATCGCGCTGGTGCTCACACCGCTGATCGCGCTGGCGACGGGCGGCAAATACTATCTGGCGCGGCCCAATCCGCTGCGCGAGGAGATCGAGAAGGAACCGCTGTGGGCGGGCCAGACACTACTGGACGTGGTCGACGGCAAACGCTACGAACTCCCGGATATGGTGCACGACTGCCCCTTCCACGGCGGGCCCATCTCCTCGCTCACCTGCACGCTGACCAAGAACTGCCATGAGCAGTGTCAATCCGCCACCTATCAGGACACCACGGACGCGGACCGGCTCGGTCTGGCGCAGCCCACCGCGGTGAGCTGATCGGCGCTGTCGGTTCAGCCCTCGAGTTCGGCCAGCACGCTGAACTCGAGGGCGTCGGCGTCGGCCAGGAAGACCGGCTGGGTGGTGTGCGCGCCGCGCACCCGCACCTCACCGCGCGGTCCGCCGTAACTGACCTGTGCCGCATGCCTTTCGATCAGATGCGGGTCCAGACTGCGGGCGGTCTCGGCGAGCGAGGCGAACAACAGCATGCCCTCGTAACAGGATTCGCCGATATTGTTCAGCGCCGGTGCGTAACTGCCGAAGCGGCGCACATAGCGACTGCCGAAATCCATCCCCTCCGGGGTGATGACGCTTTCGAAATAGCCTGACGCGGTGTGCAATCCGCGAGTGCTGTCCGGTCCGCCCGCGTACAGCACGTCCTCGCCGATCATCATGGACAGTCGCAGTCGCCCGTCGTCCAGTCCGGCGCGGGCGAACGCGCGATTGAAGGCGGCGCAGTCCGAACCGACCATGAACAGCAGCACACCCTGTGCGGGGGAGTGGCGAATCAGTTCCAGGGCGCGCCCGAAACGGCGGCTGCCCAGCGGAACATAGGCTTCGCCGACGATGGAGATATCCGTCCCGGCGGTGAATTCCTTTGTCGCCCGCGCGGTTTCACGCGGCCACACGTAGTCGTTGCCGATCACGCACCAGCGCCGGATGCCGAACTCCGCGCGCAGCCAGCGCAGTGCCGGGAACAGCTGCTGATCGGGTGTCTCGCCGACCATGTACACACCGTCGGAATCCTCGCCACCCTCGTAGAAGGTGGTGTACACGTAGGGAACTCGGCCCGCCGTGCGCGGTGTGATGACCTTGCGCGCATTGGACAGATGCCAGCCGACCACACCGTCGATGGCCCCGCTGTCCACCATGCGGCCGATCCGCTCGGCCAATTGCGGCAGCGGCGCACCGGAATCCACCGCGTGCAGGCGCACCGGGCGATCCAGAATTCCGCCCATGGCATTGATGTCGTCGACGGCCAATGTGGCGCACGCCTCCGAGGACGGCCCGAACATGCCCGCCGGGCCACTGAGCGGAATAACCAGCGCGATATCGACCGTCGAGCGGTTATCGCGAGAAGTGAAGTGGCCCATGGAAATCTCCACCGTATATTTCCATTTGAATCTTTACCATACGGCGTTGTATATAGTGCTGGAGTGGACAATAGCACTGCGCCCGCCGCACTGGAGGAGTTGGCGCGACTGGTGCGCCTGGCCGCACAGGAATTGGATCGCGCCATCGCGGCCTGTATCGGTGAGAACTCGGTCGGCCGCTGGCATGTGCTGGCCGCGGTCGCCGACGGTGAAGGCCGTTCCATGTCGCAGCTCGCCGAGGCCACCCTGCTCACCGGGGCCAGCCTGACCAGGCTCATCGACGCCATGATCAACGACAATCTGGTGCACCGCCGGGTCGACGACACCGACCGCCGCCGCGTACTGGTCTTCCCCACCCGGCGCGGTCTGGTCAGCTACCAGGTCATGACAACCGCCATCGCGGACAGCGGCCTGGATCTGCTCGCCTCCGGCAGCCCGCGCCTGCCCAAGGCGCTGACCAGCCTGATCGGGCATATTCGCGAGGCCGAGTCCGCGCACGCCTGACCTTTTCACGGTCACGGGCATGACAGTTGTCATGCCGGGGTCGTGATGGTTGGCAGATCTGCCGGGGTCCGAATCTCCGTAGCGTCATTTCCCGTAGCGCACAGTCGAAGCCACAGGGGAGCAACGTTATGACCGCCATCGACACCACCACGACCACCGCACCGAACTCGGCCCAGGGCCCGGCCATGCGACGCATGCTCGCCCCGATCGCCCGGGATATCGCGATTCCGATGGCGGCCTACTTCCTGCTGCACTGGCTGGGGTACTCCGATTTCGTCGCGCTGCTGGGCGGTGCGGTGGCCTCGGCGGCGACCGTGCTCATTCCGGCCGTCAAGGCGCGCAAGCTGGATCCCATCGCCGTCATCGTGCTCATCGGCTTCGTCGTCGGCCTGGTCGGCTCGCTGATCAGTGGCGACCCGCGGATCATGATCGTCCGCGATTCCTTCGGTACCGCCGCCATCGGCCTGGCGTTCCTGGTCAGCGCACTGATCGGCAAGCCGCTCACCTATGCCGCGGTGCGCAAGGCGCTGGCCGGAGCGCCGGAGAAGCTGGCCGCGGTGGAGCACGCCTTCGAGACCAACCCGACCGCCCGGCGCACCCACATCAACATCGCCCTGCTGTGGGGCGCGGGACTTTTCGGCGAGGCCGCGGTGCGCGTCGTGCTCGCCTACCAGCTGCCGATCAGCACCATGGTGTGGCTGTCCACCGTGCTCATGGTCTCGGTCATCACCGTGCTCATGGTGATCACCGCCCGCACCATCAAGACGATGCGCAAGGCCATCGCGCAGACTGCATGATCGCACCGATTTCGGAAGGCCCGGTCCCATGGACCGGGCCTTCGTTCTTGTCCGGGTCGCCCCGGCGGATTCGGGTTAGGCTCCGAAGAAGTGGCACGGAGGAGTGAATACGACAATGCTGTCGACAGGACCGATAACCCAGATCGCCTGGGTCGTCACGGATGTGGCGCGGAGCGAGGAGTTCCTGGGCGCGACGCTCGGCGCGGGCAAGTGGACGCGCATGCCGGATATCCACTTCGGCCCGGACACCTGCGTCTACCGGGGTGAGCCCGCGGATTTCACCGCGCACATCTCCCTCGCCTACAACGGGGATATGCAGTACGAGCTGATCCAGCCCGTCCGCGGCGCGTCCATCTACACCGAATTCCTGGAGCGCGGCGGACCGGGCCTGCATCACGTCTGCGCCGAACCCGCCGATTTCGACGCCGCGCTGAAAGACGCCGCGGCACAGGGCATCGACGTGCTGCAGCAGGGCACCATGGGCGGCGAGATGCGCTTCGCCTACCTCGACGGCGCGGACGCCGGGGTGCCCTATATCGAACTCGCCGAGGTGGGGGCGAATATGCGGAAGTTCTTCGAACAGATCAAGAAGGGTGCGCTGTGAGCACGAGAGCGCCGGAAGTCGTCGCGGTGGAATCGGTGACCGAGTGGACCGCCGAATATGACGTGGTGGTAGCCGGATTCGGCATTGCCGGCGGCTGCGCCGCGGTCGAGGCCGCCACGCGCGGTGCGCGGGTGCTGATCCTGGAACGCGCCGCCGTGGCCGGCGGCACCACCGCGCTCGCCGGTGGGCACTTCTACCTCGGCGGCGGCACCGCGGTGCAAAAAGCCACCGGACAACAGGATTCGGCCGAGGAGATGTACAAGTACCTGCTCTCGGTGGCGCGCGAACCGGAACCGGAGAAGATCCGCGCCTACTGCGACGGCAGCATCGAGCATTTCGACTGGCTCGAGGGGCTCGGCTTCCAATTCGAGCGCAGCTACTACCCGGAGAAGGCGGTCATCCAGCCCGGCACCCAGGGGCTGATGTACACCGGCAACGAGAAGGTGTGGCCGTACCGCGATCAGGCCGTACCCGCACCGCGCGGACATAAGGTACCGGTGCCCGGTGATACCCAGGGCGCGGCCATGGTGATCGAACTGCTGGTGAAGCGGGCGGCGGCGCTGGGCGTGGAGGTCTGGTACGAGACCGGGGTGACCGATCTGGTCGCCGACGCCGAGGGCGGCATTGTCGGCGTGCGCTGGCGGCGGCCCGGCGAAACCGGTGCGGTGAAGGCGAATTCGGTGGTCCTGGCCACCGGCGGCTTCGTCATGAACGCGGAGATGGTCGCCGAGAACGTGCCGTGGCTGGCCGAGAAGCCGTTCGTGCTCGGCACCACCTATGACGACGGGACCGGTCTGCGCCTGGGCCTGGCGGCGGGCGGCACCGCCCGGAATATGGATCAGGCGTTCGTGACCGCGCCGGTGTACCCGCCATCGATCCTGCTCACCGGACTGGTAGTGAACAAGGAGGGCAAGCGCTTCGTCGCCGAGGACTCCTACCATTCGCGCACCTCCGCGTTCGTGCTCGAACAGCCCGGCGCGGCAGCGTATTTGATCGTCGACTCCGAACATATGGAACGCCCGATGTTCCCGCTCGCCCCGTTCATCGACGGCTGGGAGACCGTCGAGGAAATGGCCGAGGCGCTCGGAATCCCTTATGCGGCACTGCAAGCCACCCTCGACCGGTACAACGAGCATGCCGCGCGCGGCGAGGATCCGGATTTCCACAAGTACCCGGATTGGCTCGCCCCGCAGGACAAAGGCCCGTGGGCGGCATTCGACCTGACCCTGGGCAAGGCCCTGTACGCGGGCTTCACCCTGGGCGGGTTGCACACCTCCGTAGACGGAGAAGTGCTGCACGAGAACGGATCACCCATTCCCGGCCTGTACGCGGCGGGCGCGACCGCGGCGACCCTGGCCCAAGACGGCAAGGGGTACTCCAGCGGCACCCAGCTCGGCGCGGGATCGTTCTTCGGCCGCCGCGCCGGGGCTCACGCGGCCAATCGCTCCAGCTGACGCAGTAGTTCGGAGGCGGTGAGCGCGTCCAGTTCGCCGAACTCACCGCCTTCGCACAGCACCGAGACGATGAGCTGTTCCTCGGCCTCGTAGCTGTAGCCGCCGTGAATGCCCGGACTCACATTGACCACGACCTGCCGGTTCACCCCGAACCGGTGGGACAGCGTGGAATACCCCAGCTCCCAGCCGCGCTGGCGCAGGCCGTACAGCTTGCCGGTCGGCACCTTGCGATCGACGAAACGCGGCAATTCCTTCGCGGCAGCCTCCTCCGGGGTGAACCGGTACACCGGCCGCTCCAGCTGTTCGAACGGTTGCAGCAGTTCGTAATCGGTGAACACCTCCCGCCAGCGCGTCAGATCATCGCCGAGGTGCAGCGGATGCGCGATGCCGACCAGCGCGTCCGCCGGTAGTTCGAGGCGTTCGTCCTCGATATCGGCCAGGGTGCCGTCCTGATCGACCCGGAACGATCCGCTCACCGTGCCGTCGGCGGCGAAGATCGCCCACACCAGCCGCCGCGCCAGCTGACCCAGCACCGGATGCTCGATGATCATGGCGCGCTGCGCGGGCGCGCGCCAGCGGCGGCCGTCCACCATGGCGGCCTCGAAACGCCGCAGCTGATCGGTGGTGACCGTTTTGAGCTCCTTCGCGAAATCGCGGAAGGATTGATAGGCCACCGGAGCCAGCTCGGGATCATCGGCCGCGGCGGGTTTGGGCATGCTGCGCAGGGATCGGCCCCCGGCCGAAATGCTCGGCCGCAGTTCATGATCCAGGCCGACCTCGAACTCGCGCGGTCCGTAGTTCAATCGCAGCGTGCTGTCCGCGGACAGGCCCAGATGCGGGACGACCCGATCGGCCAGCTCCTCCTCACCCAGGCCGAGCCGTTCGGCGATGGCCGCCACCTGCTTCTCGGCCTCGGTGCGCAGGCTGTCGTATTTGGTCTTCCCGGCAATGGAATGCAGGTGCATGAGCGCGATCTCACCGCCGATGGCGGCCAGCACCCGCAGTCCCTCCACCGCCCGCGCACTGCCGGACTTACCCGGCCAGGCAGTGATATACGGGACCAGGCGGCGCGCGGTGTCGTCATTGCCGGTGAGCGCGAGCGCGTGCAGCACCCAGCCGTTCTTGGCCGGATAGGCCGCCAACTGCCAGGCATCGAAGATGGCCCAGGTGAATTCGGCCAGCGCGGCCGGTTCCACGGCCGCGATCACCTCGGCGACCCCGGGGTGATCGTCATCGACGCCGGACGCGATCAGCATCGTAATGAACCGTGCGGCAGCGATATCCGGCAACGCGGTATCGGTCTCGCGCAGTCGGAGCTGCGGTAGGAGAGTGGGCACCAGCCATTTCGGCGGTTTCGGAGCCTTCCTGGGCGGTGCGCCGGTGAGCGCGGGCGGCAGCGCGGCGGTATCGGCGTCGGGCAGCCGCTTGGTGATCTCGAGCAGCGGAAGTGCTTGCGCCACAGCGTATTCGGCGATCAGATCCGGATGCGCCGCCGCGTGCAATCGCAATGTCCGGACCACCAGCGGGGTGGCCAGTTCGGCGGCCTGACGGGACAGCAGCCGCATGGCCCGGCGCGGATACCGGGCAGAAGCCTTGTCCAGCGCGGCGGCCACATGCTTGTTGTCGATCCGATTCAGCAGCGCCTGATAGGCGGCATCGGTCGGCACCTGGGACAGCATGCCGGACAGTGTTTTGATATCCGCGGTCCAATTATTGCCCGCCGCCCAGTCGAACTGTTGCAGGATCATCGGCACCGCGGCGGGTCCGACCTGGGTCAGCATGCTGAACTTCTGCGAGTCCGGGCTGTACACCGGTGGGCCGGTGACCTCCAGGAAGCGGTCGAGCTGGGCTTCGGTGGTCAGGCAGGAGGACAGCATGGTGCGCGCCCGGCTGCGCGGATTCCGGCCATCGGCCGCGAGATCGGTATCCAGCCACTCCTGCTGATCGGGAACCAGATAGGTGCACGCCAGCCGCGCCCACACCGTGCCGGGATCCTCGCGAAGTTCCGAAAGGCGTTGCACCACAGCCTGATACTCGTCGTCCGGGACGCTCGCGAGATGCGCCCGCAGACTCTGCGCCAGATAGTCGAAACCGATCAGATTGGGATCATCGGGCGCGGCGAGCTCCAGCACCGCGGCCAGCCAGCCCTCGCTGGACCGTCGGCGATCCACCACGATGCCGCGACTCCACACCACGGTCTCGGCCGCGAAGACCGGTCCGTGCCGCTGAATCCAGCTGTCCAGGAAGTGATCTCGCATCTCGATGCGCTCGGACTCGCGATGCCGCAGGTTGTAATCCGCCAGCGCCCACACCACCGCCGCCGCCAACGGTGTGATCGGGGCATCCGGCGCTTGGATGTACCCCGTGGCCGCCGCCACGGCCGCGCCGAATTCGCCCTCCGGCGGCACCTCCAGCCAGGACCGGACTCGCGGGCTGTACCGCCCCAGCAGCGCGGCCAGTCGCCCCGTCGCATCGGCCGGGATCTCCCGGGCCCCCACCGTGTTCCGCCCCCGGAACGGTTCCGCCTTCGCCCGCCACTGCGCGGGAACGGACCATTCGTCCTCTGTCGTCATAACACCCTCTCCACCGCGCTGTCCCGGCCCGGCACCCGGCACCGATCTTGCCGCGCACCACCGACAACTCCGGCCGCGCACCACCGGCAACCTCGATATGGCGGGACGATCGGCCCGGTGAAAGTGTCGGCTGAGCACGGTAGTCTGCCCTTCGACGCTTCGCCCGGGGCGGGCGCATGATCATGAAACGGGGGATTCATGGCTCGTGCAGGAAGATTCGTGGCCGGTACGGGCGGGAACCGAATCGGCCGGCGAGCCGCGATAGTCGCGATGATCGCCGTGGTCGTCGCGGGCTGCGCCGGATCCGGGAGCTCGGGGGACGAGTTCCGCTGGCTGGAGGAGCTGGATTCGCCCCGGGTGCAGTCCTGGGTCGCGTCCGAGAACGCCAAGACACTCGGGGTGCTGGAGAAGGATCCGCGATACGCGGACAATCTCGCACAGGCCAAGGCCCTCGCCAATGCCCCGGATCGGCTCCCCGCGCCCGAGTTCCGGGACGGCGCCATCGGCAATTTCTGGCAGGACGGTGACCATCAGCGCGGAATCTGGCGCGAGACCACCCTCGCCGATTACGAAGCGCCGCAACCGCAGTGGAAGACCGTGCTCGATCTGGACGCGCTGGCCGCCGCCGAGGGGCGCAATTGGGTGTGGGAGGGCATGACCTGCGCACCCAATCGGGGTACGCGCTGCCTGGTGAGTCTGTCCGAAGGCGGTGAGGACGCGGTCACGGTGCGCGAATTCGACCGCAGCACCGGGCAATTCGTGCCGAACGGGTTCAGCCTCGAGCGCGGTAAGCAGTACGTCGCGTGGGCGGACGATGACACGCTGCTGATCTCGCGGGAATGGCAGCCGGGGGAGAAGACCGCCTCGAGCTATCCGTACATCGTCAAGAGCTGGCAGCGCGGGCAGCCGCTGGATCAGGCCGCCGAGGTGCTGCGCGGTGATCCCGCCGACGGGCTCGGCACCGCACCGCAGGTGCTGGACGGCGGCGACGGGCATCGGGTCAGCATGGTGGTGCGCCGCCCCTCGTTCTTCGAGGCGCAGTTCAACCTGCTCGTGAACGGCAAACCCGTGCGCCTGGCGCTGCCGCCGAAATCCGAGGTGGCGGGCATGGTCGGCACTCGGGTGCTGGTCCAGCTGAAGGACGACTGGACCACGGGCGGTGCGACATTCCAGTCCGGTTCGCTCATCTCCCTCGACGCCGATGAGATGGCGCGGCATCCGGACGATCTACGGGCCAAGGTGGTGTACATCCCCGGTCCGCAGGAGGCGTTCCAGTCGGTCATGACCACGCGCGGGCACGCGGTGGTGACCTCGCTGTACGACGTGAAGGGCCGTGCCACCGTCTACGCCCCGCAACCGGACGGCTCGTGGACGAGCGCCCCGGTGCCCCTGCCCGATAACGCGACCGTCTATGGCGTGGACGCGGATTCGCGCGGTGAGACCGCCTACCTCTCGGTCACCTCACTGCTCACACCCGCCACGCTGTGGAGTCTCGATGCCGCGAGCGGCCGCCTGGCTCCGGTGAAATCCGCACCGGCGCGGTTCGATTCGTCCCGCTTCGTGGTGGAGCAGCTGAAGGCCGATTCCGCGGACGGCACCAAGGTGCCGTACTTCATCGTGCACGCGGCCGATATGAAATACGACGGCAGCACCCCGACCATCGTGTACGCCTACGGCGGGTTCGGGCTGTCATCCACGCCCGGCTACAACGGGCTGCTGGGCAAATCCTGGCTGGAGAAGGGCGGGGCGTACGTCATCGCCAATATTCGCGGCGGCGGCGAATACGGTCCGGCCTGGCATGAGGCGGCACTGAAGACCAAGCGGCAGAAGGCTTTCGATGATTTCGCCGCGGTGGCGGACGATCTCATAGCCCGGAATATCAGCACGCCACGGCATCTCGGGATTCAGGGCGGGTCGAATGGCGGACTGCTCATGGGCGTGGAGTTCACCCAGCATCCGGAACTGTGGAGCGCGGTGGACATTCAGATACCGCTGCTGGATATGGAGCGGTACGAGCAGATCGCGGCGGGCGCGTCCTGGGTGGGCGAGTACGGGTCCATGTCGGTCCCCGAGGAGCGTGCCTTCCTCGAATCCATCTCGCCCTACGCGCGATTGAAGTCCGGGGTGAAGTATCCGGAGCCGTTCGTCTGGACGACCAGCAAGGACGACCGCGTCGGACCGCAGCACGCCCGTAAATTCGCCGCCCGGCTAGCCGCGCTGGGTGACCCGTATTTCTTCTACGAGGCCACCCAGGGCGGACACGGCGCGGGCGCGAACAATGACGAGAAGGCGCACACCAGCGCCCTCGAGTACACCTACTTCATGCGGCAGTTGATGTAGGGGCCCGCATGCGGATCTAGGGCTCATCCCGGATGATCAGCGAAACCGCAATGGGGACAAGCATGTCCACCAGTTCGCTGACCGGCGGGCGCGGATCGGACAGCAGCCATTCGTGCGCCAGGCCGTTGACCGCGCCGATCAGGGCGCTGCCCGCCATCTCCGGATTGCCGCGAATGCGGGCCCCCGGTCCGGCGAGCGGTTCCAGCGCGCGGCGGATGACCAGCGTCCAGGCGTGCCTGCGGGCGCGGCGGTGCTCCTCCATGGCCTGACTGACCCCGACCACCTCCACGAAGGCGACCTTGGCCCGATGCGGGTCCGAGCCGACCGAACCGAGAAAGGCGGAGAGCACCAGGGTGACGGTGTCGATCGGATCCGGATCCGGCCCGAGCGTGGCCAGGGCCGCGGCGAGCGCGGCCGTGGCCTCGTCCTGAATCTGGTCGTACGCCGCGACGAGGACATCCTCGCGGGTGGTGAACTCCTCGTAGAACTGCCTTTTGGAGAGTCCGGCGGCGGCGCAGACGTCGGCCAGGGAACAGTTGGCATAGCCGCGCTCGCCGAAGATCTGGATGGCGGCATCGAGAAACCGCTGCCGCCGTTCGGCTTTGCGCTCGGTGACGGCGCGCCCGCCGTACTGCCTGCCCGCGATGGTCACTGCCCGGCTCCGGTTGTCACTGCCTGCCCTGGGGTTGTCACTGCCCGCCTTCGATTGTCGTCGTTCGCGGTGGTCCGCACCAAAGGTAACGGTGCCACGCCGGTTCTTCAGCGACGGGGACGCAAACCGTCCAACATGTGGGTCACGGTCTCTTCAAATAGGCCGTCGGCATCCTCGGCGGCCACGAAACCCGAGCCGACGAATGTGGCGAGCCCCTGCAGTGCGGCCATGGCCGACAGGCAGATTCGCCGTGGATCGCCCGCCACCACCTCACCGCGCTCCTGCCCGTCGGTGATCATGGCGAACGGCATGGCCAGGGCCTGCGCCACCGCGGCCTGGATTGCCGGGGTCTGCCGCTGCTTGCGCGCGAACATCACGGCCAGCAGTTCCGGATTGTCGATGGCGAAGCGCAGATATTCGCGCGCCACCGCGGTGATCCGCTCCAGCAGCGTGCCGCCGTCCGCGGCCTGCTCGAACGAGGCCCCGAGCCGTTCGAATCCGGCGACCGCGAGCGCGTCGAGCAGCGCCTGCTTATCCCGGAAATGCCTGCTCGGCGCGGCATGACTGACCCCGGTATCGCGGGCCAGCTGCCGTAGCGACAGACCGTCGACCCCGGAACGGCGCAGCAGCGACTCGGCGCGGCGCAGAAGTTCGGCCCGCAGGTCGCCGTGGTGATAGGAGCGCGAACTGGCTATGGACATGGTGCTTGCAGGATATAGGACACATCGGTGGATGTTGGCATTGACTACTTTGTTGTCAGTGCCTACATTTGGCGAAGACTTTCAGAGCGTGTACGTATCGAATGGAGTGAGCCAGTGCCGAAAGATCCCGCGCCCTCGGCGATTCCGGCCGCCACCAAGCCCGGTGTGCCGCTGCGCGGCTGGATCGCGCCCGTCTTCGTGATCACGCTGCTCGCCGCACTGCTGGGCACCATGTACCTCGGGTACACCTCGGACCCGGAGAAGAACCTGCACGATTTCCCGATCGCGCTGGTCAACCAGGACGACGGCGACATTCTCGACGGCAAGCCGGTCAATGTCGGCGATCAGATCGCCGAGGCCCTCATCGCCCAGATCCCGGCCGACAAGATCGACCTGCACGTGGTCGGCATCAGCGAATCACAGCGACTGCTGGCCGACGGCAAGGTCTACGGCGAGATCGTCATCCCCAGCGATTTCAGCAAGCGGCTGAGCATTCTGGCCACCGCCTCGGTGGTGCCCGGCGATGTGGAGCGCCCGGTGATCACCGTGCACACCAATCCGCGCGCCAGCACCTACGCCTCCTCGATCGTGCAGCGCATCACCGATAAGGCCATGGCGCAGGTCAATTCGACCGTCGGCACCCAGCTCACCGAGCAGGTCAGGGCGAAACTCGCACCCGCGCCGGGCGCGGCCCCGACCGAATTGAGCGGTGCCGCGCGACTGCAATTGGCCAAACCCATCGATGTGGTGGTGAGCCCTTACCACCCGCTGCCCGAGGGCACCGGTCAGGGTTTGTCGGCCTTCTTCTACACCCTGATCCTGCTGTTCGTCGGCTTCAGCGGGGCCATGATCATTCACGCCATGGTCGACAATGTGCTCGGCTACGTGCCCGCCGAATACGGCCCGTGGTACCGGCATATCGCACCCGTGGCCATCTCGCGCTGGCGCACACTGCTGGTGAAATGGGCCATGGCCGCGGTGACCGCGCCGATCGCCTCGGGCGTGTTCCTGGGCATCGCCGAACTGCTGGATATGCCTATCGAGCACGCGTTCTCACTGTTCCTGTACGGCACGCTCGCCATCACCGCCGTCGCGGTGACCGGGCTGTCGGTGCTGGCCGCGTTCGGCACCGCGGGCCTGCTCATCAATATGATCGTGTTCGTGGTGCTGGGCCTGCCGTCCTCCTCGGGCAGCATCCCCGTCGAGGCGACCCCGCGCTATATCGCCTTCCTGGCGAATTTCGAACCCATGCACCAGATCTACCTGGCCGTGCGGTCGCTGCTGTTCTTCGACGGGCATCTGTCGGCGGGCCTGGGCACCGGCCTGTGGATGACGATCTTCGGACTGCTGCTGGGCGTACTGCTCGGCGCGGTCGCCACCCACACCTATGACCTGCGGGGTCTGTACCGACTCGGCGTGTCGCACCGGCCCGCCGAAGCGGTGCTGGTGGAGTAACCCGTATGCAGATCCGGGTTACCGAGAACGGCCCGTACCGCGTCACCGGCGGCGTACCCCTGAGCAAGCAGACCATTGTTCCCGATGCCCGGGGCGATTCGCGGGAGTGGCGCGAGGGCGATCCGGTCGCCACACCCGGCGAGAACTACAGCCTGTGCCGCTGCGGGCATTCGGCGAAGAAGCCGTTCTGCGACGGCACACACGCCAAGATCGGCTTCGACGGCACCGAAATGGCCTCGCGCGCACCGTATCTGGCGCAGGCCACCGAACAGGACGGGCCGGAGGTGACGCTCACCGACGCGCAGTCGCTGTGCGCGTTCGCCCGCTTCTGCGATGCCGACGGCCAGGTCTGGAACCTGGTCGAACAGCCCGGCGACGAGGCCGCGGCGGCCACCAAACGCGAATCCGCGGACTGCCCGTCCGGCCGCCTGATCGCCTGGAATCTCGCCGAGCGCACCGCCTACGAACCCGACCTGCCCAAATCCATTGGCCTGGTGGAAGATCCGGCCAAAGAGGTGAGCGGGCCCTACTGGGTGCGCGGCGGCATCCAGGTCACCGCCGCCGACGGCACCGATTACGAGATCCGTAACCGCGTCACACTCTGCCGCTGCGGTGAATCCCGCAACAAACCCTTCTGCGACGGCACGCACGCCGCCATCGGCTTCACCGACGCCCCCGGCGACGACCGATCGCACTGACCCGTTGCCCCGGCGTGACCTGGGCTGGATCCACTCGGTAGACGGATACTCATGCCACTGTGGGACTTTCGGCCCTTTTCGTTGCGGGACTGTGACGGGACCATGGGCGCAGGGCACCGAATTACTCCTCGCGGAACGATGAGTGTGGGGCGGTTCGAGGGATGGGTACACAGTTCGATCAGCTGACCGGGCAGTTCCTGCGGGCGGTTCGCGACGCCGGCGGCGGGCTGGCGGCGGTCTGCGACGCCTGCGTGCGGGTGCTGCCGGTGCGCCGCGCCGCCATCGTGCTGCACGAGATCGACGCCGGTATGCAACCCTGGTGCGCCAGTGACGATTTCGCCGATCAGGTGGAACGGGCGCAGGCCACGGTGGGGGAGGGACCCGCGGTATCGGCGTCGGCGCACGGCACACCGGTGACGATCGCGGACTTCACCTCCGTCTATGAGCGCTGGCCCGGCTTCGCCGAAGCCCTTGCGGGCGTGGCGGTCTCCGGTTCGCTGTTCGCGGTGCCGCTGCGATTGGGGCCGCTGCCGCTCGGCGCGATGGATCTGTACCGCGACACCGCCGGCAGGCCCGGTCCGCGCCTGCTCGCGGCGGCCCTGCACATCGCGGATCTGGTGACCGCGAGCCTGGTACTCGCCTCCGGGGACGAGGCCCGGCAGTGGGCACAACCGCTGTCCAGCAGATGGATTCACCAGGCGGCGGCCATGACCAGCGGAGAACTCGGCATCGATATCGCCGACGCCTACGCCCGATTGCGCGGCTACGCCTTCATCAACAGCCTGTCCCTGGTCGAGGTCGCACACCGCGTCGTGGAACGCGAACTCCGCATAGAACCGGTGTGAGCGCCCGGGCTCGGTCAGTGCGCCGAGGTGGCGGTGAACCCGCGCGGGACCAGCACCACGGTCAGCACCGCGACCGCCCCGACCAGTCCCGCGGAAATCCACGAGGTGGTGGTCAGCGCGGAATCATAAGCGTGCTGGGCGATTTCGAGCACCTGCGCCCCGGTCGCCCCGCCCACCTGATCCGCGACATACGCCGCACCGCCGACCGAACCGCGCGCGGTATCGAGCTGCTCCCCGGACAGCGGCAGATTCGTCATATGCGAGACGAACAACCGGCCGTGAATACTGCCGAGCAATGCCACACCCAATCCGATGCCGAGCTCGTAATTGGTCTCCTCCACCGCGCCCGCCATCCCCGCCCGCTCCGGCGGCACCGCCGAGACCAGCACCGCCGCGGCCGTGGTGATCGCCACCCCGTCGCCGATGCCCAGACACACCAGAATCAACGCGACCAGCGGATAGGTAGTGGTCGGAATGGCCGCCAGCACAATGAAACCCACGGCCAGCGCGCCCAGGCCGAAGCCCATCAGGAATCGCACCCCGACCCGTCGCAGCAGCCACGGCGCGGACAGCGAGCCCAGCAGCGTCGCGATCGCCGCGGGCACCGTGCGCAATCCGGCCTCGGACGGTGTGTAGCCGTGAATGTATTGCAGCCACAACGAGATCAGGAACAGCGCCGCACCGATGGCGAGCATGGCCAGCAGCGTCGCCAGCGCGGCGGCGGTGAACGCGCGATTGCGGAACAGCCGCACATCCAGCAGTGGATCGGGCGAGCGCAACTGGCGATACGCGAACAGTCCGAGCAGCAGCACCGACGCCACCAGGATCACCAGATCGAGCGCCGCCGGATTGCCCTTGGCCACATGCTTGATACCCCACGCCAGCGCCACGATGCCCAGCACCGACAGCAGCGCGCTGAGCCAATCCAGGCTGCCGATCTGCGGTGCGCGATATTCGGGCAGCAACCAGATCGCCGCGGTCACCGTCACCACGACCACCGGCACATTCAGCCAGAACGCGGCCGACCAACCGAACGCCTCCACCAGATGCCCGCCCACCAGCGGGCCGATGGCCGCGCCCGCCCCCGCGACCGATGCCCAGATGCCGATGGCCTGGGTGCGCTCATGATCATCGGTGAAGATATTGCGGATCAGCGAAAGCGTGGACGGCATCACCATGGCCCCGCCGACACCGAGCAGCGCGCGCCCGGCGATGAGCTGCGCGGGCGAATGCGCCATCGCCGCGATCACCGAGGCCACGCCGAAGAGTACGAAACCCGCTATGAACAAACGCTTGCGGCCGTAGCGGTCGCCGATCGCACCGCAGGTGATGAGCAGACCGCCGAGCACCAGGCCGTAGAGGTCGACGATCCACAGCTGTTCCATCGGACTGGGATCCATATGGTCGATCAGGGACGGCAGCGCCACATTCAGAATCGTGGCGTCCATGGCCACCAGCAGCAGACTGCAGCACAGCACCGCGAGCATCGCCCAGCGCCCGGGCGCGGCGGGATGCTCATGATCCGGTCCAGCCTGCGACAGCTGTCGCGGCGGAATGCGGCCCACGGTCCCGCCTCCTCGTATCGAGTGCCCGGAGAACTAGCCAGCAACGCTCTGGCTAGCACCCTAGCCCCGGTCCGGGGAGGCGGTCGTGACCTACTTGTTCAGTGTTTCGCCCGTCTCGGCCTTCTGCTTGGCGAGCAGGTCGCGGATCTCGGTGAGCAGCTCCAGCTCGGTCGGATCGGCCTTGACCGCGGTCGGCTTGGACAGCCGGGCCTGCAGATGCTTCATCGGCAGAATCAGCACGAAGTACAGCACCGCGGCCACGGTCACGAAGTTGATCGCGGCGCTGATGATCGGGCCCAGCGCCACGAACGTGGACGGCTTGCTCGCCAGAATCTGGAAGCCCAGACCGAATTCGCTATTACCGCCGGCGGTCGCCAGCAGCGGCTCGATCAGCCCCTTGGTCACCGAGGTGACGATGGCGGTGAACGCGGTTCCCATGACAACCGCGACCGCGAGGTCGAGCACGTTGCCCCTCATCAGGAAGTCTTTGAAACCCTTGAGCATGATGCAGGAATATCCAATCCGAGACGAATTCGTAATCTTCTGTCTCGAAGTCTAAGGGCAGGCCGCACGGCATTTCGGACAAGGCGCTGACGTTTTTGACAGTCGTCACATGGTGAGCGGTATGTGATCTGATCAGCCGCCGCGCTCGGCCTTGAAGGTGCGCACCAGCGCCCAGCACATGGCGAGCATGACGACGCTGAACGGCAGCGCGATCAGGATCGCCACGGTCTGCAGGGTGGTGAGCGCGGCGGTGCCGGTACCGCTGGCCACCAGCAGCGCGATGGCCACCGCACCCTGCATCGCGGTCCAGAATGCCCGACTCCATTTGGGCGGCTCCGGATTTCCGCCCGAGGACAACATATTCACCACCAGCGCACCGGAATCCGCCGAAGTGATGAAGAACAGCACGATCACCAGCATCGCCAGTCCGGCGGTGAGGCTGCCGCCCGGCAAGGTATCGAGCATGGCGAACAGCGCGCTATCGCGATCCGGCCCATCCGGCCCGATAAGTCCACCGCCGCCGAGCATTTCGCGATGCAGACCCGCCCCGCCGAATACCGCGAACCATACGAAGGTCAGCAGCGTCGGCACCAGCAGCACCCCGGCCACGAATTCGCGCACCGTGCGCCCGCGCGAGATCCGGGCGATGAACACACCGACGAACGGGGCCCAGGAAATCCACCAGCCCCAGTAGAAGACCGTCCACCGCTGCGTCCACGCGGTGCCGTCGGCCCCCTCGGTGGCTCCGGTGTAGAGGCTGATCTTCGGCAATTGCTGGATGTACGTGCCGATGTTCTGCACCAGATCATTGACGATGAACAGCGTCGGACCCGCCACCAGCACATACAGCAGCAGTAATCCGGCCACCCCCATATTCGCCTGCGAGAGCAGCTTGATGCCCTTGTCCACCCCGGTCACCACCGAGATGGTGGCCAGCGCGGTGACCCCGATGATCAGCACCACCTGCAAGCCCTTACCCGGGTCATGCAGCCAGCCTTCGTAATTCAGGCCCGCCGAGATCTGCAGGATGCCCAGTCCGAGCGAGGTGGCCACGCCGAACACCGTGCCGATCACCGCCACGATATCGATGACATCACCGCGCCAGCCCCGAATGCGATCGCCCACAAGCGATTCCAGCGACCAGCGAATCGACACCGGCCGTCCCTTGCGATGGATCGAATACGCGATGGCCAAGCCCACCACCACGTAGATGGCCCACGGATGAATCCCCCAGTGCAGGAACGTCTGCACCATGGCGGCATCGGCGCGCTGCGCCGAGGTCGACCCGACTCCGGGCCTCGGCTCGTCATAATGGAACAGCGGTTCGGCCACACCCCAGAACACCAGGCCGATACCCATCCCGGCCGCGAACAGCATGGAAAGCCAAGCGCCCATGGAGTATTCGGCCTTCTCGCCGTCCTCGCCGAGATTGATATCGCCGAATCGCCCGAGCCCGAGCCAGATGGCGAACACCACGAACAGTGTCACGATGACGATGTAGTACCAGCCGAAACTGCCGATCACATTGTCCTGGATCGCTTTCGCCTGCCGTGCCGCCAGATCGCGAAAGATAATGGCGTACAGGGTGAATGCCGTCACCACGATGGCCGAGGGCCAGAACACCCTCGGCGCGACCGCCACTCGGTGATGGATCGGAGCCGGATCGGACGAGGGTTTGCTCGGTGCGCTCACGTGGCTGGCTCCCTGTCGAGGTGGTGCGACGGTCCGAACTCCGATGTGCGACAACCCCGATGCCGAGCGCGGCGGCTCGGCATCGGGGTTGCGGATACTACTTGCCGACCTTGTTCTTCACGGCTTCGACGATCTCGTTGACCGCCGCCATCACGTCCTGGGCGGCGTGTTCCAGATTGGCGCGCACCTGTTCCAGGGTGCCCTGCATATCGTCGGTGTTTATCTTGTCGGCGAATGCCTTCGCCATATCGGCGAGGTCGGCGGCGGCGCTGCTGGCCCGGTCCGCGAGTTCGGCGGCCGCACCGCTCGCGCGCTCGGCGAGCTGTCCGGCGGCCGTCTGTGCCTTATCGGCGAATTCCCCGGCGCTGCCGCCGATATCACCGGCCACCTTTTCGGCGGAATCGCCGATATTGTCATTCGTCGGCATATTCGGTGCCCCTACTTCGCGCCGCCGCCGAGGCGTTCCTTCATTTTGTCGACGAATCCGCCGACCTTCTCCTTGACGTCATCGGTCGCGTGCTTGAGGCGGTCTTCCATATGTTCGGCCATGCCCTCGGCCTTGTCCGCGGCGTCCTTGGCTGCGTCCTTGGCCTTATCGGTCGCGTCATTGACGTTGTCGTTGAAAGAAGACATCGAAACCTCCTCCGTGTGGTCGCACCCGGGTCGGGCGCGCATCCAGGACAGTCCGACGAGCAGTTCCGCAATTACAGCGATCTTTCAGCAACCGAGCATAGTGCCATTTCAGCCGATTGGACCCAGTACCCGCTCGATATACGCGTTGGTGAAACGCCCCTGCGGGTCGAAACGCTCGCGCACCTCGGCGAATTGCTCCCAGTGCGGGTAGCGCTCGCTCAGCGTCTCGGCGGTCTGGAAGTGCCGCTTACCCCAGTGTGGGCGGCCGTTGTAGCGATCGAACACCGCCTCGCAGGCCCGGAAATACGGCTCGTACTCCATGCCCGTGTACTGATGCACCGCGATATAGCAGGTCTCGCGGCCGCCCGCGGGGGACAGGAAGGCGTCATCGGGCGCGACCCAGCGCACCTCGATCGGCATTGCCGTATCGAAATGGCTTGCCACCTCTTTGATCTCGCGGATCGCGTCGGCGGAGTGCTCGCGCGGGATGGCGTACTCCATCTCGGTGAAGCGGAACAGCCGCGGACTGGCGAAGACCTTGTACGACCGCTCCACCTGCCGCCGATAGCTGCCCGCATAGGCCGCGGCCCGCTGCACGTACGGAATCAGCCGGGGCTGGGCGCGGGTGAGCTTGCACAGCGCGTCGAAGGTGTAGTTGGTGACCAGGATGTCCGAGAACCAGTCCATCGCCTTACCGCGCGGCTGTTCGGGCAGGTCCACGGTGTTATTGGCCTTGGTCATGGCCAGCGGCGAATGCGCGAACATGTAGAACTCGAAATGCTCGTTGCCGTCCACGAAGGTGTCCAGATCGGCGAGCACATCCTCCACCGGCACCGGCCGCTCCACGCCCTCGAGCACGAACGACGGCACCATCTGCAGGGTGACGGCGGTGACCACGCCGAGCGCGCCCACATTCACCCGCGCGGCGCGCCAGCCGTCCGGATCGGTCTGCTCATTGAGTTCGACGCGGCTGCCATCGGCCAGCATGAGCTCGACCGATTGCAGTGCGGCCGAGAGGTTCTGCAATTTGGCCCCGGTGCCGTGGGTGCCGGTGGCGGTCGCGCCCGCCACGGACTGCACATCGATATCGCCGAGATTGGGGAAGGCCAGGCCCATGGGGTGCAGGGCGTTGCTGGCGGCGTTGAGCGTGATGCCCGCTTCGGCGCGCACCAGCCCGTTCGCGCGGTCCACCGAGAGGATCTTGTCGAGCTTGTTCAGGCGCAGCATGGTGCCGTCGGTGAGCACGGTCTCGGTGAAGGAATGCCCCGATCCGGCGACGCGCACGGTATGCCCGTCCGCCTCCGCGCGGGCCAGCACGGCGGCGACTTCTTCGGGCGTGCCCGGCTCGGCGATAACCGCCGGAGTACAGCTCTGATCCCCGGCCCAGTTCGCCCACGAGTTGGTCATGCGACCAACTTTAAACCGCCGGTGTGAGTCTCGCTACCTTTTCCGGCCGCTGCACATCGCTTCTTTGGCCAGTTCCACCTCGTCATCGGTGAGCGGAGGCTGTGTCGGAATGATCCGCGGGACGTCGTCGCCGCGCACGCCGTTCAGCACCAGCGCCATATACCGTTGCCACACTTCGGTATTCACGGGCCGGGCGAAACCGGCGACGCCGTCGACCATGTTCACCATGGCGAAGAAATCGCCCGCCTCGATATCCGGCTGCAGCGCGCCCGCCTCCTTGGCGCGGCGGATGACCGCCTGCATTCCGGGACGCACCCGTTCCTTCATGGCGGTGAAGCGGTCCATACTGTCGTGTAGCTCCAGCACAACCTCACCGAATCCACGGTTGATGGACATGTGCCGGCAGGAGTACTCGAACAACTCCACCAGGCCCTGCCAGGGATCGGGATGGTGCAGCGCGAGCTCGACGGCCGCGGCCAGCTCGGTGACCATGGCGTCGAAGACCTCGAGAATGAGCTCCTGCTTGTTCGCGAAGCGCCGGTAGACGGTTCCGACGCCGACGCCCGCGCGTTCGGCCACATCGTCGAGGGTGACCTCGAGGCCGCGATCGGCGAAGAGTTCGCGCGCAGCGGCGATGATGCGCTGCTGATTGCGGGCCGCATCCGCCCGCAGGCGACGCGGTGGGGGCGCGGTGGTGACGTGATTCACAGCCTAATCCTAACAGGAACCGGGATTATCCGGAGGGAATCTCTCCGTTTACATGATAGCTTCGTTCAGTAAACGGAGATGGCATCTCCGCTAATCCTAGGGGACAAGGAAACCACCATGACGACAGCTCTCGAGAAAGAGAAGGCAGTAGCCGCGCCGACGACCGGAGACGGTCGCCGTGGATCACATGCCATGCGCTGGTGGGTGCTCGCCGTACTCGGCGTTGCCCAGCTGATGGTCGTACTCGATGCGACCGTCGTGAATATCGCACTCCCCGAAGCCCAGCTCGACCTCGGCTTCTCCAACGGCGACCGGCAGTGGGTCGTCACCGGATACGCCCTCGCCTTCGGCAGCCTGCTGCTGCTCGGCGGACGACTCTCCGATCTGTTCGGCCGCCGCACCACCTTCATCGTCGGCCTGATCGGCTTCGCGGCCGCCTCCGCGGTCGGTGGCGCCGCACCCTCGTTCGAGGTGCTGGTCGGTGCTCGCGTGGCCCAGGGCGTCTTCGGCGCACTGCTGGCGCCCGCCGCACTGTCGCTGCTCACCGTGACCTTCACCGAGCCCAAGGAACGCGCCAAGGCGTTCGGCATCTTCGGCGCCATCGCCGGTGCCGGCGGCGCGCTGGGTCTGCTGCTCGGCGGCGCGCTCACCGAATGGGCGTCGTGGCGCTGGGTCATGTACGTGAACCTGGTCTTCGCGGCCGTCGCACTGGTCGGCGCGATCCTGCTGCTGGCCAAGCACACCGCCACCACCCGGCCCAAGCTGGATATCCCCGGAACCCTCGCGGTCACCGCGGCGCTGTTCTCCATCGTGTACGGCTTCTCCAAGGCCGAATCCGACGGCTGGACCAACTCGGCGACGCTGGGCTTCCTGATCGGCGGCGTGGTGCTGCTCGGCGTGTTCTTCGCGCTGGAACAGCGGGTCGCCAATCCGCTGCTGCCGCTGCGCGTGGTGCTGGACCGCACCCGCGGCGCGTCCTACATGACCGTCTTCGCCATCGGCATCGGCATGTTCGCCATGTTCCTGTTCCTGACCTACTACATGCAGCAGCAGCTGGGTTACTCGCCGATCATCACCGGCGTGGCCTTCCTGCCCATGGTGGCGGGCATGGTCGCCTCCTCGACCACGGTGCCGTCGCTGCTGGTGCCCAAGGTCGGCCCGAAGGTGACCGTCGTCGCCGGATTCCTGATCGCCGCACTGGGTATGGCGCTGCTCACCCGGATCGGCGTGGACACCGCCTACGCCAGCCACATCCTGCCCAGCCTCATCCTGATGGGCGTCGGCCTGGGTACCGCGATGTCGACCGCCTTCATCGGCGCGACCTCCGGTGTGGAGCATGAGGACGCGGGCGTTGCCTCGGCGATGGTGAACACCAGCCAGCAGGTCGGCGGTTCCATCGGCACCGCACTGCTGAGCACGCTGGCCGCCACCGCCCTCGGCAACTACGTCTCCGACCACGGTCCCGCGACCCCCGCGGTACTGGCCGAAGCCGCCGTGCGCAGCTACACCACCACCTTCTGGTGGGCCGCCGCGATCTTCGTGGTCGGCGCGGTGATCACCGGTTTCATCATGCCGAACAACGTACCCGTCCCCTCCGAGGGCGAACCCGTTCTGGCGCACTGAGATTCGAACCCCGAATCACAGGAAGCGGCCCCGCTCACAACGAAGTGAGCGGGGCCGCTCCGCGCTTCCCCCACAAAGGCCGCAGCCCCGCTCACGTCAGTGAGCGGGGCTGTTTCCTTACTGAAAACCTCAGTGGCAGTTGGATGGTGCGGGCCTGCCCGCGAAACGGTCCGCCAGGTAGCCGTAGGCGTTGATCGCGCCGGGCAGGATCGCCGTGGCGTGATCGGTGCCGGGGATGATGTCGAACTGCACCGGGGTGCCGGAGGCGCAGTAGCGGCCCGCGGTCCCGAGCGCGAGATCCAGCGGCACCTGATCATTGCCGCCGTGCCATTCATAGACCGGGACCCGGGGCACGCCGGGGTAGATCTCCAGCGCGTTGTCGTGGAAGGCCGCGATGAGCGAGGGATCGTTCTCCATACCGCGATGGAAGACCTCGCTGATGGTGTGCCCGGCCCCGGCCGAGATGATGTCATCCACACAGGAATTCGCGATCCGGTCGCGCAGCGCGTACCCCGCCGGGGTCAGCGCGTTGTCGAGCGGCACCTGGCTCGGGTACTCACGCTCCATGCCGATGGCCACCGCGAACCCCAGCCCGAACAGCGGATGCGGGACATCGCCGACCTGGATGGCGATCTTGCCCGGATTCACCGGCACACCGCCCTGCGCGAGCCCGACGATATTCAGTTCCGGCGCGTACTCAGGGGCGAGCGCGCCCGCGAAGCCCGTCGCCATCGCCCCGCCGGAGTATCCGACCATGCCGACCGGGGAATTCCCCAGTCCCGCAGGAGCGAACCGTTCGGCCGCGCGAATGCCGTCTAGGGTGATCTGACCACCCATGCGAGCCGCGCCGTACGCACTGTCCGGGCCTAGATGGTCGGGGACCGCGACCGCCCAGCCCCTGGCGAGCAGCAGATTCAGCGCCGCCGACTCCTTGAGCCCGCCGTCGAACAGCGCATGCGACGGAGCGCACTGCAGCCCAAGCGAATTGACGAACGGCTGATACGAGACCAGCGGCTTGGGCCCCGGCCCGCCGGGCATGATCAGCGTGGTCATCGCGGCGATGGGCCCGCCCGATGAATCGGTGGAGTGGAACAGCAACTGCCATACCGTGGCGCCGGGCCACGGGGAGGGCACATTTCGCGACCGCAGCACATCGCCGGGTGCGGTCGAGCCGAGATTTCCTGGGGCGTAGTAGAACCCGTCGGGATCCGCGATCGGGTATATCGCTCCCGCGTGCGCCGCCGGTGCGGACGCCATGACGGCGATCGCCGCTGCGGCGATGCCGCAGCTCCGGACCAGCATGCTTCTGATCAACTGCCGCACCGCCAACTTGGCTCTCCTCGATACCGATGGGACAACTCCGGGCAAGCGGCACTATCCTCGCAGTTCCCGGGTGCTGTTCCGGTTCAGCAACACGCCGAAGGGCAACGGTTTAGCAAACTGAACAGGAGGGTAGTCGTCCCTATCGTCGGAACTCGTGTGCTCGACTGCTTCGCCACCTTGCGCACGTTGGCGGCGGAAGTTCGTAGACTGGCTCGAATGGGCCGGACATCTTCCGCGCCCGGCGACTTCGGGGGAGCGATGTGGCGGCACGGCGACGATTGGGGGCAGGTGGTGAGTGAGGAGCTAGCGGGCCGGAAACCGTTGGATCGCGCGGTGGCACATCGATTCGATAGTGTCGTTCCACTGGGCACATCCGTGCTGACCACGTTCAGTAGGTTCGAATGGGTATCGGTTCGAAGGACTGAGGAGGGCGCTTACAGCTATGCGGTGGCGAACGTAGTGGCGGTGTCCCCGTGATCCTGATGACCAGCCGGGCACAGGCGATACGGAAGGGAGGTGCGAGCATGGCGCATGATCGGGCCGGGCGACCGGCGCGCGCCACGGACCTCGAGGATATCGCGCACTTGGTGACGGCCTACTACAGCCGGATTCCCGATCCGGCGGATCCGGCGCAGCTGGTCACCTTCGGCACCTCGGGTCATCGCGGGTCGAGTCTGGACAACGCGTTCAACGAGGCGCACATTCTCGCCATCACCCAGGCCATCGTCGAATATCGCGCCACCCGCGGCATCACCGGCCCGGTGTATCTGGCGCGCGATACGCACGCGCTGTCCGAACCGGCCTGGACCACCGCGCTGGAGGTGCTCGCCGCCAATGACGTCACCGCCATTATCGATTCGCGTGACAGGTACACGCCCACACCGGCTTTGAGTCATGCGGTGCTGCGGCACAATCGCGGCGGCACCCGGCATCAGGCCGATGGCATCGTGGTGACGCCCTCGCACAATCCGCCGCGTGACGGCGGGTTCAAATACAATCCGCCGCACGGTGGACCGGCAGATACCGTCGCCACCGACGCGATTGCCGCGCGCGCCAACGAGCTGTTGCGCGGCGGGCTGGCCGATGTGCGGCGCACCAGTCTCGCGCATGCCCTGGCTCATAAGGTCGAACGCTACGACTATCTCGATCGGTATATCGGGGACCTACCCAATGTGCTGAATCTGGACGCGATTCGGGGTGCCGGGATTCGCCTCGGCGCCGATCCGATGGGCGGCGCGAGCGTGGACTACTGGGAGGAGATCGGGCAGCGGTACGACCTCGAACTCGAGGTGGTCAATCCGTTCGTCGATCCGACCTGGCGCTTCATGACCCTGGACAGTGACGGCAAGATCCGGATGGATCCGTCCTCGCGCTATGCCATGGCCTCGCTGGTGGCGATTCGCGACGATTACGACATCTCCACGGGTAATGACGCCGATGCCGACCGGCACGGCATCGTGACTCCCGATGCGGGACTGATGAATCCGAATCACTTCCTGGCGGTGGCGATCGAATATCTGATCGCCAACCGGATGGGCTGGGACGCACTGACCAAGATCGGTAAGACGGTGGTCACCTCGTCGATGATCGATCGCGTGGTGGGTGTGCTCGGCCGCGATGTCTACGAGGTGCCGGTCGGGTTCAAATGGTTCGTGCCCGGATTGTTCAGCGGCAGCCTGGCTTTCGGCGGTGAGGAGAGCGCGGGCGCATCCTTCTTGCGCATGGACGGCACCGTGTGGACCACCGATAAGGACGGCATTCTGCTGGCATTGCTGGCCGCGGAGATCACCGCCGTGACCGGGCAGAGCCCGTCCACGCGCTATACCGAACTCGAGAAGCGCTACGGCAGTCCGGCCTACAACCGGGTGGACGCGAGCGCCACCGTGGAACAGAAGGCGCGGCTGGCGGCGTTGACGCCGGACATGATCACCGCGAAAGAGATAGCCGGGGAGCCGATCACCGGCATCCAGACCAGGGCGCGGGGCAATGGCGCGGCGCTGGGCGGGGTGAAGGTCACCACCGAGAACGCCTGGTTCGCCGCCCGGCCCTCGGGCACCGAGGACAAATACAAGATCTACGCGGAATCGTTCCAAGGCCCCGAGCATCTGACACAGGTGCAGGCGGCCGCGGAGGAGATGGTGGGACGGGCGCTAGCTGGTGAATAGATCCAAGGCTCTACCGGTCGAGATCTGGGTGCTGGTGGGAGCCGCGTTCACCATTGCCATCGGATTCGGTCTGGTCGCACCCGCGCTACCGCAGTTCGCCCGGAGTTTCGGGGTCGGTGTCGCGGCGGCGTCGTTCATCGTCAGTGCGTTCGCGCTCATGCGGCTGGTGTTCGCGCCGCTGGGCGGGCGGCTGGTGCAGAAGCTCGGTGAGCGGCCGGTGTATCTGACCGGTTTGATCATCGTGGCGATTTCCACCGGCGCGTGCGCGTTCGCCCAAAGTTATTGGCAGCTGCTGGTGTTGCGGTCGCTCGGCGGTATCGGGTCGACCATGTTCACGGTGTCCTCGCTGGCGCTGGTGATCCGGATTTCGCCGCCGCTGGAGCGCGGGCGGGTGTCGGGGGTGTACTCGACGAGCTTCCTGATCGGCTCGATCAGCGGGCCGCTGGTGGGTGGTGCGCTGTCGTTCCTCGGGCTGCGTGCGCCATTCATCATCTATTGCATCGCGCTGCTCATCGCCAGCTTGATCGTGTATGTGGCGCTGCGGGATTCGCCGCTGGCGGTCCCGGAGGCGGCCAATGGTTCCGCGGTCATGACATTCCGGGAGGGGCTGGCGCGGCCCGCGTACCGGGCGGCGCTGTGGGCGAATTTCGGTAATGGCGCGGCGGTTTTCGGTGTGCGAATGGCATTGGTGCCGTTGATCGTGGTGGAGGTGCTGCACAAGGACGCGGGGTTGGCGGGTGTCGCGCTGACGGTGTTCGCGGCCGGTAATGCCGCGGTGCTGTTCCTGTCCGGCCGATGGTCAGATCAGCTGGGCCGCAAGCCGTTCCTGATCGCCGGGACGCTGGTGTGCGCGCTGGGTACGGCCGGGCTGGGGTTGGCCTCGACGTTCCCATGGCTGCTGGTGGCCTCGTGTATCGCGGGGATCGGGTCCGGAATGTTCTCGCCCGCTCTGCAGGCCGCGGTCGCCGATATCGTCGGGCCCGGGGTGCGCGGCGGGCCCGTGCTGGCGGGGTATCAGATGTCCGCGGATCTGGGCACGTTCCTGGGACCGTATCTGATCGGCATGCTCGCCGATCAGGTGTCCTACGGGGTGGCGCTCGGGGTCACCGGCGTCATTCTGGCGTCGGCTTCGGCGGTGTGGCTGGCGGTTCCGGAAACCCTGCGGCGCAGGGAACCCGCCGTCACCACCGGGGCGTAGCCGCCCGGATCTCGCGGCCGGGGCGACACGCTCGCGGGGCCGCCTGGCCGATGCGGGTGGTTGTGGTGCAGAGTGTGCGGGGTGAACGCACCGTCTTCGAAACACACCCCGCGGCCGGTATCGAGCAAGACCACCTACGCCCTCGGCGCAGTGGCCGTGGTGGTGGTCGCGTTGATCATCTTCGCTGTCTCCCAATGGAATAAGGGCGGCAGCGATTCGATCCGCAATGACGGCTACGGACCTTCCCACAATCCCGGCGTCTCGGTGGCCATGGACTCCGACGGCGCGATCGTCCTGGGCAAGCCGGACGCCACCAAAACCATTGACGTCTATGAAGACCCGCTGTGCCCCGCCTGCGGTCAGCTGGAGAAGCTGTACGGCCAGGAAATCGCCCAGCAGGTCGACGAGGGCAAATTCGCGGTCCGGTACCGCCTCGTCAATTTCCTGGACTCCAAGTCCAGCAGCAAGGACTACTCCACCCGCGCCATCGCGGCCAACGAGTGCGTAGCCCAGGCCGGTGACGGCCCCGCCTACGCCAAATTCCACTCCCTGCTCTTCACCACCCAGCAGCCCTCCGAAGGCGGCTCCGACCACAACAACCAGGAACTCGTAGCCATCGCCAAGGACGCCGGCGCCTCCGCCGACGCCCTCACCTGCATCACCAAGGGCGACCGCCTCGACTCCGCCCGCAACCACGCCGAATCCGCCATGAAGGCCCTCACCTCCGCCTCCGGCGACCGCGTAGCCACCCCCTCGATCTTCCTCGACGGCAAGAAGATCGACGTGAACAACGAAGACTGGGTCCAGAACGCCGCCAAGTAATTCCGGCTACCCGGCGCTGCCGTTCGGGTGGGGTGCGGCCGTTCGGGTCGGCCGCACCCCCGAGGAGTCGTGTGCCAGGCGCGACTCCGGGTGTTGTGGTGCAAGAGAATTGGTGGGGCGCGGCCCATCGGGGCCACAGGAGAGCCGCGCCCCGGGCAGGGAACCGTGCTGGCAGCGCGGTCCCTTGGTCAGGGGCGGACTCGATTGAGCGGGAATAGGTTTCGGATCGAGGCGGACCTGCGGTGGTGCTGTCGTGGTGCGTGATCGGCTGCGTCTCGATCGTCGTGGTGGGGTAGTGGGTGGTGTGGACGGCGGTGCCGCGCGGCGGCGCTCACCGGGGTGCGGGGCGAGCCGGGGTGGCGGGGATGTCGTTCTCGGGGGTGGTGCGGGTTAGTTGGGGGTGGAGTAGGACGTGGGTGTCCAGGGGGTAGCAGATATCGGTGTTGAAGGGGCGGAAGGGGATTGGGGGATCCAGGGCCCCTTCGGGAGCCAGGTGCAGGTGCGGGGTAGCAACGGTGGGTGCGTCTATATCGGTGTGCGGGAAGAGATATCGCGCGCCCTCGCGAATGGTTTCGTGGGATTCGCCGGTCGGGTCGATCCAGCGCATGCGATCGGTATCGGCGAGATAAACACGCCAGGGCTGTTTCCCGCTGTCCGCGAGCGCCTTGAGCCGGTGGTGATGCGAGCACAGCACCGCGCGCGGAGCTGCGCTGGTCTGCGGTGCACGGCGCAGACGCAGCGGATCGAACTGCGTCACCAGTGTTTCCGCGGCGGGCATGGTGCAACCGGGGAATCGACACAGACCGTCGAAGGCCCGGATCTCACGCGGCGGAGCCGCCGAGAACGGATGCAGCACAGGCGCATTCGCCGATGCGGGAGTCGGCCGACGCTTCGAACCCGCAGGGTGCGCCCCAGGCACTCCGGTGCCCGCCGCCCGGCGAGCGGCCGCCCGCAGCGCTTCCGGCGATCCGGCATCCGCCTGCTCCGCCGCAGACCGCAAAACCTCGGCGTCAGCCGGATTCATCTGCGCCCCACCGCGTCGCAGCCCTTCGGTCGAGCTCGAGGCTGCCTCGGCCGCACCAGTCCGCAGATATTGCGATGCGCGCGAAACGGCTTGAACCGCATCGGATTGCGCACCGTCCGACGAGCTCGACGCCGTATGTTCTACCGTGCTCCGTGCGCCCTCCGTTGCGCGTACCTCTATCGCGGGCCGCAGATCTCCCGGTGAGTTCGCGGCCGCCACTCCCGCATCGTGTCGAGCGGCGTCGGCCAGGCTGGACACCGCTTGTTGCGCGGCGCGGCGCAGTTCATCGGAGACGCCCGAGTCGGCTCGTGCGATTCTGCGCAATGCCATCGCCGCGAAATCGTCCTGCTGTGCGGCGGGTTGCGGCGCGACCGGATCGGTAGGCCGCCTGGTCGCGCTGAGCGGATCGGGTGTCGGCGCATGGGACTGTCCGCCCGGCATCCCCGGGATGCGTTCCCATGGGGCTTTCGGCGTGATCGCGCGGCGAGCGGTCGGTGCGTCGGGTTCGGACGGTGAATCCGGGAGTGCTTGGGGTGCACTGGGTTTCGGTTCGGTGCGGGCGCGCTTTGTTCCTGCGGGGTGATTCGCCCGGCTTCGTGCGGCGGGCGAATCCGGTTCGCTCTCCGGTTCGGCCGGGGCGAAGTATTCCGGAATCACCTGGAAGCGTGCGTGTTCGGCGAGGGTGCGGGCGAGAGCGGCGTCGACGGGTCCGTAGCCGGAGAGGTAGGCCGGATCGTCGCGGAGCCCGAGCAGCGTGTCCGAGGACATGCCGACCTGAATGAGCGGCCGGCGCGGAGCCGAGGGCGCTCCAGCCTGCGGGCAGTACTTACCGCGCGTGCAACCGCAGCGCAGGCGACCGGTCCCGTCGGCGAGCGCGACCAGTGCGTCTGCGCGCCGCTGCGGCATGCTGCGCGGATCATCCTCGCAGACTTGAAGACTCATCTCGCGCAGCCGCATGGCCAGTGTCTGCGCCCCGGCCGCCGGGAGCAATCCGTCGAAAACCGCCATTCCGTCTGCCACGGCGCGAATGCGCACATCGCGATCGGTCTCACGTTCTTCACGCCGCTGTTGTTCCCCCGCGCTGTCGAGGCGAATGATCCACCGCCGCGCCGTCTGCCGCAGCCGCCCCGGATCGGTCCGGGTAGCAGCGTCGATAAGCTTGGGCTCCAACGCTTCTCGCACCTCGCGCGTGAGCCCCCGCATGGCCTCGGCGATCACCTGCACCCGAGACAGATCGATCCGCCCGGCAGCGAACGCCTTCCGAGTCTGCGGTAGCGAATCCAACGCCAACCCGATATCGATGAGCGCCGCCGCCACCCCCTCGGACACATGCACCGCGACCGCCACCTCCGCGGCCGCGAACTCCCCGGCCCGCACCCCGCCCGGCCCGGGTTCGGCATTCTCGGCCCGATGCCGCCGATACACCTCCCGAATAGCCGTGATCTCCGCCGCCTGCGCAAACGCCGCCGCCCCATGCGCCCGCCGCAGTGCCTCGATCAGCTCCCCATCGCCCATAGCCTCCGCCTCTCCGCTATCGAACATGTGTTCGACCCTACCCCCAGAAGATCGCCCCCGCCACCCTTTGTGCAGGCGATTTGGTTTGCCCAACCCGCATCGTGTAACTTCGTTCAAGCAAGCGGGGCACGCCCCGCAAGCAAATCCACACATGGGGCTATGGCGCAGCTGGTAGCGCACCACACTGGCAGTGTGGGGGTCAGGGGTTCGAGTCCCCTTAGCTCCACCCATGCAAAAGGCCAGATCCGAGCAATTTCGGATCTGGCCTTTTGCGTTTCGCCCGCGTTCGAATTGTCCGATTGACGACACGTTTGACGACAACTCACCCCGCAGCGTCGTCGGCCGGAGCATCGAACAGGTTCCCCATCGAGTCCAGCGCGTCACGCTTGACCGACTCGATCACCTCCACGTAGATGCCCGTGGTCACCCCAATCGCGCTGTGCCGCAAGATCCGCTGCACCGTCACCGCCTCCACGCCCTCGGTGAACAACAACGTGGCGCACGAATGCCGCAGATCATGTACCCGCACCTGCGGCACACCGGCCTTCTCGCACAGCCGATGGAACATCCGATTGACGTTGCGCGGCTCGATCGGCCGACCGAACGGGGTGGTGAACACGAGCCCCGAATCCCGCCACCGGTCACCGGCCGCAAACCGCTCCTCCAACTGCCGCTTTCGATGCTCACGCAGGATGGCGACCAGTGGAAGCGCCAACGACGCCGACTCCAGGCCGCGAAGCCCCGGACACTGGCTATCCGGGGAACCACCGGTCACCCGGTGCGGACGACGTCCTTCCGCCCGCATCGGGTCACCGCCACGGTTTGCCCTGAGACGCTGCCGAATTCGCCTTATATCTATAGATAGAGGAGGTCGGTGCCTGGTCGGCTTCTATCGAACAGTGGCCGGGGTTCCCCACCTTCCTCATGGCCCAATCGTCTCGCTCCAGCCGAACGAGTCAAGGACCACCTACGGCGTCCGCTACGCGGTGCTGCGCATCCTTGACACGCCCGACTTCCGCTGAGGGCGGCCAGTATGAGGAAGGCGGGGGAGAGTAGTCAGGGGCGGATAGACAACCTATCCGCAATGGATGAAGACACGCCGGGGAATTGCCGGGCACTTGGTCTCTGTGCGAAGCTATTTGGCTGCCCGCACGATGGGAGCCACACAAGATGTGAAGGTTCGAGAGAGGCGAGGGCGTGGAAGAGGAAGACGTAGCGCAGGTACGGAAATGGGTCGACCGGCTAGAAGGATTCATCGCAAGCCTGGACGCCCTTGAGGGTGGTGACCCGATCGAATTCTGCGGAAACGCTATGGAAACGTGGCAGGGCGGTGTTTCGAAGGACACCGCGCCGCTGCCGACCAGTCCGGCGATGGTCATTGTTGTCGAGGCCATGCGTGCACTTGCCCAGGTGATGAGCGCGGCGGTAAACGATCACATGAACACCCCTGATGTGCGGGACCGGATGACACGGGCCACTGCCCAAGGTTCTCTTCAAGCCGCACTGGACGGCATCGTGCGAGACAGTCACCGCTGGCTCTCCGAGGGCTTGCCTTCCCAGCACGAGACTCAGGACCGCATCGCGTCCGCGGTCGCTGGCATAAAGGCAGTTCAGGAGGCTGCTCAGCAGCAGATGGATCAAGAAGCTGCGGCCGACGAAGCTGCCGACGCGGACCCATACGGTGCGATACTGGGTTACCGCGATCCCAATGTCGATGCGGCAATCATATTCACGAAGGTGTGCTCGTTCAGCGAAGACGAAAACAAGCGTTACCGTGATTCGTACGACCGGCTTCGGCGGATGTTGGACAGTGAGCTCTTGCGGCACGTCTCGGATGAAAGCGATAGATTCTGCGATGTACTGGTCGGAGTGCTCACCGACCTACGAAACAACCAAATCGCGTTTGCCGATGAGGATGCCCTCGACGAGCGTCGGCGTAGGTTGCGTTCGGCGTTGATCTCGTTCACCAGTGCACTACACAGCCACAAGGATCAGTCTATTCGTTCCGTGCGTGATTCCTTCGGTCGAAAGACCCCGCAAGAGAAAGCAGTGTTGGACCTGTTCAACGAGTTGCTGAGCACGTCGTTCGAGTATCGCTGGTTAGTGAAGATGCGCGATGCGTTGCTGCACGGCGATATCAACGCATTCAAATATGACTTCACGGCACGGCTGCACGGGGAACCTGCGGTGAACGTTTATATGGACAAGGACTACATGCTCCGCTTCACCAAGGAGGCCAGGGAGACCTGGCTAAAGCGTAGCAAGCTGGAGCAAATGACTTCCGATCCCAGCGTGCTGGACATGATCAAGACCATCCAGCCGATTATCGGCGAGCTGCAACAGAAGCTCGACGCGATCCTGTACCCGGACACGGCCGGTGACGCCGCCACCGTAAAGGAACTGATCAGCCGATTCAACGGCAGGCGCGGGTTGTATGCGCTGCAGACTGGCCCGGGCTTCACGCGTAGGGTGCGGGTGCCTCCCTACATGCCTCTTGCGCCGCGAGTACTGCACTTCGCAGACAGCTACGACGCCGGCCAACGGCCTCCGGAGTAGAGGGCCGCACGACGACACCTCCGACGACAACGACGACGACAATGGTGCATCGGAGGCACATCAGGATCCTGCGATTATGTGAAACGTATTGCCTGGTCAGGCGTTTGGCCCGCTCCTGGCAGTGTGGGGGTCAGGGGTTCGAGTCCCCTTAGCTCCACCCATCGCAAAAGGCCGGATCCGAAGATTTTCGGATCCGGCCTTTTGCGTTTCGCACCCTGGATTTCCCCGATTCATGCCACCGGTCACCGGCCGATCTGCGCCGAGACCGTCGGCCGGTGTCCTCTCCGCGGTGGCTTCGCCATGCCTCCTTCCTCCCAAGCGCGGGCCTGTAGAGGAATCAGGAGAAGAGAAGTCGGCAGCTTGCGATCCGCATGCACTACCGAGCTTCGATTCCGGTGTCCCGCTATCGTCGTCCCAGTGAGCGACTTGCCTTCTGGCCTAACACCTTTCGAACTGGCTACCTATGTCTGCAAACAGATCGATGCAGGGCACGCGTACGCGCAACGCCGCAAGCACCAGAACCGGCGGCGTTCAGTCGTTCTGCGAGTAGCGGCCATTGCGCTATCCGCAGCATCCACGATCATCCTCGGACTGCAAAACCTCGACCCGTGGACCGGCACGGCCTTCGCACTTGTCGCCGTCGTGACCGCCATCAGTGCGCTGGAACCCTTCTTCGCGTGGCGCTCACTGTGGGTGGCGATGGAGAAGGCGTCGTATCGATTCCATCGAATTCGAGACGCTCTGGAGTTCTACGTGGCCAATACGCCCGCGGATCAGCTCGATGTGGCACAGATTCGAGCGACGTTCGATGAGTACCAACGAATTTGGGAGGACCTCAGCACCAGTTGGCTGAGATTCCGCGAGGACGGCGACCGGTGACCTTGTTGGTCACGTGCGAGGTCATGGCTGTTGCCATCCGAGCCGGGCTCCATTGACTGCATCAGTCCAGGCCCCTCCAGTCGTTATGGCTTTCGGATGACCGCTGAGATCATCCTCGATGGGGACCGTGTACCTGCTGCCGGTGTCCACACAGATCACGTCGGCGATCTTGACCAAAGCCGGTAGATCGTCAGGCGCGAAATGGTCGGTGCTTGGGGCAATCACCTCGTTCACGCATTCTGTGTAGGCGAGATTCATCAGGCGATTGATCACAGCGCCAGGACGCTTCGGGTCGCCGTAGTAGACCAGTACCAGCGACCATCCACGCTCTTCAACGAACCTGTGGATACGTTCCGCGTCCTGTTGCCACTGTTCGCCTGACACAGTGGGGCGAAGGAATCCGATCACGTGGTTGGTCATGGGCGTATCCCGGCATAGTCGCGATACACAGGACGGGTGATCGCGAGTCGGCCCCGATCGGTGCAGCGCCAGCGTGCAGGGCCTTGCAGCGTGCCCATCGCCAGCCCGGTGCGAGACAGCCGCATCAGGGCCCGGTGGATCGAGGTCTCGGGCAGTCCTGTCGCACGGCAGAGTTGTCGGACTGTAAGGGCCTGCGATGCGTCCATGTTCGACAGTGCGCCAAGCACTTTCGCTTCCTGTTCGGTGAATGCCATCGCTCACCGCCCTCGACTGATCGGGACGTAGATGCATGGCGATTCGGAAGCCAGTCGCGCCTGGATATCGGCAACGGTCAGCCGAGTTACGGGACGGTCGCTGCCAGAGAGAAGGCGGCCGGTCGCGGCGGCGGCGAATACCACTAGCGATATGAGCGTGATGGCAAGAAGGATGTCCATGTCCGGCAGCTCCCCGTATTCGGCGGTCGTTGCAGCGTGCCCAGATACCGCGAGCTCGTGGGGTGCAAGGCCCGCCCGGCATTAGGGCTGACTTCCAGTCCACTGCACACAGAGCGGTCGGCAGTAGACGCGCGGGACGGGCGGGTGTGTGCACAGGGGGTGTGCACGATCGCCGATTGATAGCGATTCGGTGTAACCGGTGCCACACTGCAATTCATGGGACGCCGTGCGAAACAACCGAATCGGCAGTTCGAGGAGTTGGTCGACGAGGCCGGAGGGGTACGCAAGGCGCTCGCCCGCCGCGTCGTCGATCGGGGGCGAGGTCTGGGGCTGAAGCTCAGCTACGACCACACTTCGATTGGGCGCTGGCTGTCCGGAGAACAACCACAACCGCCTGTGCCGCAGCTGATTGCCGACACCTTGACCGAATTGCTCGGGCGTACGATCACACCGGCCATGTGCGGGATGTCCAGCGCCCGGGATGAGGCCGCTGACCTTGGCTTGGAGTTCTCACTGAGCCTCTCCGGCGCGGTCGAGGCTTCGACTGCGCTGTGGCGCAGCGACATCGAGCACCGACGCTTTCTGCAGGACACCTCGTACGCGGTCGCGGTGTACCCGGCCGCCTCTATGCGGTGGCTGACACTTCCCGGCCCCGAACATCCCGTGTCGATCGGCTCGTCGCGTCGAGTCGGACAGATCGACGTCGACGCAGTCCAATCCATGGCTGCCGCATTCCGAGATCTCGACAACAAGGTAGGCGGCGGCAAGGTCCGCTCGACAATCGTCCAATATCTGCACAGCTCGGTGGCACCGCTGCTGCGTGGCAGCTTCAACGAGCTTATCGGCCGCCAATTGTTCTGCTCCACAGCCGAACTCGTACGCTTGGCAGGCTGGGCCGCCTACGACCAGGAAGATCACGGCCTGGCTCAGCGCTACCTCATCCAAGCTCTTCGCCTTGCGCGCGCTGCCAGCGACGGCGCACTCAGTGCGGAAATCATGGCCGCCATGAGCCACCAGGCCACCTATGTCGGCCGGCCCGGGGATGCCATCGACTTGGCGCGCGCCGCCCAGATCGCCGCCCGCGCAGCGGGTCTGGCCGCCCTCGAATCCGAATGTCATATGGTCGAAGCTCATGGCCACGCCGCCCGCCAAGACGAAACATCCTGCACCACAGCGCTCAACGCCGCAGAACGCGCTTTCGACCGCGCCCGACCCGGCGAACAACCGGTATGGCTGGCCTACTTCGATACGTCTTACATATCCGCGAAAACTGCCCATTGCTTCCGTGAACTCGGAGACCACACGCGCACAGCGCAATTCGCACAGCGATCGTTGACAATGTCGGCGGGCTACCAACGCGGACGAGCATTCAATCTGAGCCTGCTTGCCTCCGCCTTAACAGTCACCGACCCGCGCGAGGCTGTGAGGATCGGGCTCGGCGCGCTCGATATAGCCGTCGATCTCGCGTCCCGCCGCAGCCTGTCCTATCTGCGAGACCTGCGTTTCCGATTGCGGCCGTTCAATGACTTGACCGAGGTCGCCGAGTTCCGCCAGCAGATCCTCGAACTCACTCGGCGAGGCTGAGCGCCCGATAGATCGCGACTACAGTGGCTGCGCCCACGATCTCACCCCGATCGATCATGGCCGCCGCTTCGGCCAGCGGAATCCAACGCACGTCCTCAGCCTCATTGATATCGGGCGCAGTATCGGTGAGATCCGCACCCCGGGCGAGGTAGATCTCCTGAGGCTGATCCAAGGTGCCGATCGAGGGCTGATAGGTCACCAGATGCTCAATCGTGCGCGGCCGCCACCCAGTCTCTTCTTCCACCTCCCGAGCCGCCGCCACCGCGACATCCTCGGCGTGATCAACGTAGCCGCCCGGTAGCTCCCATACCCACTGATCGATAATGAACCGATGCCGGTACATCAACAGAGCTTCGCGATTCTCGTTGAGTACCAACGTCATTGCGCACCGCGGCATCCGTGCCACGTACTGAGTGAACCGGACACCATCCGGCAGCTCGACGTCGACCGTCGACAGCCGAATGTGCCGATTCTCATCGACCAAGCGCTCCCCGAGGATGTTCCACTGCGTCGCACGCTTCACGCCCCAGACCCTACGCGGTCAACAGTCGGCTGGACTCCGTCCTCGACCGCCTTCGCGCCTTACCGCCCAGCCCGCCGGCTCACGATCGCACTCTCTATCGCTAGATCTTCGAGGTCGGTGTCCAGCACGATCGTGGTCTTGCCGGGACGAGTATGAATTTCGATCGTTCTGACTTTCGTGGAGCGAGTCCTGTTCCCGTGCTGGACAAATACCGTGTCGCCAACAAAAAGCGGCTCACCTTCGACAACTCCCGAGACGAACAGCCACCCGGGACGACTCGACAGACGGTCGACACTCTCCACAACCATTCGCGAGTCGATGTTCGCCTGCGCGCCGGTCAGCTGAGGCCGGTCGTGCCAGCACTGGTAATCGGCAGCGCAACAGTGCATCCAGCCACCGCAAACCTCACCCGGTTTCCACAGCATGTGCTCGGAAATCGGATGCGGGCACTGATCACAGGACTCCGGCGGAGTCCACTCAGGGCTGGACTCGGTCATGAGCAGCAATCATGAACGATCAACAGAGTCCTCCATTTCGCGACACCTCGCGCCGCACTCGTCAGACCGGTACCTCTGGATTCCATCACTGTGGCCGGCTCGACAGCGCTTAGGTCGGCATTACGGGACATTCCACCGCGGGCTCCGCAACCTGTTCCCGCTTCGCCAGCACCGATCGCGTGTCAGGATCTATGGCTGCGCAGTTTGATCGGCTCTGTGACGTCATGGGGCGCATCGTCTGACCTGATTGCACGAACAAACGTGAACTGCCCCATGATATTTACGCGATAAAGGTCGAAGCCAAATCCCGCGAGGACACCTCTCAGTCGCATCTGGTCTGAACCGATGCTGGAGGTTGGTTCGCAGAGCCACAGATGACCGTCGACCGGGAGGATCCTGTGTGTTTCCCGGATGTAGTCGGCGTAGTTTTTCCCCATCAGCGCCAATGACAGGATTGCGATGTCCACTGATGCGTCGTCGAGCGGGACGGCAGCGATGTCGCAGACCGTCACACGGTGGTCGTATGCGACGTGGTCGAAAGGCAGAATCGTGTGACCGCTCGTCACCCGGTCTGCGAGCAGCATCTCTCCGCACCCGAGGTCCGCGACGATGCACGGGCGCCGTCCGTCGTTGAGCCATTTCGCAAATTCATAGGCGGGCACCGTTTCCCACCTCCTCCTAGCTTCTGCGTAGAGGCTGTGGTACCGCCGCCACTCGGCCGGATTCTCGGCGAGCCTGCTGTGTGTGACCGCGGAATTCGTCGAAGCCCAAGCACCGTGCAGTGCAGTCAGGTCGCCATAGCGACGATTCCGGGCGACGGGAGACATCCGTTCGACATCCTCGCCGAGGAGCCGGTCGAGCGGCTTTCGGGTAGCTGGCTGGAATCCATCCTTCTTTAGCCGTCGCAGCCACTCGACCGAGGCGTGTGCAGCTTCCGTTGGACTGACCAACACGCCTCTCGGTAGTACACCGTCTACAGCGCAGTCGGACAGTGACTCCTTCATTTCGACTCGGGCCCAACGCTGTCCACACCACGACCACTGCTTGCTGTCTCCCTCAGCGGTAGTGAGGTTGGCGAATGTTGCAGGGATAATTACTCTTACCGCTTTCGAGGTCTGTCCCTGTCGGTGAATGCGTCCTACGATCTGCTGGTAGTTCGCATGCGTCCACGGTAGCGTCGCGAAGATCAGAGTGTCGCAGACGTGCTGGAGTCCGTCGACACCGGTCGAGATGGCTTCTGACCCGATGAGGACGTCAACCCGCTCTTCATCGGAGACCGAGTCGCCGTTCGGCCACGTGCCGACGAAGCGGGCGTACCCGTCTTTGTCGTTGCCGGTGAAAAGCCCGACCCTGAGGTGCGCAGCGTTTAGAGCCTCCGTGAGCGGTTCAACGACACCAGAGACAAACTGCGTGTAGATCAGCGTCTTGCGCGTCGAACTGCAGTTCGCGACGATTGTGTCGAGCTTGTCGGTCAGCAGCATCTGATCCAGGGCGGATGGAGTGGGGCATTTTCCGAGTGCGAGGATGTCGTCGAGGCGGTGGGTCACGTCCAGCGGCACTGTGACGGGCTCAAGGTCGGTGCTGTAGTCCGGCATCCATCGGGAGCCCAAACGGGTGAGGTATTGATGCATGCGCATCGCATTTGGCACGGTCTTCGCGGTGGCGATGTCGTCGAGCTCCACGCCTGCGACCAGCTCAAGTAGGCTCCGAGCCTCATGAAGATCGTTGACAACCGGAGTGGCTGACATGGCCAGCACTGCGAGATACGGGTTTGCCTGCGATGCCTGGACAGCGATTCCGGCGAGTACTCCCCTGCGCTTTGACGGTGCGACGTTCTCCCGCTCCTTGACGTAGTGCACTTCGTCGATGATGAGCATATCGATCGGATTCTCGTCGATAAGTTGTCTGATTGTGCCTTCATTGCCAGGCAATCGGTCGTAGTTGACGACCAACCAGCGTGTACCCGATCCCCCTGCCCAGGTAGGCGTGAGTGTCTTCGATTCGATACGAGCATCGGGATAGCAGTTCTGCACCGAGGCTATCCATACGGGGACGACATTGTTCGGGCAGATCACAAGGATGATGCTGCCCTTATACCCCGCCCCTACCGCACCGGCGGCGAGGATCGCCGACACGGTCTTGCCCGCACCCGTCCCGGACCAGTTGCCTACACGCTTGCGTGCGACAACCTGCGCCGCGACATGCCGCTGCATCAGGTTCGGAAGCACGATCTCCGTGCTGTTCGCCGGGCGGAATGACCAATTCACCGGAAGGCCAATGGCGAGGGCCTGATCGTACTCAGAGCGAAAGCAGAGTCGGATGCGCTCCGCGTACTCGTCGGTCCGCGGCTCAAGAGTCTTGTCCAGTTCGGCCTGCAGCATGTCCCGCTCCTCTTCCGATAGGGCGGCGGAATGCAGTCGGTAGGCGGCCTTCCAGAGTTGCGCGGCCGCGGCGATCGTCAGGAAGTCCGCGGTGTCCTCGTCCACACTCGCGAAGAACCTCTCAGCCATCCTCAGCACGTGGTTGACGTCTAGGGTCGGGAGCGTGTGCGAGTCGGTTCTCGATCCTTGCCAACCGACCATGTCTTCGGCGTCGGCGGTCGCTAGGGCAACATCCTGCGGCGTCGGTAGATGGCCCTCAGGGTCGAGCGCGCCAATATCGTCCTCTTCGGGCTCTGACCACGCAGAGCTCTCCTCCGTGACAAGCTCCTCATCGCCAACGGGGAACGAGTCGGACAGGAGCGCCGGATCGCTCAGCACCTTCCCAATCACGTCCGACTTACTGGAGGTCAGGACTCCCGCCTGCTGGCAGACCGCGTACCGCATCGCCGGTGTCATCGCATCCGTGTATGTGGCCAAATCCGCGACAAAGCCCTCAAGCCTTCGGCCAGTCCACCTTCGCAGCTGGCAGTGGCAGCCCGTTGGGTCTGTCGTACTAGTGCGCCGCACCACCTGCATCGTGTATTCGTGCCCATTGGGACACAACCAATGTCTCTCAGCCTTGGATCTCGCCATAACATCGTGAGGTGTCAGCGGGGCATTCTTCGTGTAATCCCATTCTGTAGCGATCTTCGGATACCGCGACGCGAGGTCGTTGACACCTGGCCAGACCTGCTGGTTGGCGCATGTCGGGCAACCTCTACCTAGGCGGGTCCGATTCGCGATGATGGCCTGCCATTGATGCCCTGCTTCTTGGCATTTCCAGTGGGCTCTTTTGCTGCTTTTCGCCGTCACTTGGTCTGGGCGACGGGCGTCGTTCTTCTCGTAGTCCCACTCTGCAGCGATTTCAGGGAACTGCGACGCCAGGTCGTTGAATCCCGCCAAGACCTTGGCGCCGGCGCAAACAGGACAGCCGTATCCTCCGCTGGTTCGCTCCGCGATCTTGGTTTCCCATTGGTGTCCGTACGCCCGGCACCTCCAGTGGACCTTGCTGTCACCACCAGCCATAACCTGGTCCGGGCGCAGTCCGCTGTTTTTTTCGTAGTCCCATTCCGCTGCGATCTCTGGGAACTGCGACGCCAGGTCGTTGTAGCCTCCCAGCACCCTATTGTTGGAGCAAATGGGGCAGCCTTGCCCTAGTTTGGTTCGCTTCTCGATCGCGGCTTTCCACTGGTGTCCGAAGTCGCGACACTTCCAGTGGACTTTACTGTGGCTTCCCGCCGTCACTTGGTCTGGGCGACGGGCGTCGTTCTTCTCATAGTCCCACTCTGCGGCGATCGTAGGAAACTGCGACGCTAGATCGTTGAATCCGGCTAGGACCTTCTTGCCAGCGCACACCGGACAGCCGACACCCTGGCGTGTACGGCTCACGATCACGGCCTCCCACCGGTGCCCCGCCCTTCGGCATTGCCAATGTGCCTTCTGGCCGCTCCCAGCTAAGACCTGGGTGGGCACAAGTTCTTCGTTTTTCTCGTGGTCCCATTCCGCTGCGATCTCGGGAAACCGTGACGCTAGGTCGTTGAATCCCGCTAGCACCTGCCGCCCGGAGCACACAGGGCAGCCGTCACCTCGGCGTGTCCGCTTCGAGATCGCGGTTTCCCACTGGTGTCCGGCCTTCCGACACTTCCAATGGACCCTTTTGCTGCTTCCAGGCGACGCATGATCAGGCGTCAGATCGTTTTTCTCGTGGTCCCATTCCGCCGCGAGATCGGGGAACGTAAGAGCAAGAGATCCGGTCGATGCTGCCATGCGGTTTCCTCATCTGGCGCGTGAGCCTCTGCTGGCGAAGCTCCAGGCCAAGTACAACTCAAGGGCGGGCGATCGGGAGCGTACGACATGAGCAGGTGCTTCGACGCCAGATTACCGGTCATCGGCATGAGCGTGCGTTGCCCGGCAGCCCGTACTGCGCTCTGCCCGTTGATCTTCCGACGCCTCGTGTGGCCGGTTCGGTCAGCACACCATGCGGCATTGTCGGTCGGTCGGTGGCAGCGCTGGCGGCGATGCCGAAACGGAGAGGTTATTCGGCTTCGGAACTCGACTCAGATCGAAGCGGGGTCACATCGGGCCCTGGGTGCACCGGCTGAAGATGTTGTGTAGTAGTGTATTTCGCTGCCGGTCAGCGCGCACGGGATCTGTGTGACTTACATACACGGTGCGTCTACGGGTAGAGGTCAGGTGTCGAGTTCCGAAGCGGATTGGCGTTTGCGAGGAAGAAGGGCAGCGGCGTGGCCGTGATCGAGTTCAAGGGTCGAAGCGAGGCGATCTGGGCTTTCGACGACTCGAAGCGGATCGGTGATCCCTCTGGGTTCGGCAAGGTTTTCGAAGGGCATGATGAGGTCGGCAGCCCAGTTGCAGTAAAGCGGGTCGGCGCCGACGTCGATATGCGTCGTCGAGTGCGTGAACTTCAAATAGGCGATCTCGTCGCGCAGGCGCCTAGCGCCCACCTGCTCTCAAACCTGGATTATGCAATCCACGGTGATAATGTACTTGTTGTTATGCCGATTGCCGAATGCTCACTTGAGGGGCATTTGAAGGGCGAGCGCGTTGACTTCGCCGAAGGTATCGAGATTATTCGTCAGATTGCGATCGGATTGCAAGATCTGGCGAATGCATCTATTGTCCATCGCGATTTGAAGCCGGGTAATATTCTTAGGGTTGACGGCAACTGGAAGCTTGCCGACTTTGGAATCTCTAGAGATTTGAGTATAGGCACCGCGGGTCCGTCTGAGACATTCAAAGGCTACGGCACTAAGCAATATATGGCACCGGAACTATGGCGACTGGAGAGCGCGAACCATAAGTCAGATCTGTATGCATTGGGTGTGATAGCTCATCAAATACTCGTCGGAGGTTTTCCTTTTATTGGCGACGGCGATAATTCCGAATGGCGCGAACTGCATCTAAATACTATGCCGCTTGAGCCTCCGGTCGACATTCCATCTGGCATCCGCCGCCTAATGGTACGTCTCCTCCATAAGAACGCATCGTCGCGACCTCAAAATGCTACAGCCGTAATCGAGTCGATTGATCGTTCGCTAGTGCCGCATACGTCGAACCAAGCGAAACTTGAACAGCAGGCGTACCTTGCTGAGCAGCGCTCAGCGCAGCAAGACGTGCATCGAGAAACTGCAAACAACCAGCTGCGCCTTGCTGCTGATCGCAAAGGTCAGGCTGTCGCAGATCTCGATGATTTGGTGGCAACTGCCTTTGAACTGGCCGAGATCCTGGGTGATGTCGACCTGGCAAGAGAAGGTGAGCATGCCTGGCGTTTGAAATGGCACACAGCCGAAGTACGACTCGTTCTATTTGAAGCGCTACCGAAGCCGCACAATCCGAACATTGCGTCGGCATGGCGCAGGTCGGTGGACACTGGAGTAGCTAACAATTTGGTTCACGCTGGTGGAATTTACAGCACGGCGCGTGCGTCATACCCATTCGAAGAATTTCCGGTTGCGAATATCGTATGCAAGGTGATCGATGGTGGCGAACTCCGGTGGCTTGTTCTTAGATTCGAATCTCGGGAAAAGAATTTCGATCTCTATCGAACGTATGGCGGCAATGAAAGGCTCGGCCCTCTAGATAGATGGCATGGCCTTACGAATTCTGCGTTCATTCACGAATGGCCATATGTGTTAAGTCCTCCGATCTTGAATCAAACCGATATCTGGAACCGTGAAGAAATTCCTCTCACGCCGGAATTGATAATGGATCTGCTTTCGGATGCTATTGCGGAAGGCTAGCTGTCCTCTCGGGTCCTGAATTCGAGACGGCACGATCGTGGCCGAATGCAATATAATCGGCAAAATAGCGCGTTCGTAGACACGCCCGCGCAAACGGACGCACCAGCCGATGCCTCCAGTTTCCATCGATGCCAATGGATTTCGACCGCGCTCCACGACCTCGCAGGTGGCCGATAAGCGATATCGGATTCCATCGGCGCAGCGACGGACGGTCGGTACATTTGCTTGGCCGGGCGTTGGTGGCGCCCAGGGACAGCAGCCATCAGCATTCGTGCGGGAGGGGATTGTCCTCCAACTCGATGAAGGTGTCTTCGTCTGTCTGGTTGGCCTGGTCATGATGGCGTCCGTCCAGAGTCGGGCACGAGCTGCTGGTGGATTGCAAATGGTTGGCGAATAGGTCACGGATTTGCAGATCGTGGCGGTCGAAGGCGGCTTCGTTGTAGCGCTGGCCGGTGCTGGAGTGGTGCGCGATGTGTGGGCCGCGTTGCGGTAGTTCGGCCAGCCGGAGCCGTTTGGCCACCGTATTGCCGTTGCCGGTGGTCAGCAGGGCCCAAACCGGGCCTGCCGGGTCGTAGTCGGCGGTGAGGTCGCGGGCGGTGGTCGCGATCACCGGGCCCGGGTCGCCATGGGCGAGGGCGCGGCGTAGGGCGGTGCGTATCCCGGTCTCACGGTGAGACGAGTGCAGTGAGAACAGCAGGATCCCGAACCTGTCGGTCGGGAAGTCTTGGTAGTCGGGGAGTTTGGCAGCGACGGTGGCCAGGGTTTCGGTGCCGGTGTCGTATTCGAGGAAGAACCGCACCGTGCGTCCGTCTTCCTCCCAGCAGCCGTACCCGTCCGGTCGGATCGGGGTGGGATCGAGCGGGGAGGTCCAGAACTGGTCCGTGCATTGACGTTCCGACCACCACTGCGTCAACGCCTCCACATCTGCAGTATCGGGGTGACGGGCGGGGTTGCGGTGCGCGGCCAGCGCGGCGAAGAAACCGTTGACACCCAAGCGATGCTTGAGGGTACGGGAACAGGCCAGCCGTTCGAGCGACAGTGCGTGCGCGGCCGGGGTCGGCGGCTTCTCGGCGCGGGCCGCGGCGATCAGGCGTGCGCCGGAGTAGCCGAGGGTGTGGCGTGTTTGGCTGGTGCCACCGCCGTAGAGCGACTCGCGGAAGGCGAACAGCATGCCCATCTCACGCAGCTTGCGTAGTCGGTCTTGGGCGCGGCGGGTCGAGGTGAATTCCAGCGCCGCGATCTGGTCGGTGGTCAACATCTTGTGCTCGTTCAGCGGGTAGAGCAGACGGCGGTCACGATCGAGCAGTCGGAACCAGGGACCGGCGTTGGGATGCCCGCCGCAGTGCACGCCGTGGCCGTGTCGCCGTCCCCCTCGTGATGAACCCTCAGTATTGATACTGAGTCGGGATTTCGACCCCGCCCTCGGATTATGGTGTTGAGCGGCGCGGATGCCGATGCCGTGTTCGGCGTTTGGGGCGGCGGTTATAGGACGCCGAGCAGACGCTGACCTATCCGCGCTGCCATCCGCCGACCCAAACGCAGCCCGGTGTTCGTCGTGGCCGGTCATCGGGCATCACCGCCGACGACCGATCGGGCACCCACGGCCCGAATGATCACGTCCGACCCGTCTACCAGCACCGCCCGGTTCGTATGCTGGTCCGTCAGGTCCACCCATCGCAAAGGCCGGATCCGAAATCGGATCCGGCCTTTTGCGTTTCGTATTCTCAGCTGTCGGTCTGGGCCGGGATGGTGTCGATGAGCCGGTTGAGGGATCGGCGGAACAGCTCGTCGGGGTCGGTGTCTTCCGGTGTCGAGGTCAGCATGGTGGCGACGGCGGTGGACAGGTGGGGGAGTTTCGGGTTTTCGGCGATCTGTTTCAGGTGCATCATTCGGGCTTGTAGCGCCTCGGGGTTGCCGGGCCGGTCGGTCTGCTGACGTTCGTGTGCGGCGAAGGTGGCGACGGAGGCGTTGAAGTGGGCGATCAGTTCGAGTTGTTGGCGGGCGTTCAGGCCTGTTGGTTTCAGTACCGCTAGGAAGTACTCCATGTAAGCCTGGACGTGTGGTCCCCAGGATGCGTTGGAGGACAGGGTGATTGCCCACGGGTGGCGCTGGTAGACGGACCTGGCGCGGTTCCCGATCGTGGTGAGGTCGGCTCGTTGGTCGCCGCTGGGTGCATTCGGGAGGCTGAATTCGGCGGTGGCCGCGTCGACCATGAGGTCGTACAGGTCGGCTTTGGAGTCGATGTAGCGGTAGAGCGATGCGGCTCCCGCCCCGAGCTCTTTGGCGACCGCTCGGATCGAGACGGCGTCCAGTCCGTGCTCATCGGCGATGGACATCGCCACCTGTGCGATCTCCTGGCGGGTGTGCGTCGGTCGCGGCCCGCGGCGGGGGGATGGGTCGCGCATCCAGATCACCGGGCGCGGTGCGCCGTCGTCATCCATGCGGGCAGCTTACTGCATGCACTGTTCGCAGATCTGATGTACGTTTACTGCGAACATTGATCGCACTAATGGGGAGCTGAGATGAAACACGAAGCGCCCGGCGTGATTCACGCGCGGGGACTGTTCAAGACATATGGGAAGGGCGAGGGTCGGGTCACCGCTTTGAACGGCGTCGACCTGACGATCGAGGCGGGCACGGTGTTCGGGCTGCTGGGCGCCAACGGTTCGGGCAAGACCACCCTGAATCGGATCCTCACCACGCTGGCCGCGCCCACGGCCGGGCAGGCCCTGGTGTTCGGGGCCGACGTCGTCACCGAGGCCGCGCGAGTGCGAGCCATGATCGGCGTTATCGGGCAGCGCACCAGCCTCGACGACCGCCTGAGCGGCAGGGAGAACCTGAACGTGCTGGGCAGGCTGTACGGACTGTCGGGCGCGGATTCCCGTGCGTCGGCCGACGAACTGCTGGAGCAGTACGGCTTGATCGATGCCGCTGATCGCCCCGTCGCCACCTACTCCGGCGGCATGCGCCGACGGCTCGACATCGTGTCGAGCCTGATCCGTCGCCCGGCCCTGCTGTTCCTCGACGAACCGACCACCGGCCTGGACCCGCGCAGCCGCAGCGAGATCTGGGCGACGGTTCGCCAACTGGCGCAGGACGGTACGAGCGTTTTCCTCACCACCCAGTACCTCGACGAGGCTGATCAGCTGGCCGACCGCGTGGCGGTGCTCGCCGCCGGACAGATCATCGCCGATGGCACGCCACGCGACCTGAAGGCGCGAATCGGACAGCGACTCACCGTCCAGCTGACCCGAGAGTCGGACCGGCGCAACGCAATTGACGTCCTCACGGCACTGGGAGTCAGCGGCCTGGTCGAACAGCAGCAGGACGCCGCGCTCACGGGTCGAGTCGAAACCGGGTCGATCGCCCTGCCTCCGCTGCTGAACGCCCTCACCGACTCCGATGTCGAGGTCCTCGACATCGGACTGTCCGATCCCACGCTCGACGAGGCCTACCTGGCCCTGACCAAGGAGTACGCATGAGCACGCAGCAGGCCGAGCGGAGCAACGCTCTCGTCGACGGCATGAGTGTCCTCTACCGTAATCTCTTGGCGCTCAAGCGAAATCCCGCTCTGCTCGCCGCGAACCTCGCGGGCCCGATCGGATTGGTGCTCGTCTTCGGATACGTCTTCGGCGGATCGCTCCGTGACGCGCTCCCGGGTTCCTCGTACCGGGAGCAGATCATCCCGGCGGCCTTCGTCCTCGTGGCCGGGACGGGCATGGTGGTTGCCGCGGGTGCTGCCGCCCACGATGCGCGCAATGGCGTGACCGAGCGATTCCGGGCGATGCCGATGGCACGTTTCGCGGTGCCGTTCGGCGCGAGCCTGAGCCAGCTGCTGCTGTCGGTCATGTCGATCGCGGTCATGGCCGTGGTCGGCCTGCTGGTGGGATGGCAGGCGCACGACGGATTCGCGCGCACGCTGGCCGGATTCGCCGTGCTGGCACTCTTCGGCTACGCCCTCACCTGGGTGGGGATCTTCCTCGGCCTGGCCATCCGCGACGAGGAAGTGGTGCAGCAACTGGCCCCGGTCATTCTCGCCTTCGTCATGGTCTCCAACGCCTTCGTCCCCACATCGAGCATGCCCGCCTGGCTGGGCACCTTCGCGGAGTGGAGCCCGTTCAGCGCGGCGATCACCGCGGTCCGTGACCTGTTCGGGAATGCCGCCGCCCCGACCGGCCCCTGGCCACTCGCGCACCCCGTGATCACCACCGTCGCATGGTCTATCGCCCTGCTCGTAGTGTTCGCGCCGCTTGCGTCCCGGCGCTACACCCGCAAGGACTGACCTCGCGGCAGCGGGAGATTGTTGAGTTCGATTACATCCAGCGTGGCGGATTCACCGCTTGTTGCGCAGGTTGATTCCTGGCGATGATTGTGGTGAATTCCGCACTCGCGGAACGTGTTTCGGATCCATATCCGATTCCATCGACAATCGAACGCAAAGAGGGAACTGCCTGTCATGGCCGAGTTGAAGACCCGCACCATTGAAACTGCCGGTGCCACAATTGTTTACGACGTACGCGCGGCCGAACCGGCCGGTGTGGAACCGATCCTGATGTTGATCGGGACGCCCATGGACGCGAGTGGTTTCGTCAGTCTGGCCGATCGGTTTCCGGACCGCACGGTGGTCACCTACGATCCGCGCGGGATCGCCCGCAGTACGAAGGCCGATCCCGCGAGTGCGTCCAATCCTGATGTGCACGTGGATGATCTGCGTCAGGTCATCGACGCACTCGGTGGTGGGCCGGTCGATGTGTTCGCCAGCAGTGGCGGTGCGGTCAACGCGCTGGCGCTGGTGGCCAAGCATCCCGATGCGGTTCGTACCCTCATCGCTCATGAGCCGCCGGCCGTGCGCTACGTTCCGGACAGTGCGCGGGCGCTGGCGGCGACCGCGCATATTCACGAGCTCTACCTCAGTGCCGGATTCGGTGGGGCCATGGCCAAGTTCATCAGCCTGATCAGTCTGAAGGGTGAGATTCCCGCTGACTTCGCCACGCTTGCCGCGGATCCCGCGATGTTCGGCCTCCCGGTCGCCGACGATGGCAGCCGCGATGATGCGCTGCTGGGGCAGAACCTCGTTGCGACCACCCACTACGCCCACGATTTCGAGGCCCTGCGCACCGCCGCGACCCGTATCGTGATCGCGATCGGCGTGGAGTCGGAAGGTGAACTGCCCTACCGCGCCGGTCTCGCGGTCGCCGAGCAGCTCGGCTCGAAGCCGGTCGAGTTCCCCAGCCATCACGGCGGTTTCCTCGATGGCGAGTTCGGTCAGCAGGGCGATCCGGACGGTTTCGCCGCCACTCTGCGGGACGTGCTGGCCCGATAGGAAGCTTCCAGCCCGCGCGGCAGAGTCCCATGCTGCTGTAACCCAGTGTCTGGGACTCTGTCGTGTCCCGCGCGCGTGGTTCTCGAAACGTACCTGTACCGGTTGACCTTTAGCTAGGTTAGCCTACCCTCATGAATCCGACGATCATGCCGGGAAGGGGTAGCGCCACCGATGCCGCACCTACACCGCGCCGCGGTAAGCCTGCGGCAAGCACGCGTCGCCGCAGCCGAAAACCGGTGCGCCGCAGCCTAATCACCATCCACCGCTGGTCTTCTCTCATCCTCGGGCTGCTGCTCGTCGTGCAGACCACCTCCGGTGCGATCCTGCTGTACCACGCGGACCTGTTCCGTCTGAGTCACAGTTCGTTCTATGCGCACACCGATGGTCCCGCTGTCATCGATCTCGATCAGGCGGTGAGCCTGGTACAGGCCGCCGACCCGGATTTCAGTGTCGGATGGGTCGGTGCCGACGACGGCATCATCGCGGTCGGCAATACCGACTTCACCGCCGCCTACGCCATCGATCCCGGCACCGGCCGGATCAACGGCAGCGCGAGCCTCACCCGCGGGGTCCTCGGCCTGCTGGTCAACGTGCACGATTGCGCCTTCGGCTGCGTCGGCTACACCGGCGGCATCGCCGCACTCAACGGCAATCCGCCGCTACTCGATATCACCTGGGCCGCGGTGATTCTCGGTGGTCTCGGACTCCTGCTGATCCTGCTCGCGGTCTCGGGCGCGATCATCTGGTGGCCGTCGCTGCGCCGCATGAGCCACGGCTTCCGGGTGCGCTGGCGCAAAGGTAGATTCGCGCGAGATCGTGACCTGCACAACGTAATCGGCATCATCAGCGTCCCGTTTCTGCTCCTGTGGGGGATTACCGGAGCGACCCTCGAACTGCCCGCGGTGAAGGACGCCTGGTTGGTCTCGACCGGCGGCAAAACGGTCGCCGAACTGGCCGATGACGGCTTCACCCCACGCCAGGTGCCACCGCGGACCCCGCCGATATCGGTCACCGAGGCGACCGATGCCGCCCTGCGCGCGGTGCCCGGCAGGCTGGCCTATCTGATGCTGCCCGCCGAAGGCGCCGACTACTACCGCGCCGCGATCGCCAGCGGCTACTCGCCTTACGCGCATCGCGCCTTCTACAGCGGCGATATCGTCGTCTACGTCAATTCCCATGACGCGACCGATATTTCGGTGACCGAGACGGGTGACGGCCGGCCTGTCGCGAACAAGTTCTACGACAAGATCTTCGAACCGGCTCATTTCGGCTGGCTGGTCAACGGCTGGTGGCGAATTCTCTGGCTGCTGTTCGGCCTGGCCCCGCTGGCCCTCGCTGTCACGGGCCTGTCCACCTGGCTGTTCAAGCGCCGTACCCGGCGCAAAAAACGCTCGGCCTGACCGGAGGGCGAACGTGGTCGAATGTGCTGTTGGTCACCGGGGTTGAGGAAGCTGTGGACCGAGACTGTCTGGGACTGTTACTTTCCCTCAGTCGAACGCGCCGGTTGCTTCCGGATAGCGGCACGCACTCCGTATCGGTTGTGCGGCAATAGATTTCGCTGTTTTCGACCTGTTTCGTCCTTCCTTGTTCACCGCCCCCGCGGATCAACCGCGCTCGCTCTTCACTGGAGGCTTCCGAAATGTTCTCGATGGCAACGCTTGTCACGGCTGGCAAGTGGCGACCCAAGCGTCGCACCTGGATCGTGGCGGGCCTGGTACTCGGCGCGTTCGCGTCGGAACCTACTGCCACAGCGGATTTCATCGATCCCGCCGCACTCGGAGTGACCATCCGACATCAGATCGACGCCACCGCGCTCGACAGCACGCATCTTCGAGTCACCGAGGCCGACACCGCGCTGAAAGTGGTTCCGCCACTGGACGGTAGCCCGCTCAGTCGTGCCGCCTATCTCAGCGGTATCGCGATCGGCCAGGTGGATCTGCCCGCCGGAGTCCAGGCGAAGGATGTCAGTCTCGAGGTGGGATTCGCGGTCGCGTATCCCTGGGAACTGACCTCGGCGACCGTCACCGTCAACACTCCCAGCCTGTCCATCGTCCCCAGCATCGGAGTCGGCCTCGGCGCGGGCGGACCTTCGCTGAATCCGTCGATCGGGATGGCGGTGGACGTCATTCCCTCGCACTCCCTCGCGCTCGCCATCGAACCCGGCACCGTCACCGAGACCTCGCTGGCGAAATTTCCGATGACCACGCCGGTTTCGTCGATCGATCTGGAGAACACCCGGGTCTCGGTGTCCGGCGCGATCGGGCAGGTGAATCTTCAGGTCTTCGTACGGCTTACGGTGATCACCGAATCCAGTCAGATCACCCGGGTGATCTACAGCGATCCGATGTCGATGTAGCCCGCGAGCTGCGCGGGGCCGGGCCGCCGGAGAATTCGAATCGTTTGATCGGCGGTGGAATTCGGCCATGTGATCGGATTCACCGTGAGGATTTCGCGGACCGCCGTGTCCGATTTCTTCTTTTGATTCGCCGCATATGACTTGGCAATTTACGGATCCCTTACGCCCGGCCCGCTCACCTGCGGATTGTTGACGCTTCCAGTAAACAGCCGGTTGTTAACCAACGATTGAGAAATCGGGGTTAGCGTATGCGCTGCGCCGGATTCACCGCCGAATTGACGCCTCTGTTCAACGTCTTCTACTTTTGGATTCACGGAGTCGTGCATGCGTAACGTGTTCAATATCTCGCCCGCTCGGTACATCGAATTCACCGCGACGGATCTGCCGCCCGCCCCGCCTGTTCCGCGCCTTTCCGAGGCGGTGCTCGGCCGTTTGCCCAGCGGTGTCACGCGGCCCGGTTTCGCGCCGCGCAGTCTCACGAAGGGGATCCTGCATCTGGGTTGTGGATCATTTCATCGCGCGCATCAGGCGCTGGTGACCCAACATGCCATCGATGCCGTATCGGACCCGCGCTGGGGGATCGTCTCGGTGGCCATGGCGCGCCCAATGGTGGTGGACGCCTTGCGTTCTCAGGACAATCTCTATACGACGCTGCTGCACGATGACGGGCAGGCGCGGGTCGAGGTGGTCGGCACCATCGTGGAAGGGGTGCACGCGCCGTCGGATCGCCTCGGCGTGCCGAGCCGGATCGCGGATCCCGGGATCAAGATCGTCACCCTGACCGTCACCGCGAGCGGTTACTGCGTCTCCCCGGTCACCGGGCGACTCGATCTCGACTGTGATCAGGTGCGCCACGATCTGCGCCATCCGCGTCGCCCGGTCACCCCGATCGGCATGCTGGTCTACGGACTGGCCGAGGTGCGCCGCCGCGGCGGTACACCGCCGGTGGTGCTCAGCTGCGACAACCTGTGCGCGAACGGCCGCACGCTGCGCGCCGCCGTGATCGATTTCGCGGCCCTGCGCGATGGCGGTCTCGCCGATTGGATCGCGCGCAATGTCCAGTTCCCCAACAGTGTCGTCGACCGGATCGTGCAGCCCGCGACCCCGGCCGATCAGGCCGCGGCGCGAAACTGGCTGGGCGGCATCGAAGATCAGGCGCCGGTCTCGGCGGAACCGTTCATGACCTGGACCATCGAGGATTTCGATGGTGATCGGCCGCGCTGGGATCTGGCCGGTGCGCATTTCGTCAACGATGTGACCGACCATGAACTGGCAAAACTGCGCCTGCTCAACGGAACTCATATGCTGCTGGCCTATCTGGGTGCGCTGGCCGGGTACCGCACCGTGGCGGCCGCGGCCGCGGATCCCACACTCGGTGCGCTGGCCCGCCAGTTCATGCTGTGCGAGCAGGGCCCGACGCTGTCGCTGCCGCCCGCCGAACTGCGACGAACCGTGGACGAGTTGATGATTCGCTTCCGCAATCCGGCGATCTGCCACGATATGACGCGGGTCGGCCGCAATGGGTCGGACAAGATGATGCCCAGAGTCGTTGCCGCCCTGCGGGACAATGTCGCGGCGGGCCGCCCGACGCCCGCGGCCGCACTGTTGATCGCCGCGTGGATTCGCTGGTTCACCGCCGCGCGGGCCGCCGATGCGGTGATGGAGGTGATCGATCCGCGCGCGAACTCGCTGACGCCACTGGCCGATGTCGCGGATTCGCACCTGTGCGCGCAAAGATTCCTGCAGCGCACCGATATCTTCGGCACGCTGCCGGAGCCGGATCGACTGCAACGCCAGGTCGGTGACGCGCTGGCCGATCTGACCCACGAGGGAGTCGACGTCGCGGTGCGGCGCAGGCTGACCTCGGTACTCGAAGGGAGTGTTCGATGAACCCGGTGCGCGCGGTCGTATTCGATATGGACGGCCTCCTCATCGATTCGGAGCGATTGGCCATGCGATCGCTGGTCAGCGCGGGCGCCGAACTCGGCTATGACATGCCGGTGGAATTCTGCCGATCGATGATCGGGGTTCCGGCGGATCGCTGCCGGGAACTGGCCGCGGATGCCTACGGCCCGGATTTCCCGTTGGCGGAGTACTTCGAATTGCACGAGACGCACCTGCGCCGCCTCGTCGACGATGGTGAGCTGACAACCAAACCGGGTGCCCTCGCACTCCTGGATATCCTTGACCAGCAAGGTATTCCGAAGGCCATCGCCACCTCGTCGTCCCGGGAGCGGGCCGACCATCACCTCCGGCTGACCGGTCTCATCGACCGTTTCGACGCCGTGATCACCCGCCAGGACGTGGACAATGGCAAGCCCCACCCCGAGCCGTATCTGAAGGCCGTCGCGACACTCGCGTTCGATCTCGATGACACACTGGCCCTGGAGGATTCCACCAACGGCCTGCGCGCCGCCCACGCCGCCGGCCTGCGCTGCATCCTCATCCCCGATCTGGTTCCCCCCACCGACGAATCCCGCCGCCTGGCCCACCGCCTCTATCCCGACCTGCACCATGTCGGTGACTATGTCGTGGCAGCCAACGCGTAGTTTGGCGGCCGAATTCCTCGGCACGGCACTCCTGGTCGCGGTGGTCATCGGCTCCGGCATCTCCGCCCAGCGCTGGTCCCCGAACGATCTCGGCCTCCAGGTCCTGGAAAGCTCGATCGCCATCATGCTCGGCCTCTGGGTCCTGATCCTGGTCTTCGGCCCCATCTCGGGCGCACACTTCAATCCGATTGTCTCCGTGGCGGATTGGCTCATCGGCCGCCGCCTGGGCCGCGGATTGCCCGGCCCCCGGGTCTTCGCGTACACACTCTCCCAAACCCTCGGAGCCGCCGCGGGCGCGATCCTCACGAACGTCATGTTCGACCTCCCCCCGATCCAACTCTCCACCAACCACCGCGTAACCACCGGCCACCTGATAGGCGAAATAGTCGCCACCGCAGGCCTACTCGCGGTAATCCTGGCCCTGTCCCGAGCCTCCCGCCCCACCCTCTCCGCCACCGCCATCACCGCCTACATAGGCGCGGCCTGCTGGTTCACCAGCTCCACCGCCTTCGCCAACCCCGCCATCACCCTGGCCCGCACCCTCTCCAACACCCTCGCGGGCATCGCCCCCACCTCGGCCCCCGCCTACATCACCGCCCAAATCCTTGGTGCCGCAGTGGGTCTCGCGATAATCGTTTGGTTCTACCCGGACACCCCGGCCGCGGCGGACAACGTCACCGTCCTGCATCAGGTGCCGAAGCCCGCCGCCGACCGGAAACGGTTCGAATCAGTGTCGAGCGAATGACTGTCCGAGCTGGGCCGCCAGCGCGACGGCGGTAGCGGGGAACCGGTCCAGTAGATCGGTTACCTCGCTGTTCCCGGTCGGTCCGGCCGTTCGCCAGTCGCCCTCGATGCCGAGGATTCCCGCGAGGGCATCACAGGTGTCGGGGTGCATCGCCAGCAGTTCGGTGACCGGTCCGTCCGGCACGGTCACCGAAGCTGGTGCGACCGTGGCTGTTTCGGCTGACCACGGCGGGACGAACGCGTCCACGGCGGGTAGTGCGCCGGGGAAGGTGCGGCCTGCTTCGCGGACCAGGCCGGGGATGAGGTCGGCTGTTTGGTCTTTCAGCGTGGTGATGAGTTTCGGGAGCCAGGGGAGCAGGACCGTGTCGGGGAGGGTGCCGAAGGCTTTCGACAACAGTTCCACGACAAAGGGTTTCAGGGCCGGGGCCGGGTCTATGGCTTGGATGAAGCCGCTTATGTAGTGCGGGACCGTTGGCAGCACCAGCGGGTTGGTGAGCATCGCGTCGCAGCGGGTGCGGAGTTCGGCCATGGTGAGCATGCCGAGTTGGAAGCGGGCCGCCCAGAGTAGCGCGATCTTGGCGGGGGATTCGGGGTGGGATTGCAGGACGGACAGTTCCAGCTGGGTGTGGTCGCAACCCAGCGACAGAGCCAGGTTCTCCATGCCGAAGAGGAAGCCGAGCATGGCCGCCACCTGGGCGGGGCCCGTCTCCTCCGAGGTGAAGGCGGTGGGGAGCAGGGTGCAGTAGTGGGCGTAACCGGCTGTTACAAAACGTTCGCACCAGGTGGGGAGGCCGCCTTCGGTGGAGCGGAAGTAGTTGAGCAGCAGGCGGATACGGCGCAGCACAATGGGAGCGTCGTCCACCGTGCGCTCGGCGGCCAGGAGTTCGACCGCGCGATTGCCGAGTTCGGCGGCGAGACGGGCCGAGCCCAGATAGACCAGGGCGTCTTCGACCGCGGCGAGCGCCAGGGCGGCCGTCGCGTCCGGTGCGGTGACCGCGCGGCGCAGGCGCTGCTCCAGCACCTGTTCCACCGAGACGCCCTCGTAGCCGAGTTCGACCAGTGAGCGCTGGTGTTTGCCGAGCCCGATATCCCAGCTCTCCTGGATGGAGGTCTCACCGAGTCCGCGCGAACCCATGATGGGGCGCAACGCATCCTGCGGCAGCAGTCTGCGCAGCAGCCACAGCAGATCCGAGCACGGGCGCAGGTCCGGATTCGATTTCAGGTCCAGCAGTGCGCGTTGCAGCGTGCGCTTGGACAGGTCGAGTCCGAGGGGTTCGAGGCGATCGAGGACATCGCGGGCGAGCGGCGGGAGCGCGGCATAGCCGACCTGGCCGATGCGATCGCCGCCGAGCAGGATTTCGCACAGTCGCCGCACATCGCGGCGGCCCGGCACCCGGTCCTTCTCGATGCAGGTGACGGCCGCGTCCTGGAAGTCGTACGGTGTCGGGCGGGCACGATTTCGCAAGCCCGCCAACAGGATCGAGGTCTCGAAGATCGCGATGGCGTCGGCGGTGCTGGCCAGATAGCCATTGCGCCGGGCCAGCCGGACGATGTCCACCGACCATTCCAGCAGTTCGGCCTCATCGAGCGGATCCAGCACCGGCGGCCGGGACAGGAATCCCGAAAGCTGATCCGCCACTTCGGCTTCCGACTCACCGGGCAGCGGCAGCTTCTTGACGCGCTTCTTCGCCCCGGGCTGCCCCTCCAACTCGAAAGGCTGTAATTTGCCGCGCCGCAACCCTTTCGCCCAGGTGGCGGCGGCGATGGACACCGCACCGCCCGCGAGCCCGAACTGCGCTTCGATCGCGGAATGACTGGAGGGAATCAGCCCGTAGTGCCACGTGGTGGCCGAACGCGGCGAGATCTCGAATGGTGCGTCCGAGTCCACGCCGAACTGCTCCACCGGGCTGGCCGCGTGCGCCGCACCGCAGACGTACAGCGCCCGCGCCGGATCGATATCGTTGGCGGACAGGTGTTCTCGCATTCGAGTCCACATGTACCGTTCCCGATTCTCGTCCTCCGCGGTGCTGCCGCGCCGCAGCCGCCGGAACAGACTGCCGATCAACACCATGACCTGTCGATAGGTGTCGTAGTCGGCGTCCGCGAGCGGCTGTTCGACGTACTGGTCCCACCATTCGGACCAGTGCCGGACCTTGCCGTGATGCAGCAGATGCTCTTCCAGCTCGGCGAAACGCGGTCGCAGATCACCGATTTCGATGCCGACGGCGGAACCGTGCAGCCCGTCGTCCTCGGGCCGCTCACCGTCGGCCGGTGTTTCCTCGGCCGGTGCTTCCTCGTCGTCGGAACCCCACTGGAAGACATGGTCTGTCGACCGATCCACCAGCACCAATTCCACACCCGGTGTCTCGAGGGCGTATGCGATGGCCTGATACTCGGCCGACGATTCGGTGATCGGCGCGACCACCGACAGCGGAGCCCACTCCGCCGGGAAGCCGGCGGTATCGGTGGCGAATGCCTGCAATGCGACCGGCAATCGGCAGTTGCGCAGCTCATCCAGGAGCGGGCGCATATCCTCGCACAGCTCCATATAGATGACGCTCGGCTGCTTATCGCGCAGCCGTCGCACCATCGCCAGCCCGGAGGCGGGGGAGTGGTGGCAGACCGGGAAGATCTCCAGCCGCTCCGACAGCGCCCGGTCGACATCGTCGACTATGCCCGCCAGGATATCCCCGGCCGCTCCGGGCGCACCCGCGAACGCGACGGCCGCGTCCGTCAGCTGATCCCGCAGCGCGGCAAAGGTATTCGGTGCGGAACGAATATCGGAGACGGTCATGAGAGCCTCGCGATCGCGGCCCGGCCGCCCTCCAGGAATTCGCCCCAGGGGGCCTTGCCCTTGTTGGTCTTGATGCGCGGTTCGACCACGCCGTGCAGATACTTGTTGAGGATCGCCAGATCCTCGGGCGTGCGCCGGGCCAGCGAGCCGACCAGCGAACCGGCGAGGGTTTCCGCGCTCAATTCCTTCGCGCCGAAGAACTGGCTGTGCAGGATGGCGTCTTCGAGCACGCCGATCTGCTCGGCGGTGGACAGCGCCGACTCCAGTTTGTCGTCATCGCTGGTGGCGGCGGCCGCGGCGGCGCGCAGATCGGCGAAGCTCTCCAGCAGGATGTCCAGCAGCGTGGGCGGCAGTTCCAGTTCCAGGGAATGACGGCGCAGCAGCTCCGCCGTGCGGAAGCGCACGATCTCCGCCTCGCTCTTCTTATTGGAGACGACCGGAATCCGCACGAAGTTGAAGCGCCGCTTGAGCGCCGAGGACAGATCGTTCACACCCCGGTCGCGGCTGTTCGCGGTGGCGATAATGGAGAAGCCGGGCTGTGCGAAAACCACATTGTCGTCATCGAGTTCGGGAATCGAGACGTACTTCTCCGACAGGATGGAGATGAGCGCGTCCTGCACATCGCTGGTGGAACGGGTGAGCTCCTCGAAGCGCCCGATCACGCCCTGCTCCATGGCGGTCATGATCGGGGACGGGATCATCGATTCCCGCGACTGCCCCTTGGCGATGACCATGGAGATATTCCACGAGTACTTGATGTGATCCTCGGTGGTGCCCGCCGTGCCCTGCACCACCAGCGTGGAATTGCGGCTGATGGCCGCGGCCAGCAATTCGGCCAGCCAGCTCTTACCGGTGCCCGGATCGCCGATCAGCAGCAGTCCGCGGTCCGAGGCCAGGGTGACGATGCTGCGCTCGACGAAGCTGCGATCGCCGAACCACTTCTGCGCCACTTCGCGATCCAGTCCGTCGGCCCGTTCGGAGCCGAAGATGAACAGCCGCACCATCTTCGGGCTCAGCCGCCACGAGAAGGGCTTGGGATTGTCGTCGATGGACTCCAGCCAATCGAGTTCCTCGGCGTACTTGATCTCGGCGGGGGCGCGCAAAACGTCGTTCATGGTGTCTCCTAGTCGAGAAAGTTCTTGAGTTCGTGCACGAGTTTCTGAATGCGTCCCGAAATCACCGGGGTGCCAAGGGCTTTGAAGCGCTCCCGGAACCACGGATTGACGCTCTGATGGCCGGAGCTGTTCACCGAGCCGACCGGAATGAGTTTGACCCCGGACCGGTGCACGGCCTCCATGGCCTCGAACAGCGGCTGTGAGCGATCGAACTCGTAGAAGTCCGAAATCCACACCAGCACGGTGTTTTTCGGATCGCTGATCTTGGGTTGCGCCATGGCCATGGCGATCGGGCCGTCATTGCCGCCGCCGAGATTGGTGCGCAGCAGCACCTCGAATGGATCGTGCACCCACGGTGTGAGATCCAGGGCGCGGGTGTCATAGGCGATGAGGTGTACATCCACCTTGGGCAGACCCGCGAAGATGGACGCCAGGATGGTGCAGTTCACCATCGAATCGACCATGGATCCGGACTGATCCACCACCACGATCATGCGGGCGGGGACGGTGCGCTTGGCGGTCTGCCGGTAGTAGAGCCGGTCGACGTACAGGCGTTCGTCCTGCGGATTCCAGTTGGGCAGATTCTTCCAAATGGTGCGGTCCACATCGAGATTGCGCAGGATGCGCTTGGGTGGCACCGAGCGGTCGACGGTGCCGACGCTGGTCTGCTGCACCTGGGTGCGCAGTACCTCGGCGACCTCGTCGATATAGCGGCGGATGAGGCGTTTGGCATTGGCCAGCGCCACGCCGGACAGATTGTGCTTGTCCCGCAACAGCTGTTCGATGAGCGACATGCTCGGGGTGAGCTGGGCGGCCAAGTGTGGATCGGCCAGCACTTCGCGCAACCGCATGCGCGATACCAGTTCGCCTTCCAGGCCGGTGAGCACGCCCTGCACGCTGCTCGCCTCCTCGCCCAGGCAGCGGCGCAGCCAGTTGGCGTCGGACTGCCAACCCGCGAGCTGAGTGGCGCTGACCTGTCCGGAGCCGGTGGCGAAGACATTGAGCAGCAGTTTGGAAACCAAGGCGGCAGTGCGCACATCGGCCGCGCCGATGGTCTGGAGCGCCTCCGGTGCGGAGTCTGCGGGCTGGATCGCCTCGGACAGTGCTGCCTCGGACGGGGTTGCCTCGGGCGCGGAGTCTTCGGTCGTATCGCCCGCGGCTGCTTCCACCGGCGGGACCTGCTCCGCCTCGGTGAAATCGAGTCCGTCGAACTCCGCCCGCATTGCCGGATACCGTTGCACCACATTGTCTATGGAGATACCCGGATCCAGCACCGCCAGCGGCAATCCGAGATCGTCGACGATCCCGGCGCTCGCCTGCTCGAGAGTCGGCTGTTGATCGCCACTGAAGACACCGGCCAGCAGCCGCCAGTACAGGATCTGCCTGCGCGTTTCATGATTGGTCATTTCCGCAGCAACCGTCCCGCGCGTTCGCGCAATACGGCGACGGCATCGCCCGACTTCGCCTGTGCCTTGGCGACTTTCGGATCGGTGGGGCCGAGCGCCCAATCGCCGTTGTGGAACGCGGTGAGCGCGGTCTTCACCTTGCGCTGGATGGCCAGCGGTCGCACCGACCAGCCGCCGTTGTCCCAGCGCAGCAGTCCGATCAGACTGCTGGACGCGCCGACTCCCGCCGACGTGAGCGGACCGGCGGACGGCAATGCGTCCAGCTCGACCCGTATCCGTGCCTCGCCCACTTCCAGTGCGCCATCGCGGAACCGGTACCCCTCGAACAGAACCGGTACTGCGATGTGGACCGGATCGCGATCCAATGGCGCGACGGCCGGAGCCTGCGCCTGCGGCAATTGCACGGTGGCGGTGACGAACGGATCGGCGGCCTCCCCAGCCCGCGCCCGATCGTCATCCCACAGGAGATCGCCGGTCGCCGCCAGCGGCATATCGGTGAGCTCCAGCGCCCGATGTTCGGCCAGCGCCGTCAACAGCTGCCGATGCCCGCCGAGCAGCTGCCAAATCGCCGGTCCCACAATGGTGTCCACCTTGGCGGCCGCCACCGATACCCGCACCTGTCGCGCTGTCCCCTCCGTCTCCAGCACGCCGTACACCTGTGCCTGCACCGCGGTGCCGTGCTCGTGCACATCCACGCCCAGGGGCAGTAGCCGTCCCGAAATCGATTCGACGGCAGTGGATTCCGTGCCGCGCCAAGACAGCAGCAGGGCCCGCGCCCACAGGTCGGCCCAGCGGCGCGCGGGCACCCGATCCATGCTCGCGATGGGTGCGGAGGCGCTCAGTTCGGCGGTGAATCCGTCGAGCAGTACCGCCAGTCGCCGCAACGCGGGTTCACCCAGCAGCGCTTCCACGGTTTGATCCGCGGCCGCCACCAAATCGTGGTCGACACCGCGCCATCCGGAGATGGCCAGTTCGCCCAGCCAGGCGCGTGAGCCGATGGCGAGCTGGCTCGGGGCGACGGCTTCCGACGCGCTGATCCACTCGAATCGGTTGCGGCCCAACGCTGTATCGGCCTGCGCGACAAGTGCGTCATGCACCGCGCCCAGTAGCGCGGCACGAGCGGCCGCCAGCGCCGACAGTTCATCGGTCCCGATCGCTCCGGTGCTCACCTTGGCCACCGCCGCCGCGACGGCCTCGGCCAGGGGCGATCCCGCGACGGCCCCGGCCAGCGCCCCCAATGCGGCGCTCTGCGGTTCGGAAACCCGTGCGAGTCCATTGACCAGTGCGGTATCGAAACCGCCCACCACTTCCAGCGCGGCGGTGACCCCGGCGGGTTCGGACGCCAGCGCGTCCAGTTGTACGGCCTGCATCAGCGACCCACCCCCGCCGGAAACCACTGCAACTCCGGAATCGGCGTCGCGCTACCCGGCAATTCCAGATAGGTCAGATGCCGCAGGAACCGGCTGAACACCGCGGCGGCCGGAGCCGGGTCGCGAGATCCATTGAGACAGGACGAGATCCGCGCCCCCTCGGGTACGTCGACCCGGAGAAAACGGGCCACCCGATCCTGCCCGTACTGCAATACGGCCTCATCGATGAGCGAGTCCAGATGCTTACAGGCCCACCCCTGATTCAACCCGCCACACGGCCGATTGTTATTGGTGCTGCAACTGAGCCCGTGCGTCCCCGCCGTCACCGAAGCCACATACACCCGGGAGATGTCGGACCCGCTCGACACCACTCCCTGCAGCCGTCCGTCGGCCAATTCCACGAACGGCACCTTATTCAGTTTCCGCGCCGCCACAGCGGGCAAAACCCTTACGACAGAAGCACTTTCCCAAGCCGGCTGATCCGGCAAGGCACCCGATTCCGAGGCCATCGCTTCCCTCCCGATCGATACGATGCGCCCAAGGTATGTGACCCCACCGACAAGTCGCGCAGGCACCCCGAACCTCCAGCTGAACCCCGATTCCGGCCCTCCCGGAGGTGCGGATCGCCTGCCCTCCGGATCGATCGCCGGTGTGGCGTCGATCGCTCACCCGCCGAACGTGTCCGGCGCCTGCCCAGTCGTGGCGGGTCCGAACGCGCGTGAAACGTCGTACCCTCCCGCTACTGTCGTAGGTGAGTGGTTCGAGTGCTGTGCGGGTGCGGTGAAAGGTGACGGGGCGCAATGAATTCCGGATTTATCGCGGTAGCACTGCCGATCGCGCTGGGCGTGATCATGTTCGGCCTGGGCCTGTCCCTCACCCCCGCGGACTTCACCCGCGTCGCGCAGCAGCCGAAAGCGGTGCTGATCGCCCTCGTCTGCCAGATGGTGGTGCTACCGCTGGTGGCGTTCGGCCTGGTGACACTGTTCGGGCTGGAACCACTGGCGGCCATCGGCGTCATGCTGCTGGCCGCCTCCCCGGGAGGCGCGACCGCGAACCTCTTCAGCCATTTGTTCGGCGGTGACGTCGCCCTGAATGTCTCCCTGACAGCGGTGAATTCGGTCATCTCGGTGCTCACGGTCCCGCTCATCACCAACGCGGCCATCGACCATTTCGGTCCCGAGGATGGAACGGGCTCCCTGGGCGTGCAATTCGGAAAGGCCGTACAGGTATTCGCGATAGTGCTGATCCCCGTGGCGATCGGCATGACGGTGCGAGCGCTACGCCCCCTGTTCGCCAACCGAATGGATCGCCCGGTCCGCATCGCATCGGCGATCATCCTGGTGTTCGTCGTAATCGGTGCGGTGGCATCGGATCGCTCCGGCATGGACGGCGACCTCCCCAAAATCGGCCTCGTCGTAGCCCTCCTATGCGCGATAAGCCTCACCGTCGGATACTGGCTCCCACGCCTGCTCGGCGTCCCGGAACGCCAAGCCATCGCCTCCTCGATGGAAATCGGCGTCCACAACAGCGCCATCGCCATCACCATTGCCATCAGCGTCCTGGACAGCACCGAAATAGCCGTCCCCGCAGCCCTATACGCGGTGGTCATGTCCCCCTTCGCCGCCGCCTTCGGCTGGCTCATCAGCCGATCCCTGCGTCGCGCCGGCACGGCCGTCGCGACCGAACCCTCGCGGTTGTGAGATGGTTCAGCGGACCAGGCGAGCGATGTCCTCGATGTTCCCGCGCGGACCGGTGACGCTGCCTTCGTCGTAGTTGTTCCAGCGGAACCTGAGGACGGTGCGGCCGTTCTTCAGGTGAATGCGGCCGTAGTCGATCCAGGCGTCGGGGCCGGTGTACTCGTAGACGCGGTGCCAGCCGTCGGCACGGTGCAGGTCGAGGATTTCGTTGAAGCGCGCGGTGGATATGTTCTTCTCCACGGGGAATCCGCGCAGGCGCTCGTGGATATCGGCCAGGTGGGCGTAGAGCATGTTGCCGATCATGTTCCCCACGGTAGCCGGGCGGAATTCCGCAAGGGGCTTTCCACATCGTGGAAAAATTCGGGGGTTCAGAATCGGTCTGATCTGAAACGTTCAGTGGGAACGGTTGGGCGTCTTACGGTTTCGGGCACCTACTCTCCCGTGAGGAACGTGTCCGATGACTCTGCAATTGGACCCGCCTGGATTGGCGGTGGCGGTCGCTTCCGACCCTCGCCCGGCTGTTGTGCCCGAGGCTGCACCATTCGATACGACGGAATCTCGGGCGCGGGTGATCACGCGCAGGTTGGTGTCGGTGGCTCGGAAGTCTTCCGGGTTGGTGCTGGTACTCGTGCTGTGGCAGTTGGGGGCTCGGGGGTGGCTGGGGGCCACCACGCCCGCGCCCACGGAGGTGATCGAGGCTGGGCGGGAGCTGATTGTCTCTGGGGAGTTGTGGGAGCATTTGGCGGCTTCGTCGCGGCGGGTGGCGGTGGGGTTGTCGATCGGGATCGTGATCGGGCTGGTGTTGGGGGCGGCGGCCGGGTTGTTCCGCATAGCGGAAGATCTGGTGAACGGGCCGCTGCAGGCGATGCGGATGTTGCCGACGCTGGCGCTCGTGCCGGTGTTCATCATCTGGTTCGGGATCGGGGATGAGTTCAAGATCGCGCTGATCATCGTCGCGCCGATCTTTCCCATCTACTTGAACGTGCTGGCCGGTATTCGAGGGGTTGACACCCGCCTGGTCGAGGCGGCGGAATCGCTGGGGCTCAACCGGTTACAGCTGACCTCGAAGATCATCCTGCCGGGCGCGCTGCCGCAGATCCTGGTCGGGCTGCGGCAGGCGCTGGGACTGGGCTGGCTCACACTCGTCGTCGCCGAGATGCAGACCACGCCGGTGGGTCTCGGATTCCTGATGAACGACGCCAAGGAGTTCCTGCGCACCGATCAGATCTTCCTGGTGCTGGTGATCTACGCCGTGCTGGGCCTGCTCACCGATCTGTTCGTGCGGGCGCTCGAGCGCCGATTCCTTTCCTGGCGAACCGGATTCGAGGGAGCGTAGATGACCACCACCATTGCGAGCGCGGTACGCATTCGCGGCGCGCGCCGGGTTTTCGCCGGGCGCACCGTGCTCAGCGGCGTCGATCTGGATATCGCGCCGGGGGAGTTCGTGGCGCTGCTCGGCGCGAGCGGATCCGGTAAGAGCACCCTGCTGCGCGGACTCGGCGGGCTCGATAGGGGATTCACCGGACAATTCGAGGCCCCGGCATCGAAAGCCATTGTGTTTCAGGAACATCGACTGATCCCGTGGATGTCGGTGTGGCGCAATGTCGTTCTCGGCGTCGACCGCGCCACCAAGGCGCAGGCCATTGCCGCGCTGGAGGAGGTCGGCCTGGCGGCCAAGGCCGATGTCTGGCCCGCCACTCTCTCCGGCGGTGAGGCACAGCGCGTCGCCCTCGCCCGGGCGCTCGTCCGCAATCCCGAATTGCTGCTGCTGGACGAACCTTTCGGCGCACTCGACGCGCTGACCCGCCTCAAAGCACAGGCGCTCGTCGCGCGCCTGTGGACCCAGCACCGGCAGGCGGTGCTCCTGGTCACCCACGATGTGGAGGAGGCCCTGCTGCTGGCCGATCGCGCCCTCGTCCTGCGCGACGGGCGGATCGCCGAATCCTTCGACATCACCGTGCCGCGCCCGCGTTCGGTGCTCGACCCCACCTTCTCCGACCTCCGCCGCCGCTTGCTGCTCGCACTCGGCGTCGACCCCGAAGCACCGACAGGAGCCGACCATGAGTGAAACCTGGCAGTTGAGTACCGATGTGCTGGTCATCGGCGGCGGACCCGCCGCCTGCTGGGCCGCCATCCACGCCCGCGAGGCCGGCGCGGAGGTGACGCTGGTGGACAAGGGCTACTGCGGAACCAGCGGCGCCACAGCGCCTTCCGGCACCGGCGTCTGGTACGTGGCTCCCGAGGCGACCGCCCGCGCCAATGCCAAGGCCAGCCGCGAAACGCTCGGCGGGCACCTGGCCGACCACTACTGGATGGATCGGGTGCTGGATCAGACCTACGCGAATATGAACCGCCTCGCGGTCGAGGGCCGCTACCCGTTCCCGGTGAACGAGAGCACCGGCGAACAGATGCGCACCGGTGTGCAGGGCCCGGAATACATGCGCCGCATGCGCGCCTGGGTGAAGCGCGCCGGGGTCACCATCCTGGATCATTCACCGGCACTGGAACTTCTGGTCGATGCCGACGGCGTGGTGCGTGGTGCGGCGGGCTATCAGCGGCAGGCCGACCGCGACTACCGCATCGCGGCGGGCGCGGTGGTGCTGGCCAGCGGCGGCTGTGCGTTCCTGTCCCGGGCGTTGGGGACCAATGTGAACACCGGCGACGGCGCGCTCATGGCCGCCGAGGTGGGTGCGCGGTTCTCCGGTATGGAGTTCTCCAACGCGTACGCCATCGTGCCCAAGGGCTCGACCATCACCAAGACCGCCTACTACGGCTACGCCACCTTCTTCCACGAGGATGGCCGCGTGGTCGAGGGTGCGGGCTCCACCAAGGGTCGTTCGGTGATCGCGCGAACCCTGCTGTCGGAGAAGGTGTTCGCGCAGCTGGATCGCGCCGACGCCACCGTGCAGGCGCAGATGCGACTCGGTCAGCCGAACTTCTTCCTGCAGTTCGATCGCCGCGGCATCGACCCGTTCAAGGATCGATTCGAGGTGGATCTGCTCGCCGAGGGCACCGTGCGCGGTACCGGCGGCATCGATATCGTCGATGACAACTGCGCCACAACGGTTCCCGGTCTGTACGCGGCCGGTGACGCGGCCACCCGCGAGCGCATCTGCGGCGGCTTCACCGGTGGCGGCAGCCATAATTCGGCCTGGGCCATGTCCTCGGGCAGCTGGGCGGGCCGGGGCGCGGCGGAGTTCGCACGCGATTCGCGTCCCGATCACGCCGCGTTGCGCGGGGCCGGACAGGTCGGATTGCGCCCTGACACTTCGGAATCCGTGTCCGCCGAAGAAGTCGTGGCGGCCGCGCAGGCGGAGCTGATCCCGTTCGAGAAGAACCTGATGCGGCACGGCGATCGCATCACCCCCGCGCTGGCGGAACTCGATTCGCTGTGGGAGCGCGCCGAGCGCGGTCTGGGCGGGGATGCCACCGGTGATGAGCGGGTACGCGCCCGACAGGCCGCCGCCATCACCGCGGTGGGTCGCCTCATGTATCGATCGGCGTTGTCCCGCACCGAGACTCGCGGCATGAGCAAGCGCGCCGATCATCCCGATCTCGATCCGGCGCAGCACCATCACATTCTCTCGGGTGGTCTGCACGAGGTCTGGACCGCCACCTCGGCGGCTCCCGGACAGCAGCCCGTCGGCGCGAGTGCGGCGGTGGCCTGATGATCGAACTGGTCCGCGCCCAGGATTGCATCGGCTGCGATAAGTGCGTCGATGTCTGCCCGACCAATGTCTTCGATCGCACCGAGAGCGGAATCCCGCTCATCGCAAGGCAATCGGACTGCCAGACCTGCTTCATGTGCGAGGCGTACTGCCCGACCGACGCCCTCTACGTATCGCCCGATGTGACCCCGCTGCCCGACCTCACGGCGATTCCCGAGGAACACGTCGGCCGCTACCGCCGCGAGATCGGCTGGGGTCAGGGCCGCAAGCCCGGCAGCCTGGTCGCGATCGGCCCGCGCCTGCCCCACGGTGCTCCACCGCCGCGCCTGTCCGAACTGACAGCGCTGCATTCCGAACCCTGATCTTCACGAAAGTTCTTCATGCGCATCCTGAGAAAGCTCGTTCCCGCCGCCGTGGCCGCACTCGCACTGGTGCTGTCCGGCTGCGGTTCGGGCGCCGATAGTTCGGCCACCCGCACCGAGATCAAAACCCTCCGCATCGGCGTCATCGGCAGCGGCAACGTGCTGACCGGAACCCTCGGTTTCGCACACCAGCGCGGCGTGGTGCTGCCCGCGCTGAAACCCCTCGGCGTGGACAATATCGAGGTCTACAGCTTCCCCAACGGCCCGGACCTGAACCAGGCACTGGTCGGCGGACGGCTCGATGTGGCGAGCTACGGCGACACCCCCGCCCTGGTGGCGCGCGGCAGCGGCCTGAAAACCCGGCTGCTGGGCATCAATTCGGTGAACTACAACGCCGGTGTGGTCGCCAAGGATCCGGCCATCCGCACGCTGAAGGATCTGGCGGGCAAGAAGGTCGGCGTCCAACTCGGTTCCTACATCGACCGCTACCTTCAGGGCGCACTCCAGGCCGAAGGCATCTCCGCGCAGCTGATCCACCTGCTCGCCACCGATGCCGAGGCTCCCCTCAACGGCGGTGACGTCGCGGCGGTGGCGCTGCCGGACGTGAACCCGTCCGCATCGCTACAGGCGTTCCTGGCCAAGGGATTCCACCTGGTGGACTCGGTCCGCGACAACCATCCGACCCTGGCGGGTACCAGCTCCGCCGTGAGCAGCCAGGACTTCCTGGACACCCACAAGGACTTCGGCCCCGCCTGGCAGCAAATCCTCAACGACGCCAACAAATTCGCCCGCGACCACTTCACCGACTACGTGAACTACGAAGTCACCCAATCCAAAGCCCCCGAAGCCGTAGTCCGCGCCACCGCCCGCCTCGAATCCATCCCCGAAGACCTCTTCTCCCCCCAAGGCATCACCCTCCTCACCGGCACCAAGCAATTCCTGGTGGACCAGAAGAAAATCCGCGAAGACTTCTCCCTCGACGACTGGTTCTACCGCGACCGCCCAAAGGCCAGTTGACCGCCTGCCGATCGAACCTCCCGATACCGCCCGCACGGGCTAGCATCGGGAGGTCTTTCGGCGCGAGGGGGCTGGCGTAATGGTCGAATGCAAGCGGGTTGTCGTGATCGGGGCCGGAATATCGGGTCTCGTGACGGCAAAAGTGTTGCGCGAGGATGGATTCGACGTTCACGTGCTGGAACGGGAGCCCGAGATCGGCGGCGTGTGGACGCCGTCGCGCACCTATCCGGGACTGCGCACCAACAACTCTCGTGATACCTACGCCTTTGCCGATCATCCGTACGATCCGGGCGCGGACATGTTCCCGACGGCCGCCCAGGTACGCGAATACCTGGCTTCCTATGCCGCCCGCTTCGAGCTGAACCCGGTGATTCGCCTGTTGACCCGGGTGACCGAGGTGGCCCGGCACGAGTCCGGCTTCACGGTCACCGGCATCGGCCCAGACGGTCCGATCGAGCTGGCCTGCGATTTCGTGGTGGTTTGCACCGGCACCTACTCCGAACCCGAACTGCCGGATATCGCGGGCCGCGAACGCTTCGCCGGAACCGTGTTGCACTCGAGTGAGGCGACCGATCCGGCACTGTTCGCGGGCAGACGGGTCATTGTCGTCGGGGCCGGAAAATCCGCGCTGGACTGCGCCGCCTGGGCCGCCGCGCACGCGCGTGACTGCACCCTGGTGTTCCGCACCCCGCACTGGATGGCTCCGCGCTGGTTTCCCGGCCGCATCCCGGCCGACCAGGTCCTACTCGGCCGAATCGCGGAGCTGTTCATGCCCTGCCACCGGCGAAACAGGGTCGAGCGATTCCTGCACGGGCGCGGCCGCGCTCTGCCCCGGATCTTCTGGCGCACAGTCGAACTGGTCCTGCGCACGCTGCTCCGCATGCCGTCCATCCTGGTTCCGGAACAGCACCTGCCGCGCGGCCTGGAGAATGCCGGATTCACCTCGGAGTTCTATCCGATGGCGCGGGCCGGGCGAATCCGGCTGCGCCGCACCACGATCGAATCGTTCGGCCCGGACGAGGTGCGCCTGGCGGACGGCGACCGGCTGGCGGCCGATATCGTGCTGTTCGCCACCGGCTGGCGTCAGACATTACCGTTCCTCGCGGCAGACCTTGCCTCGGAACTGTTCCGGGACAGTGGATTCAGGCTCTATCGGCATATCCTTCCGCCCGCCGAACCGCGCCTGGGATTCATCGGTTACGCCTCCTCGACCGCGTGCCAGCTCACCTCGGAGGTCTCCGCGCACTGGCTGTCGCAAGTATTCGCGGACGAGTTGAAGCTGCCCACCGTCGTTGAGATGGATGCCGAGATAGCCCGGGTGGGCGCCTGGCTGGCCGAGGAGTTTCCGGCCCGCGCCCGCGGCTTCTATGTCGGCCCGCACCTGATCCACCATATCGATGATCTGCTCACCGATATGGAGGTGCCGACCCGGCGTACCCGCAACGCGCTGACCGAATACCTGGGCGACTTCACCCCCGCCCGCTATGCCGATCTGGCCGCACAGCGCAGAGCGCGGGCCGCCGCCCGATAGTCATATCCGGGTGAATGCAGATTATCCGCTACGAAACTATACTTTGCGGTATGACTGCTCTCGCGCCTGTGCGAACCGAACGTGATCTGTCGTTTCTGCTGGATCGGACCAGCCATGTGTTGCGGACGCAGATGTCGGCGGCGCTGGCGGAGATCGGGTTGACGGCGCGGATGCACTGTGTGCTGGTGCATGCGCTGGAGGAGGAGCGGACGCAGGCGCAGCTCGCGGAGTTGGGGGATATGGATAAGACCACGATGGTGGTCACCGTGGATGCGCTGGAGAAGGCGGGGCTGGCCGAGCGGCAGCCGTCGAGTACCGATCGGCGGGCGCGGATCATCGCGGTCACCCCGAAGGGGGCGAAGCTGGCCGCGCGCAGTCAGGAGATTGTGGACGGGGTGCATCGCGATGCGCTCGGGTCGCTGCCCAAGGGGGAGCGGGACGCTCTGGTGAAAGCGCTGAATCATTTGGTGGAAGGGCACCTTTCGACCACTGCCGAGGCATCCACGGCACGGCGTGCGAGGCAGTGACCAGCTGTTTCGCAAAAAGAGTCCGTTAGAGATTGTCTGCAACGGAACTATCTAGTACGGTCTCTCTTGTTGGTTCGAACAGGAGAAGATCATGACTGCGTCCAAAAATCTCGCCCTCGCGGTGCTGTCCGCCGCGACGCTGATGACCATCCTCGATGGCAGCATCGTGACCGTGGCGATGCCCGCGATTCAGCAGGATCTCGGCTTCACGCCGGCCGGGCTGAGCTGGACCGTCAACGCGTATCTGATCGCCTTCGGCGGACTGCTGCTGCTCGCGGGCCGCTTCGGTGATCTGATCGGGCGCAAGAAAATGTTCCTGACCGGCAATATCGTCTTCACCGCCGCCTCACTGCTTGCGGGTGCGGCCACCAGCCCGGCCATGTTGGTCGCGGCCCGGTTCCTACAGGGCGTCGGCAGTGCGATCGCTTCGGCGGTGGTGCTCGGCATCCTGGTGACCATGTTCACCGAGAAGGGCGAACGGGCAAGGGCCATCGGCATTTTCAGCTTCACCGGCGCGGCGGGCGCATCCATCGGTCAGGTGCTCGGCGGTGTGCTCACCGATGCGCTGAACTGGCACTGGATCTTCCTGATCAATGTGCCGATCGGCGTGCTGACCGTCGCGCTCGCCATCAAGGCGCTGCCCGCCGATCGCGGACTGGGTCTGGCCGCCGGAGCCGACGCGCTGGGCGCACTGCTGGTGACCGGTGGACTCATGCTGGGCATCTACACCGTGGTCAAGATCGAGGAGTACAGCTGGCTGTCCGCGCACACCCTGGGCCTGGGCGCTCTGTCGCTGATCCTGTTGACCGCCTTCGTGATTCGCCAGCGCACCGCCGCCACCCCGCTGCTGCCACTGCGTATCTTCCGCTCCCGCAATGTGTCCGGCGCGAATGTGGTGCAGATGCTGACCCTGTCGGCCATGTTCGCCTTCCAGATCATCGTCGCGCTGTACATGCAGCGGGTGCTCGGCTACAGCGCGCTGCAGACCGGTCTGGCCATGCTGCCCGCCGCGGTGGCCATCGGCGGTGTGTCACTGTTCGTCTCGGCTCGCCTGATCACCCGCTTCGGTGAGCGCGCCGTGCTGATCAGCGGCCTGGTGCTGCTGCTGGCCGGAATGGCCTGGCTGACAAGGCTTCCGGTGCACGCCTCCTACGTCACCGACCTGCTGCCCATGATGGTGCTGATCGCCGGCGGCGGCCTGGTGCTGCCCGCGCTGACCAACCTGGGCATGTCCGCCGCCCGCGCCGACGATGCCGGATTGGCCTCCGGACTGTTCAACACCACCCAGCAGGTCGGCATGGCGTTCGGTGTCGCGGTGCTGTCCACCCTGGCCGCCTCGCGCACCGGGGAACGGCTCACCGCCGGGGCCACCGAGGCCGCCGCCCTGACCGACGGCTACCGCCTGGCCTTCATGATCGCCACCGGTGTGCTCGTCGCGGCCCTGGCCATCAGCGTCACCGTGCTGCGCCGCCCCGCCGCCACCGCCGCGCAGCAGGAGTTCGTCGCGGTCGCCTGATTCGACGGTGTGCGAAAACACCTCGGGCCCAGCGGATCACCGCTGGGCCCGAGTCGTGTGCCTGGGGATCGTATCGATCTCAGGCCGTCGGTGCGGAAATCCGCAGTGCGGCAACGAGTTCGCGGTACAGCTCATCGTTCGCGTACAACTCGCGGTGGGTTCCCGCCGCGCGCAGCGCACCATCCTCCAGCACCCAGATGGTGTCCGCGTCGATCACGGTGGAGAGCCGGTGCGCGATGGTCACCACCGCGCTGTCGCGGGCGATATCGCGAATGATCTCCTGCACCGCCGCCTCGGTGCGCCCGTCCAACTGTGCGGTGGCCTCGTCCAGCAGCAGTATCTCGGGTCGCCGCACGATCGCCCGGGCCAGTGCGATGCGCTGGCGCTGACCACCGGAAAGGCTGGTCTGCGCGACCGGCTCGTCCAGTCCGCCCGGCAGGCGGTGCACGGTCTCGGCCAGCCCGACCGCGTACAGCGCCGCCCACGCCTCGGTATCGGTCGCATCCGGGTGGCGATACAGCACATTGTCGCGAATGGTGCCGGTCAGCAGCGGCGTCTCCTGTTCGACATAGCCAATGCGAGCGCGCACCGAATCGATGCGCAGATCGGCATAGTCCTTGCCGTCCAGGGTGATTCGGCCGCCATCGAGATCGTGAAATCGCAGTATGAGCGAGAACAGCGTGGTCTTGCCCGCGCCCGAAGGTCCGACGATGGCGGTATGCCCGCGGCGCGGGATGACTGCCGACAGCTGGTCGATCGCGGGTCGATCGGCGCCCGAATAGCTGGCCGAAACATCCTCGAAGGTAAGCACATTCGGCCCGTCGGCATCGTCATCTGCCGAATGCCCGGCCGAAACATCCTCGGTGCGAATGCTTTCGGCTTCGCGCAGGCGCGCGGCGGCGGCCACACCGGACTGCAATTGCGCCAGCTGCCGGGTGATCTCGCTGACGGGTTCGACCAGTCCGAACGCGTACAGCAGGAAGGCGACCAGCGTCGAGACCGCCAGCGCGCCCTGATGCACCCGCCAGGCGCCGAAGGCCAGGATCACGATGATGGCCAACTGAATTCCGCTGCCCGCCACGGTCCAGGCAATGGCCTCCACCCGCACCGCGCGGTTGGCGTGCGCGGCCGAATCCCGGGCGTGCGCGATGACCCGGCGGCTCTCTCGTTCCTCGGAACCACTGGATTTCACCGTCCGCACCGCGCGCAGACCGCCCTCCAGCACGCCGCCGAGCCGCCCGACCGATTCCTGCGCCTGCCGCTGCGCGACCGCGATGGCGGGCATGAGCCAGCCCGCCAGCACCGCGATGACGAGCACCGCCACCAGCGTGCACAGCAGCAGCGGTACATCGAGCACCGCCATCAGAATCAGCGTGCCCACCAGCGAGATGGTGCCGTTGATCAGGTAGATCAGGCTGGACGAGGCCGCTTCGCGCAGGAGCAGCGTGTCCGAGGTGACCCGGGTGACCAGTTCACCCGGTGGCCGGAATTGCAGATCGGGCAGCACGCCCCGGAAGAACCGGCGCACCAGCGAGGCGCGCGCGTCCAGCACGATGTGCTCGGCGATCCGGCCCAGCAGCAGCCATTCGGCCAGCCCGAACCCCGCGCCCAGCACCAGCAGTCCGAGCAGCAGCGAAATCGGTTGCAGCAGTGAGCCATCGGCTCCCACCGAATCGAGAATCCATTTGGTGGCCAGGGGAGTGGCCAGCGCCGTCGCGGTATAGCCGAAGCCGAGGCAGAGTGCGAGCAGCAGCCGTCCCCGATGTGGGCGCACGAACGACCACAGCAGCATCAGATGCTGGGCGCGCCCGGTCGCGGCAAGGGTGACTTCGGTACTCTGCATACCTCTAATGGAACACAGATGTTCCATTAGAGTCAAGTTATGCTCTGTTCAGGATCGGCCTGATACCGTTCCGGATATGTCCGCCACACCCGCCGCCACCGGCACCGGAGCAGCCAGAACCGGTATCCGGGCCCGCACCCGCGCCGCCATCCTGGACGCGGCGGCCGAGGTGCTCATCACCACCCCGGCGGCCTCGCTCGGCCAGATAGCCACCGCCGCCGATGTCGGCCGCACCACCCTGCACCGCTACTTCCCGGAACGACTCGATCTGCTGCGCGCCCTCGCCCGGCACGTCACCGAGCTGAGTACCGAGGCCATCGAGCGCGCCGAACCCGGCGGCGGCACCCCGGCGGCCGCGCTGCGCCGGGTCGTGGAAGGCCAATTCGACCTCGGCCCGATCCTGCTGTTCGTCTACTCCGAACCCGCCCTCGCCGGTGACGCCGAACTCTGGGCCGAACTCGCGCAGAGCGAGAACGCGGTGGACGCCATCCTGATTCGCGTCGGCGAGACCACCGGGGCAACCCTGCCGCTGTCCTGGCAGCGCCGCACCTTCTGGGCGCTGCTCTATGCCGCGTGGGAGGCCGCCAAACAGGAGACCACCCCGCGCCACGAACTCGTCGACGCCATCATGACCACGCTGACCCGGGGCGTTTTCGCCCCCGCCGCAACCGATTAGCCCAAACCGGTTGCGGTGGGCCCCGCTTGCACAGACACTCACGAGAGAGGGGAGCGCGTGAGTATGAGAACAGCCGTATCGGATGAGCCGAGCATCAATCAATGGTGCGCGGACGATTTCACCCTGCTGCCGGATGACGCCACCTGGCTGGGGCAGCTCGGTTTCGATCCGCCTGCCATGATTCGGCAGCGGCTCACCGACATGCTGTGCGAGCGGATTCCGCGCACCACCGTCGACTGGGTCGAGATCACCGCGCGGCCACGGCAATTCACCGCCGGACGGCATGACGGTGACGCCACCTTCACGGTCACCCGGGTCGGGATGGTCATCGCCATGACCCTGGCCGTGCACTCCCCGGGCAGGCGGCGGCAGGTGCTGCGGGGCGTGTTCACCTTCGTCATGACCGGGATGGGCGAGGGTCAGACCCCGCGCCAGCGCACCTGGCTGGATCTGGACGCGAGCCTGCGTCAGGCCGAACGCGAGCTGAAATCGCGCATGTTCGGCCGTTAGAAGCCGACGTCGATCTCCACGCTGTCCCGCTCGGTGTACATGCGCCAATAGTGTTCGCCCAGTTCGTCATTGGTCATGCGGGCGATCTCCACCCCGGCCGGGACCAGTTCGGGATGGTTGTCGACGATCTCCTCGGCGCGGCTGCCGCCGATCAGCACGCCGATATTCAGCACGCCCGCGTAGACGCCGGTGCCCCGGAGTTCATCGGCGAGCTGATGGACGTAACCGCGCTGGGCGGCAAGCGCCACACCGAAATTCGACAGGTACGGCTGCGACGCGTGCGGTGAGGATCCGGAGGAGTACAGCAGCGCACCGTCACCGCGTTCGATCATGGCCGGGGCGAGCGCCCGGGTCATGAGGATCGGCGAATGCAGTTTCAGCGCGATCGGAACCCGGAGTCCGGGCACATCCAATGCCAGGGTGCTCGGGACGCGATCGCTCATGTCCCCGGCCGCGCCGTGCATGGCCACATCGATCTGGCCGAAGGTCTCCCCGATCGCGGCGACGGCCTTGTCCAGCTGGTCGGCGTCGGTGACGTCCGCGGGAAAGGCCGCCGCCTCGATGCCCTCGGCCCGCAGGTCGGCGGCGTGCCGTTCGGCCTTGTCCGGGTTGCGTCCGATGACCGCGACCCGGAAACCCTCGCGCCCGAAGCGCCGTCCCGTCCCGACGCCGAGCCCGGGTCCGTAACCGAATATCGCGATGGTCTTGCTCATAGCGCCTCACTAAGTTGAGCCTTGGTTCAAGTTACCGTCGTGACGCTAGCTTAAGTTGAACCTATGCTCAACATATTTCGCACTCCGAATTTGTAGGATCGGCGGATGTCCTCGAACAAGCCGCTGCGCCTGGATGCCCGCCGCAATCGCGACGCCCTGGTGACCGCGGCCCGCGAGGTCTTCGCCGAACGCGGTCTGGACGCACCGCTCAAAGAGGTCGCTGCCCGGGCCGGCGTCGCCATCGGCACGCTCTACAACCGATTTCCCACCCGTGATGATCTGATCGCCGCCGCCGTAGAGGACCGCATCGAAGCCGGGGGCCGAATCGCCGAGCGCGCCTTGCTGATCGAAGACCCCTGGGAATCCTTCACCTATCTGGTGGAGCAGGTGTGCGAACTCCAGGCGGGCGACCGGCTGCTCAATGAACTCGCCGTCCGGGCCGCCCCGAGCGCCGCCATCGCCCGCGCCCGCGAGGACGGCCACCACCGAATGCGCGAAATCGTCACGCGCGCACAGCGAGCCGGAGTGCTGCGCCCGGACTGGGTGCTCGAGGACATCGCCTTCATCACCTGGGCGCACACCCGAATCGTCGAGGCCACCGGAACCCTGGCCCCCGATGCCTGGCGACGCCATCTCGCCCTGGTTTTCGACGGTCTGCGCGCGGCCGCCGCGCATCCGCTCCCGGTGCCGCCGATCACCGAGGATCAGCTGATGCGAGCACTGGGCAGCGGTGAGCAATGAGCCGCTCGCACTGATCCCGGAGCGCCTTCGCCACGCGAGCTATCGTGGACGGCGTGGGTGTCATCGGCGAGTTGTTCCCGGGTAAGAAGCTGACCGACGAGGGCAGTGAGGACAGCGGCGGTCAGGACCACCGGCCGCGACTGGAACTCGATCTCGATGCCGGGGTGGTGCGCTTGTCCCCGCCCGCGAAACCATCGGACCAGCCGCAGGAGTGATTGCCCGCCAGTAGTGCGGCGATATCGGTACTGGTGGTCAGATCGCTCTGCACGTACCAGCGATCGGCGTCCGGCGGCTGCGCGGTGGCATTGAGGCAGACGATCTTGTCCGCGTACGGGGAGAGCGTGCCCAATTCCTGCCGTGCCGCGACGGGGACCGCGACGGCGATGCGGATCGCGCCGTGCAGCCGGGCCATTCGGCAAATATCGCGCAGGGCGGTGGCATCGGCCACGCAATCGTCGGCCACCACCACCGTGCGCTCGGACAGGTCCACGCGCTTGCGATCACCGCGCAGGCTGAAGGCATTGCGGCGCAGTATTTCCGCCTGTGCCTCCTCGGTGGCGGCCCGTTCGGCTTCGCACAGGCTCCCGCCCGCCACGGCGGTGGTGTCGATGAGCAGCGTTTCGTCCTCGCCGAGAATTCCGTACACCAGGTCGGGATGACGGGCAACGGCCAAGGGGCGCACCAGGATTACGTCCAACAGCACGTGCAGGGTGGCGGCCAGTTCGGCGGCGACCCGCATCCCGCCGCCGGGCGGAGCGAGGACCACCACATCGTCACCGCGAAAAGCAGCGAGCAGCCCGGCCAACTGCCGGCCCGCGTCGTTGCGGTCCATGAACGGCGGCATGTGCTTGCCCGACTGTGGATTTCAGCCGGTGGTCGGCCACGCCGGGGGCGTGAGCGGAGGAGGGGAGGGGTGCGCGGGGTGCCCGGATACCGTCATCATCAAGCGCCCTCTCCATTGAGTGGCTGCCGCGGTGGGGTGAGCAGACCGGGTCATGCGGAAAGGGTCGCTCGAGAAGGGCAGAATCCCAGTGTACGCCAGCGCGAACTCGTGGTTCCGCCCTTCCCGCGCATACGAATTGATCACATGCCGGTATCGCTCGAGTTCACGACCTGAGGAACGTCGCCGCGATACTCCAGAACCTGCCGCGATCCACCGAACGGAAATCCCAGGTCTCGGCGAGACGGTGAGTAGCGCTGACGATGCCGGTCACGTCGAAATCGTCGCGCGTAGCGGTGCCCTTGTCCTCGAGGGCGGCGATGACGTAGGCGGTGGCGGTCTCCACGCTGTGGGGCACGCAGGGCTCCAATCGGTCGTCGGAATGAGGTGCGGTGTAAGGGACTACGGCTGCGTTTCGGTGAAAACTTCCTCGTATCGGAACTCGGTGGGAATCTGCTCGCCCGCGGCGTGCGCCCGCTCCTCGCGGTGGCGCAGATCGACGCGGCGGATCTTGCCGGAGATGGTCTTCGGTAGCTCGGTGAACTCCACGCGGCGCACTCGCAGATAAGGGGCGAGGTGGTCGCGGGCGTATTCGAGTATGGCGCGGGCGGTTTCGCGATCGGGTTCCCATCCGGCGGCGAGTGAAACGTATGCCTTGGGAACTGCGAGACGGGTGTCGTCCGGTTGCGGGACGACCGCCGCCTCGACCACGGCTGGGTGCTCGATGAGCACACTCTCCAGCTCGAACGGCGACACCTTGTAGTCGGAGGACTTGAAGACGTCGTCGGTGCGGCCGATATAGGTGATGTATCCGTCGTCGTCGCGTGAGGCGACATCACCGGAGTGGTAGAAGCCCCCCGCCGTGACAGCGGCATTGCGTTCCGGATCGCCCAGATATCCGGTCATCAGGTTGACCGGAGTGTATCCCAGGTCAAGGCAGATTTCGCCCTCATCAGCGAGTTCTCCGGTGATGGGGTCCACGAGTATGACAGGCACTCCCGGGGCCGGTCGGCCCATGGATCCGGGCTTGACCGGCTGTCCTGGCGTATTGCCGACCTGCAACGTGGTCTCGGTCTGTCCGAAGCCGTCACGAATCGTCAGACCCCACGCCTTCTCCACCTGTGCGATCACATCGGGGTTGAGAGGCTCACCGGCGCCGAGGATTTCACGCAGACCGGCCGGTCGCTCGCCGAGATCGGACTGAATCAGCATGCGCCACACCGTCGGTGGCGCGCAGAACGTGTTCACCTCCGCGCGACGCAATTGCTTCAGCAGCGCCGCGGCGTCGAAACGGCCGTAGTTGTAGACGAATATGGTCGCCTCGGCCAGCCACGGGGTGAAGAAACAACTCCAGGCGTGCTTGGCCCAGCCCGGCGCGCTGATCGCCAGATGCACATCGCCCGGGCGCACGCCGATCCAGTACATGGTCGACAGATGCCCTACCGGATAACTGATTTGGGAGTGCTGCACCATCTTCGGCTTACTGGTGGTGCCGGAGGTGAAGTACACCAGCAGCGGATCATCCACCTCGGTGACCGCCGCGAACGGACCCGCCGACATGGTCATCGTGGCCTCGGCGTAGGAACGCCAGCCGGATACCTGCTGTCCCACCGCGATTCGCACGTAGTCGCCCGGCACCTCGTCGAACTTGGCGGTGTCGGCGGCATTGGTGATCACGAAACCCGCACCGCCCCGGTCGATCCGGTCGATGAGGTCTTCCGGGCCCAGCGCCGCCGTGGTCGGCATGATCACCGCGCCGAGCTTGGCCACGGCCAGCATGGCCTCCCACAGTTCGGCCTGATTGCCGAGCATGAGCATCACCCGATCGCCCTTGCCCACACCGAGACTCGACAGCCAGGTCGCCACCTGATCCGACGCGTCGGCCATCTGGTCGAAGGTGATGCGCTGTTCCGCGCCGTCCTCCTCGACGATCCAGAGCGCGGTGCGGTCGTTACCGCGCGCGATGACGTCGAACCAGTCGGTGGCCCAATTGAATACGCCGGTCAGACGCGGCCATTCGAAATGCTCCAGCGCGGCGGTGTAGTCGGTGGCGTGCGCGACCAGCAGATCGCGGGCGGCGCGGTAGGCCGCGGTATTGGCGGTGGGCGTCGCGGTGGTCATGCGGTCTCCTCGGCGGATCGGTTCAGCAGGTTCACGGCGATCTCGCGCATCTCGATCTTGCGGATCTTGCCGGTCACGGTCATCGGGAACTCATCCACCAGATGTACGTAGCGGGGGATCTTGTAGTGCGCGAGCTTGCCGGTGCAGAACTCGCGCAGGGATTCGGCGGTGAGCGGAGTCGCGTTCTCGCGCATGCGAATCCATGCCATCAGCTCTTCACCGTATTTGGCGTCCGGCACGCCGATCACCTGTGCGTCGAGGATGTCCGGATGGCTGTAGAGGAACTCCTCGATCTCGCGCGGATAGATGTTCTCGCCGCCGCGGATGACCATGTCCTTGATGCGGCCGGTGATCGCCACGTAGCCGTCCTCGTCCATGGTGGCCAGATCGCCGGTGTGCATCCAGCGCGCGGAATCGATGGCGTCGGAGGTCTTCTCGGGATCGTTCCAGTACCCGAGCATCACCGAATAGCCGCGCGTGCACAGTTCGCCGGGCAGTCCGCGCGGCACGGTCAGCCCGGTGGCCGGGTCGACGATCTTGATCTCGATATGCGGTCCGGCCTGCCCCACGGTGGCGGTGCGCTGCGCCAGGCTGTCGTCCGCGCGAGTCTGGGTGGAGACCGGGGACGTCTCGGTCATGCCGTAGCAGATGCTCACCTCGCCCATGCCCATGCGCTCGATGACCTGCTTCATCACCTCGACCGGACAGGGCGATCCGGCCATGATGCCGGTGCGCAGGCTGGACAGGTCGTAGGTGTCGAATTCCGGATCGGCCAGTTCGGCGATGAACATGGTCGGCACCCCGTACAGCGAGGTACAGCGTTCGGCCGCAACGGCTTCCAGCGTCGCGCGGGGTTCGAACGAGGGCGCGGGAATGATCATGGCCGCGCCGTGAGTGGTGGCGGCGAGATTTCCCATCACCATGCCGAAGCAATGATAAAAGGGAACCGGAATGCAGATGCGGTCCTGTTCGGTATAGCCGCACAGCTCGCCGACGAAGTAGCCGTTGTTCAGGATATTGTGATGGCTGAGCGTGGCTCCCTTGGGGAAACCCGTTGTGCCCGAGGTGTATTGGATATTGATCGGATCGTCCGCCGAGAGCGCGGCCTGGGCGAGCGCCAGGCGTTCCGGGTCGCCTGCGCGACCGGTTTCGAAGAGCCGCCGCCATTCGGGGCTGTCCAGCAGCACCACCTGTGCCAGGTCCGGGCATTCCGGGCGCACCTGCGCGATCATGGCCGCGTAATCCGAGGTCTTGAACGACGGCGCGGCGATCAGCGTGTGAATTCCGGCCTGCCCCAGCACATAGCGCAGCTCATGCGCGCGATAGGCCGGATTGATATTCACCAGGATCGCGCCGATCTTGGCGGTCGCGTACTGCGCCAGCGTCCACTGCGGGCAGTTCGGCGCCCAGATGCCCACCCGGTCGCCCTTGCCCAGCCCGCTCGCCAGCAGGCCCAGCGCCAGGGCGTTCACCTCCGTCAGGAACTCGCGGTAGGTCCAGCGGAGGCCGGTGGTGTAGTCGATCAACGCGTCGCGGTCGGCGAACCGGGCCGCCGTGCGATCGAGATTGTCGCCGATGGTGTCCCCGAGTAGCGGCGTGCTCCACGCCCCCGAGGAATAGCTCACCGGCCGGAGCCGGTCCGTGCTCATGCTCACTTCGGTAGGATCCACGTCACACCGCCACCCCGACCAGCCCCGAACGGGGGTAACCATGAGCCCGGCCACAGACGATCTGCTCCGCCCCGATGACGGCGACGCGCTACGCGCCGAATTACGGCAGATCGCGGCGCTGTCCAAGGCCCCCGTGGTGTTCGGCGGCACCGTGCACGCGGGCGGTCTGGTGCTCAGTGAATTCGTCGGCACCCGGACCAACGGCATGCGCGGCCTGCTGGTCGCGCCCAGTTCGGGTCTGGGCGGCAGTGCCATCGCCACCGGCAGGCCGCGTTCGGTCGCGGACTACCGTTCCGCCTCGACCATCACCCACCATTACGACGGCCCGGTGCTCGGTGAGGGCCTGCGCGCGGTGGTGGCGGTGCCCGTGGTGGTCGGCGGGCAGGCGCGCGCGGTGCTCTACGTGGCCAACCGCGACTCCGGGCCGATAGGGGATCGGGTCGCCGATGCCATGGTCCGATCCGGACAGCGGCTGAGCGTCGAGCTCACCATTCGCGATGAGGTGGACCGGCGGCTGCGGCTGGCATCGGCGCGTGACGCGGCCGCGTCGGTAACCGGTCCGGATGTCGTATTCGCAGAACAGCTCCGGGATCTGCACGCGGAATTGCGCGGTATCACACCGTCGGTGTCGGATGCACTGGCCCGCAACCGATTACGCACTGTGACCGATAAACTGGCACGCCTGGTGTCCGGTGTGACGGATCCGGCGGGGGAGATTACCCTCGCACCCAGGGAATTGGACGTGCTGGCCCAGATCGCCCTGGGCTGTACCAATTCGGAAGCGGCGCTGCGGCTTTCGCTTCGCGCCGAAACGGTGAAAAGCTACCTGCGCAGCGCCATGACCAAACTGGGCGCGCATTCTCGCCATGAAGCCGTCGTGCGCGCCCGGCGTCTGGGCCTACTGCCCTGATCGACCATGGCCTGCCCGCGACTTGCGGCGGGCTTCTTACCGGACGAAGGCGAATCCGTATGTGATACAGGTTCTTTGGCTGCATACCGGATTCGGTTCGGGCGAATCGCCCTATATCACTCCAAGCCCCGCGCCTCCGGGTGATTCGCGTACGCGAATCACCCGGTTATTCAGCGTATTTCGCCGATGCTAGCGGGCTGCCATATGGCGGATTGTCTCGCCGCCCTTGTGCTGATGGAGTCGCCCGAAGCGGCTGTCCAATAGGTGGGCCATGCTTTCCGCAGCGCCGATATACGCCTCTTCGACGGTGGCGGCGCGATGGCGGACCGCCACCGGGGGTTGCCCCTTGGGGCGCGCCTCCAGGTTGCACTGCTTGTCTTCGGAGCCGCCCTTATGGCCGTTCACGTCGGTGACGTGGGCTTCTACGCGGGTCAGATTGTCCGCGAAGCGGTCGAGGATGGATTCGATGGTGTCCTGCGCCTGCTCGATGAGTGCCGCGCTGCCGCCGATGTGCTTGTCGGCGAAGACCTGGATTTGCATGGCATCTCCAAACTCTTGGAATAGCCGAGAACTTGCTGACACCACCGACATTACCCGTTTTTCGGGGCGATCGGTCGGTTGCGAACGTCACTCGTGCGTAACGGTGCCGGAAGGTATTGTGCGCAACCGGATTTGCCCGCGATGTGGATTGGGTTACTCCGCTTGACGCCCGGCCGGGGTGGCGATCAGCCCGCGCCCGGTATCGGGGAGTTGATGACCGGCATCGCAGCGCAGCACCGCGCGCACCGGTGCACCGCAGTCGGAGTGCGATACCGCCAGCGGCGGCCCGCCCGGCCCCGCCAAATGCTTATCGCCCCACTGCATGAGCGCGGTCAGCACCGGCTGTAATTCGCGGCCCGCGGCGGTGAGCCGGTACTCCTGGCGGGTGCGCGAACCCGGTTCGCGATAGTCGTGCAGTTCCAGTACGCCCGAATCGACCAGCGTGCGCAGCCGCCGGATCAGGACCGCGCGCGGTGCGCCGGTCGCCTCCTGGATGGCGTCGAAGCGGCGCACGCCCAGGAAGACCTCGCGCAGCGCGAGCAGCGCCCATTGCTCGCCGACTATCCCGAGTGCGGCCGCGACCGAACAGTTCCGTGCCATGCCCTACATCCTATCTACATTCACATTGTGAACCCAGGGTGTTAGGGTCATTTCCATGACGATCACCACCGAACCGCCCGCGAGCCCCGAATCCTGGGGTGATGTGCGCAGCAAAACCGTCTACTGGCATGACCCCAAGGTCTCGCTGGAGGCAGCGCCGGGTCGCACCGGCCTGGAGTACCTGACCGCCATGGTCGACGGCGAGATTCCGGGCGCGCCCATCGCCGGGCTCATGAATATGCGCCCCGTTCAGGTGGCGAACGGCGATGTCGTGTTCGTCTGCACGCCGGACGAATCCATGTACAACCCGATCGGCATGATCCACGGCGGCGTCGCCTGCACCCTGCTGGACACCGCCGCCGGGTGTGCCGTGCACACCACCCTCGCCGCGAACGTCGGTTACACCTCGATCGAAATCAAAATCAACTACCTGCGCCCCATCCACGCGCACACCGGTGAGCTCACCGTGCACGGCTGGGTCACCAAACCCGGCCGCCGCGTCGCCTTCGCCGAAGCCGACGTCCGCGACGCCGACGGAACACTGCTCGCCACGGCGACCAGCACCTGCCTCGTCATCGGCGGCTGACCCCGTCCTAGGTGGCTGATCGCCTGGAAGCTGTAGTGCCGCTTCGGTTACGAAGGCTCAGCGGGTGGCCAGGTCCAGGACGTTGAGGGCGAGCTGTTCGGCGGCGTCCGGATGGCCCTGGGCGCGGGCGGCGGCGGAAACCGCTGTGCGCGAATCGGGTTCGGTGAGCAGTTCGAACAGGGCGGTGCGCAGGTTGGCGGCGGTGGCGTCCGCGCCGGACAGCGCCCGGGCGGCATTGTGGTCGGCGAGGATCTGGGCATTGCGGATCTGTTCGCCACCCACCGAATGCGGGTAGGGGATCAGCACCGAGGGCTTGCCGAGGGTGGTGAGCTCGGCCAGTGTGCCTGCGCCGGAACGGGATACGACCACATCGGCGAGGGCGAGCACATCGGGGAGTTCGGGGCCGAGGAATTCGCGCACCAGGTAGCGCTCGCGCAGGTCGGCCGGGAGTGCGGCCGCGCGCTCGCGCACCCGATCGTAGGAGAGCTTGCCGCACTGGTGGATCACATTGGCGATGGTGAGCAGTTCGGGCAGCAGTTCATCGATCAGATCGTTGATCTGCACCGCGCCCTGCGCGCCGCCGGTGACGTACACGGTGGGCAGTTCGGGGGAGTATCCGGTCCAATTCAGCGCCGGCGCAGCGGCTTTCGCGTCGCCGGTGGTCAGCGCGGGCCGAATCGGATTGCCGGTCACCACCGCGCGACCGCGCACCTTGGCGGGCAGCCGTTCCACCGACGCCGCGGAGCTGAGCGCGATCCGGTCGGCGGCGCGGGCGAGTAGCTGGTTGGCCTTGCCGATGCCGGTGGTCTGCTCGTGGATCACCAGGGGCCGCCGCCGCAGTGCCGCGGCGAGTCCGATGGGAGCGCAGACGTATCCGCCCGTGCACAGCACCGCGTCCGGCCGGAAGCGCCGCACCACCGCCTGTGCGGTGAGCACGCTGAGCGGAACCCGCAATGCGTCCTTGGCATTGGCCGCGTTCAGCATCTTCAGCGGATTGCGATCGCGCCGCAGTTTTCCGGCCTTGATGCCCGTGAACGAAATGTCGTTTTCATCCGAGACACGCTGTTCCAAGCTGTTCGGCACGCCGACCCACAACACCTCTGCGGTAGCACCCGCCTCGGCCGTCAGATCGCGCAGCGCGCGCACGGCCGATACCGCAGGGTAGGTGTGCCCGCCCGTGCCGCCACCGGCCACGACCACGCGAATGCGGCCCCGTGCGGCTACGCGTCGCAGGATTTCGGCGCGGTCGAGTGCGGATCCGGTCATGGCTGAGCCTCCTGAAGATGAGTCGGACGTACGGTACCGGTCGGTCGGCGGTGATTGCGAAGTGTTGGCTAACGGCCAATGGGCCTTTACCATGATCTGTGACTCGGATCACGTTGTAGCGGTAAAGGTTCTGACGCAAGTTCGTTTCTCAATCTGCCCAGCGAATTCGCACTTCGCCCAGCGAGAGGGGCCTGACGATGGAGCCCTGGACGCTGTCCCGCCGCGCTCGCCGTCAACCCCCGCGCCCGCAGCGCCGCCCCTCCATCGCCTGCACGCCGACCACGGGCCGGTAATCCCCGGTTCGAATTCCACGAGATCGACTCGGCGACTACGAGTCCCAGCGTCAATGGAGGTGGCCATGAGTTCCTCGGCAGCGGCAGATCCCGCTTACGGCAATGGAATGCCCTGGGTGGAAGGCGGTGACGCGAACCGAATCCTTTCGCGCGCCCAGCAATTGACCAGACCACTGCTGCGCGCCGCGGTGGACACCCTGCCCGCCGAACTCCGGCTGGTCGCGGGCTACCACCTGGGCTGGTGGGACGCCGCCGGGGTGCCGACCCTCGGCGAATCCGGCGGTAAGGGCCTGCGGCCCGCGCTGGTGCTCGCCGCCGCGCGCGCCGCGAGCGGGCGCGGGGACTCGGACAGATCACCCGAAAAGGCCGTACATGCCGCTGCCGCAGTGGAATTGGTGCACAACTTCACGCTACTGCACGACGATGTGATGGACGGTGATGAGCTCCGGCGCGGCCGCCCCACCGCCTGGCGGGTCTGGGGCATCGACGATGCGGTGCTCGCCGGTGACGCCATGCACGGCCTGGCCATCTGGACCCTCGCCGGTGCGCCGATCGCCGGACTGTCCGGAATAGCGCGACTCGAACAGGCGGTCATCGAACTCTGCCTGGGCCAGCAGCGGGACTGTGCGGCGGAGTCGAAAGATGAAGTGACCCTTGATGAATGCCTGGAAACACTCCAGTACAAGACGGGTGCGCTGATCGGCTGCGCCTGTGCCATGGGCGCACTGTGCGCCGATGCGCGCCCGGACGTCGTGGAGGCGATGGACCACTTCGGGCGGGAACTGGGCATCGCCTTCCAGCTGGTGGACGATCTGATCGGTATTTGGGGCGATCCGGTGCGCACCGGAAAACCGGTCGGCAATGATCTGATGCGGCATAAGCGCAGTCTGCCGGTCGTGGTGGCGTTGGAGTCCGGTACCGCGGCCGGGCGGGAGTTCGCCGAGATGTACCGCTCGGGCGAACCGCTGGACGCCGCGGCGGCCCTGCGCGCCGCGGATCTGATCACCCGCGCCGGTGGCAGACGCTGGGCGCAGGCCGAGTCCATCCGCCGGGTGCGGGCGGCGAAATCGTGTATCGCGGGATTTCGGGGTGCGCGGGATCTGATGGAATTGGCCGATTGCGTGGTGGAGCGCGATCACTGATCATTGATACCGTTCACAAATACCGGCCGGTCGAATTCGACCGGCCGGTATTTGTTGCTGGACAGGTCATTTCAGCAAACTATTGCCCCGGCAACCCCCGCGCATACCCGGCTTGACGAGCTGACCATGGGACTTTGGTCCCTAATTCCCCGCATTCCGTTGCTCCAAAACTGCTGGGCTGTCAGGATATCGAGCACGCGGCGCACTCGAGCTACCGAAAGCGCGCCGAAATACATACCAGGCGTGTGTTTTTCGCTATTCGTGCACGACCATTTCCAGGAGTTCGAGCATGACCACGGGTCCTCTCGCCGAGTCCGGTCGCCTGACGGTGCTCGGCCGGGAGTCCGCCCGCGAATTGGTCGGCGAATCGGAGAATGCGGCGGCCATCGCGCACACCGGAATATTGCGAGTCACCGGTGAACCCGGCGGTGATCTGTATTTCCGTGCCGGACAGATCATTACGGTGGAATCGCCCGGCGCGCCCGGGGTGCGGCAGTTGCTCGCGCGGCCCGGGCGCGTCAGCACCGGTGCGGCCGATGTGCGCCTGGTCGCCCAGATGGCGGCCCTGGACGGGATATTCGCCATCACCGCGGGCTGGGTGTCGGGATGCGGCTGGCAGGACGCGCCCGCGGAGTCGGGCGAACTGCCCGGCATCGACACCGCCTGGTTGCTGTTCGAGACCGAGCGGCGGCTGGCCGCCCTCGCGCACGGCCGCGTCTCCCCGCATCGAAATCACCTGGTGCTCACCGATACCGGCCGTGAACTGCTCGCCGGCCACGAGGACGGCCACGGCAGCGCCGCGCAGTGGCAGGAGATCCTGCTCTGGGTGAACGGCCGGCACAGTTGCCGCGATATCGCCATGCAGCTCAGCCGCAGCCTGTACGCGGTGACCGTCGACGTGGTGCGCATGCTCGACGCCGATCTGCTCGGTATCGCACCGCTGGAACGCGTGCAGCTGCCGATGACCGAACCCGCGCGCGGCGGGGCCAGATCACTGCTGCCGCGCCGCCGCCGCGGCGCCAGCGGCATCAATGACACGCTGCCGCCGCGCCCGCCGCAACCGGCCACCCGTGCCTATCAACGGACCGCCACCGCGCGGAAAACAGAAAGGACGCAATGAGTACCACGAACGCGACCGGACCGGGCAGCCTCTCGGACCGCATCGGAATTATGGTCAAAGTGCTGCGCTCGGAAGTTCCGGAATGCCTGGCCGCCGGCGCCATCGATATGACCACCGGAATGCTGCTGGCGGTGGAGACCGTCGACAATCATCCGCAGGAAGTGCTCGATCTGCTCGCCGCCGCCACCCTGGATCTGTTCCAGGGGCGCAATGTGGTGATGATCGAGGATATTTGGAAGGAGCGGCGCGGAATTCGCCTGGAGCGGCACTATTTCCAGGAGATTCTGGTCAACAGCGATAACCTCACACACCTGTTCATTCGCACCGAGAGCCGCGATGACGTGGTTATCGTGGTGGTCTGCCGTAAAACGGTGAATGTCGGCATGCTATTCGCGCAGGCCCGCCGGGTGCTGAAGGAAACCGGCAGGCTGTAATCGGTCGCTTTGTCGCGATTTACGAGATTTGCGCGACGCCGCCGAGCATCGATACGGCCTCCGCGCGCGGCTGCGCCCGATACTCGTCAGGCCGCCACTCCATGACGGCGGTGATACCCGGCGCCACCATCTCGTATCCGCTGAAGAACTTCGCGAACTCGGCGCTGGAGCGCAGTCGGAAGGGCACGCCGCTGCGCTTGTTGGCCTCGGTGGTGGCCGCCAGATCCTCCGGCTCCAGAAAGTCGTTGGTGGCATGCGACATCACCAGGTGACTGCCCGGCGGCAGTGCGTCGCAGAGCGTGCGCACCAATTCGTACGGATGCCGGTCGTCGGTGAAGAAGTGCATGATGGCGACCAGCATGAGCGCCACCGGCTGCTTCATATCCAGGGTGGCGAGCAGATCCGGATGGTTCAGGATGCGTTCGGGATCGTTCAGATCGGCATCAAGGTACGCGGTCCGGCCCTCGGGCGCGGAGTTCAGCAGGGTGCGCGCGTGCACCAGCACGATCGGATCGTTGTCCACGTAGACGATGCGTGATTCTGGTGCGATGCCCTGCGCGATCTCGTGCACATTGCCCGCGGTGGGCAGGCCCGCGCCGATATCGAGGAACTGGCGAATCCCGGCCTCCGCGGCCAGGTATCGGGTCACCCGGCGCAGGAAGTTGCGGTTCTCCACCGCGGCCAGCCGGACCGTGGGGAAGGCCTCGGCGACGGCGTCCGCGGACTCCCGGTCGGCGGGGAAATTGTCCTTACCGCCCAGCCAGTAGTCGTAGCGACGAGCCGGGTGCGGTTTGGTGGTGTCGATCCGCTCCGCTGCCGATTCCGAGTTCACAACGCTCCCAATCCAATTCGATTAGTGTTTGATCATGTCGCGCTACAGCCCATACGACTTCGAAGTTCACGCCGATCCGTACCCCCACTATGCCAGGTTGCGTACCGAGGCTCCCGTCTACCGGAACGACACCGACGACTTCTGGGCGCTGTCCCGGCATGCCGACGTGTTGGCCGCACTGCGCGATTCCGAACGCTTCTCCAGTGTGAACGGCATCCGGATGGAGCCCGCCTTCTGGGGTCCGCAGGCCGAACATTTCTTCTCCTTCGTCGCGATGGATCCGCCCAAGCACACCCGGCTGCGCGGGCTGGTGGCGCGCGCGTTCACCGCGCATCGGGTGCAGGGGCTCGCGCCGCGACTACGCGAGATCGCGCGCAACGTGCTCGATCCGCTGCTCGAACGCGGCAGCTTCGATCTGATGACCGATTTCGCCGGGCCGTTCCCGACCGATGTGATCTCCGAACTGGTCGGGGTGCCGCAGGCGGATCGGGAGATGATCCGCAAGCTCGGCATGGAGATCATGTACACCGATGAGGAGTCCACCGATCTGCGGCCCGAGGCCGTGCAGGCCATCGGCGCACTGGTCGGGTACTACACCGAACTCACCATCGAGCGGAGCAAGGAGCGTCAGGACGATCTGCTCTCCGGACTGCTCGACGCCGCCGACGGCGATGACCGCCTCACCCCGGAAGAGATTGTCGGCGTACTGATTCTGCTGGTGGGCGCGGGCATCGAAACCGCCATGCTGACCTTCGGCAATACCTGGCATGCGGGCTGGCTGCACCCGGATCAGCGCCGCCTCGCCCTGGACGGCCGCATCGAGGACTGGATCGACGAGTCCATGCGCTGGGATCCGTCCACCCAGACCAATCTGCGCACCGCCACCGCGGACATCGAGCTGCACGGTGTCACCATTCCGGCGGGCGGCCGGGTACTGCTGCTCACCGGTGCGGCCAATCGCGATCCGGAGGTCTTCTCCGATCCGGACGCCTTCTATCTGGACCGCGACACCACCTCCTCGCTGGTGTTCGGCAGCGGCCGGCACCATTGCCTCGGCTCCAATCTCGCGCTGCTGGAATTGCGCACCGCGCTGTCCGAGATCGCCGCCGCGGTCTCCGACTACGACATCGATCCGGACGGCCTGCGCCGCATCCACTCCTCGAACAACCGCGGCTTCGCCAGCATCCCCACCACGGTCACCCGTCGCTGACGTCATCCGCTGAGCCCGGACTCCCGGGCTCAGCGCACGATGGTCCGACCATTGGGCCGAGCCCAAGTTTTCCGGGGCTTGCGTAAACCTCTCGGACGCAGTGGTCTGTGTCTCTTTTCTGGGTCCCCCAAATTGCCATAGCTTTGCTAACGTTCTCCGCACTGTCGTCCAGCAGCGCTGCCGGATCTTTGGGCGGCGGTGATTTCGGATCGGCTGGCAGCTGAGAGGACGGCGACGATGGCGGTACCCGTTGCTGCCTGGACCCGGCCGGTGGAGCGGAAAAAGCCTGCTGACACTGCCGAATTCCTGCGCATCGTGACCGAGTCGCCGATGCTGCGGCGCATGCCGCGCACACCCAGGATTCCGCTCGCACCCGCGCAGGAACGCATGTGGCATGCCGCGGCGGCCGGATACTCCGCTGACTGGAATGTTGCTCGCGCGTTTCGGATTCGTGGTCAGGCGGTAAATATCCCCGCACTGCTGGCCGCCATCGATGACGTCATGCGGCGGCACGCTCCGCTGCGCACCTGCTATCCGGCGACCGCAGACGGACCCGTGCAGGTGGTCATGGACGCCGATGTGGCGCGGATCGATGTGCGCGTGGTGGACAGTTTCGCGGGCGAACTCACCGAGCGCATCGCCGAATTCAGCGGCCGCGCCTTCGACCTCGGCACCGAGGTGCCGATCCGGGCCCGGGTGTTCCGGCTCGGGGCGCGGGATGTGGTGCTGGCGCTGGTGGTGCACCACATCTCCCTGGACGGTCAATCCATGGGTCCGCTCATGCGGGATCTGGTCACCGCCTACCTGGCGCGCGCGAGCAGACAGGCTCCCGCGTGGCCGCCGCTGCCGGTCGACTACATCGACTACACGCTGTGGAAGCACGAATACCTGGGCGCGTACGACGATCCGTCCAGCCGGGCCAGCACTCAGCTGCGGTACTGGGCGAACAATCTGGTCGGACGGCCCATCCCGCTCGAATTGCCCTATGACAGAGCCGGTTCCGGATATCGGGACGCCGCGGGCGCGCTGCTGCGGGTGCGCTTGGACGCCGATATCCACCGCATGCTGCTGCACCGCGCCCGGCAGAGCGGTTCGAGCGTTTTCATGATGCTGCAGACCGCCTTCGCGGTCGCGGTGTCGGCCTTCGCGAAATCGCCCGATGTCACGGTGGCGACCGCGGTCTCCGGCCGCGATGATCCGCTGCTCGCCGACATCGTCGGCAATCTCGCGGACGATGTGCTCATGCGGGTGCGCCTGGACCGCGCCGCCGATATGACCGAACTGCTCGACCAGGTACGCCGAGTCGCCCTGGCCGCCTTCGCGAATCCGGACACCTCCAATCCGCGACTGCTGCGCTGCCTGCCGCAGGATCCGAATCATCCGCTCTTCCAGGCCACGCTCATCCTGCAACGCGATGACGCCGCCCCGCCCGGGGAATCGATTCCGGGCGGACTGTCGGTAACCGCGGTGCCGACCGGGGTGGTGCGCGCCAAACACGATCTGGAATTCGGGCTCACCGAGCATTACGACCACACCGGCGCACCGGTCGGAATCGACGGGCCGTTCCTGTATCCGATGGCCCGGTTCGATCCGGAGACCGCCGAGCGCTTCGCCGAAAAGTTCCTCGCCACGGTCGAATTGATCGCCAGCGGGTACACCGGGCCGATCGCTCCACTGCTGGTCGGCGCGCCACGGCGACGTGCGCGCCGGGTCCGGAACCGCCCGGCCCCGGGCTGTTGAGGGCTGTGCACGACTGAACTTCAGGCTGTTCGCGACTGAAGGTCAGATCGTGCTCGACTGAACCGATCCCGGTGTCGCCTCGTGGAACGAGCGAAGCGTGCCGAGTGAACCGAGGTCGACATGACCACAGATCCGATCAGACGCCGGGAAATTGTGGCGGGGGCGAGCGTGCTGGTGTTCGCGGCCGCGTGCACCGGCGGGCAGCGGAGTTCCGCGCCCGCGAGTTCGATGTCGTCCCCGCCGACCACGACCTCCGGTGCGCCGCCATCCACCACCGTGCCGCCGAGCACCGAACCACCGCCCCCGGCACCGGGTCCCGCGCCGATCGACGGCACCGTGCTCGCCCGGGTGTCGGATATTCCGGTCGGATCGGGTGCAATTCTCGGCGATACCGTCGTCACCCAGCCCAGCGCCGGAACCTTTCTGGCCTTCTCCACCGTCTGCACCCATCAGGGGTGCGCGGTGAACTCGCTCTCCGGCGGAACGATCAATTGTCCGTGCCACGGCAGCCGTTTCGCCCTGGACGGCTCAGTAGTGGCGGGTCCGGCGACCAGGCCGCTGGTCGCCCGCAAGGTGAGTGTGCGGGACGGTCAGCTCATCGCCGGTCCCGCTCCGGCCGTGCCGGTCGCACCCGCTTCCGAAGAGCAGGCCCCGATCCCGGAGGCCGCCCCGGTCATCACCGACCCCGGTGCACCGGACAACGCCCTCGCCCGAACCTCCGACATCCCCGTCGGCTCCGGCGTGATCATCGGCAATACCGTTGTGACACAGCCGAACCCGGGCACCTTCATCGGCCTCTCGGTGATCTGCACCCACCTCGGCTGCGCCGTGAACGACATCTCCGGCGGCACCGTCAACTGCCCCTGCCACGGCAGCAAATTCAACCTCGACGGTTCCGTCGCGGCGGGCCCCGCCACCCGAGCCCTGGACCCCCGCGAAGTGAATGTGCAAGGGGAGTGGCTGGTTTCGGGCGCGGGCAGCCCCGACGACCCCATCCCGCCACCCAAACCCTGGTGGTGCGAGGTGCTCCCGCCAGGCTGCCTCGGCTGCTGAACATCCCTCGCCGACCCATCAGGTTCGAGGTGAGGACCCCCGTCATCCCGGCGTGCCTTTGGTCGGGATCCACACCCGTCTCTCATCTCAGCGCCAGAAACTGTTGCGGCGCTGCTTCTTCGGGGCGGAGAGCGGTTTCAGGCGGGCGGGTAGTGTGGCCGTCGCGTCCAGCACGATGAGGTTGGCTATGCGGTGCGGCAGGTCCAGGCGGGTGCGCAGGTGCGGCCAGCCGCCGTCGAGGAGTTCGGCCAGGGCGGCGGAGTCCAGATCCAGATCGCAGATGGCGCGGAACAGGGCGTGCGGCTCCAGGTCGTGCTGTTGTGCGCACAGGGTGAGCAGTGCGGGCACCCGGTCGTGTCCGGCGACGATGAGGATCTGCTTCAGCAGTGCGGGTGCGCCGGTGGCGTCCGAGTGTTCGGACATGCGGCGGGCGACGAACTCGTTATCGGTTTCTATTGCCGCGCTGAGCATTTCCCGGTGTTCGGCGATCAGCAGCGGGTCGTCGATCGCCGCCCGGATCAGCGCCGAGACCTCCGCCCGGGTCCAGTCGCCGCGCCCTTTGCCGCTGCGCCCGAAGAGATTCGGCCGCAACCGATTCCGCCCGGCCTGAGCCTGCGGCTGTGCCGCCTGCGCATCGAGCACCGCCAGATCCTCCAGCGCCTGCGGCAGGCCGATGACGCGGCGCAGTGCGCTCCACGCCGGTTTCAGCGCGTCCACCAATTCGGCCGGTTCGGCGCGAACGATGGTGACCGCCTTCATGAGTTCGAAGGCGTCCACCGCCGGGTACCGGGTGCATTCGGCGATGAGTCCGGGCAGCCGGTCCGGCGGCGCACACGCCATGATCTGCTCCAGCACATAGCGATCCCGGCTGGTACAGGAGATATTCACCATGAGCTGCGCGACGATCGCGAGCTGGCTGTACATGGCGGTGCGCAGCAATTGACTGCTACCGGTGTGCACCGCCGGATCGCCGATCTCGGCGCGCACCGTCTCGTACACCAGATAGCGGTCCTTCGCGCCGACGGTGAACTCGCGTAGCGCCCGATGTCGTTGCAGCCGTTCGATGACCAGGGCGCGCTGTTCGGTATCGCCGGTGGTCCAGTCCCGTTCGAGTTGCGGCCAGACGGTTTTGGCATCGCTCGCGCTGAGCGTTCCGGTGTCCAGCCGCCGGAAGGCCGCCGCCGCCACGACTTCACTGAGGTCGAAGCCGAGCTGCCGGGCGACCCGGGTGGCGTGCCCGCGATCGCGGGTCTCGGACATGACCCGATCGATGAGCGTCTGCTCGAAGACCTCGCGCACCTGATTCCGCACCGGAAGATTCGCCAAAGCCGTTGTGACATCGGTGTTGTCGAGTGCGAGATGAATCGCGCGCCGCGCCACGCCGGCATCGGTGAACCAGTCCGGGCTCAGGGTCGGATCGGTGAGCACCTGCACCATTTGCGCGTCATCGAGCAACGCGGGTTCCAGGGCGCGCAATTGCTGTTGATAGCACCACTGCCGAATATCGTTGACCGACACCAGCATCGCGGGTACCGCGAGCCCGGCCCGTCGATGCTCGACGATATCGCGACCCAGCCGTTGATAGGTGTCGGCGATATTGTCGATACCGCTGTCGGCGTCGACGATCCGCCGATCCGGCGGCGGGGGAGCGGTACGGCCGATCACCGCGGTGATACTCGGCAACTCCGCCATGAGCGCGGCACCGGTGGTGAATGTCAACTCCCGCAGCGTGTTCCGTGGCAGCACCCCGTACAGCGCGGACAGCATCCGCACCGCATCGCCCGCATCCTCGACCCGGAGTGCGAGGGTCGGCCCCCGGCCGTCGAGGTGGGCGAGCACCGCGCCCACGAGCACCGGCAGCCAGGACTGCCCGAGGGCGCTCTCGACCGCCCCGGCGAGCCCGCTCCCCGTGTCGGCCGCGGCCTCCGGCCAGCTGTCGGTCGGTGAGACGGACTCGGTGAGGGTGTGCAGGAACGCACCGGATCCGAAGAGCCGCAGCGCCATCGCCCCGTCGAGCTGCTCGCGATTGCCTGCGATCAAATGCGTGACGCAGGTGCCCGGCCGCACCTGGGACGGCGTCTTCAGTCCGGCGACGGCGATCCCCCTGGTCACGGTGAACTCCAGCGCGAACCCCACCGGCTCACCGCCCTCGGGCAGGGTCGCCAGTGATCCCAGTTCGCGCACCGTGAAACCCAGTGCCGCGGGCCAATTCCCGGACCGCGCCACCACACCCACTCCGGCGCCGGAGGATTCGAGATTAACCAGCGCCCAGCCACACACCAGCTGTGGAAATCCAGTCATCGGTAGGCCCGCAGCTCCTCGATCATCTCCAGCATGTACACCACCGGATCGGCCGCGCCGTACGGTTTGAAGACCGGATACGTGCCGTTGCCGCGCTTACCGCAGCCCACCGCCGATACCGGGAAGTACATATTCCACGGAAAGTGAATGGACAGTGCGGAATCCACCGCCGGGAACAGCTGCCGCACCATATTGCGGGTGATCTCGCAGCGCTCCCGGATGCGCGGCGGATCGTAGGCATTGCCCGAACCATTGGTGCTGACCGGGCTGTCCGCCCAATTCGCGGGCGGGGCAACGATATTGGCCTCCGGCAGATCCAGTAGCGAGAGCAGATCGGTCTTGGCGACAATGGTCGATACGTGCAATCGCGGCGGTTCGATGGGCAACTGGATCGGATAGCTGTTCGCCGCGCGCCACAGTTTGGCGATCTGATCGATCATGAGCGTGGTGCGCCCCACGGTCTGCGAATGTTCGACGATATTGCTCAGGCTCTCCTGATCATCGGGATCGGCCTGTTCGCGCATGAGGGCCAAGTATTGCTTGTTCAGCGTGGACGGCACCACGAACCAGAGGAAATCGGCGACCGCCAGATGCGGGCTCACCCGCGCGGCGACCGCGCCGTCGGCGATGTCCTCCCCGGCCACATCCACGAACGCCAGATTCACCGCGCTCGCGGTGTGCACCGAATACGCCGTCACCAGAATGGGTCTGCGCTGTTCCAGCCCGGCCCAGGTGTGGCCCTGGGATTGCCGCTGCGCGTTCATGGCGATGCCGTCGGTGCGCTGGGTCTGGTCCATGGCCATGCGGCGCGGTCCGGTGGCGTCCAGGGCGCGGCGATCGAGCAGGCGGGCTTCCAGGGCGGTCCACAGGCTCGCGGATTTGGGGGAGACGATGAAGGAGAAGCGCCCGGCCAGGTGCGGATCGTTCATCATCGAATGGATCATGGATACGATCAGATGGCTCTTGGACGAGGCCGACTCACCGACGAAGCCGATCACCTTGGTGGGGTGATCGAGGGTGACCGGATCGAGTTCACAACCCTTGGGGCAGCGCAGATTCAGCTTGTCGAAGTAGGTTTCGATCTGTTTGGCATAGCCGCCGTTGCGCTGGCGGATGACGGTGTACCAGCGGTTGCGCTCCCGGTCGTAGCGGAATTCGGTGAGGCAGTTCAGGCAGACGGTTCTCACCGCGTGCACCTCACGAGAGCACCGCGAAGGTCATGACCACGATGGTCAGCACGAAGAACGCCACGCCCACCCGGACGCCTATCCAAAGCCAGTGCGAGGCACGCGAACCCGGGTAGAGGTAACGCTGCCATGCCATGCCCGCCTGTCGATATCTCACCGCATCACCTTTTTAGAAGAGCTTTCCGATCTCGACGACCACCCAGGTGAGCAGCGTGAAAGCCAAGCCGCCCAGCATGATTCCGATGACCGCGGTGGTGGCCAGCAGGGCGGCCACGAAACGGTAGTCGTCCCTGGACAATCCGGCCAAGAGCTTCTGCCTGGACGCCAGCACCGGGGCCGTCAGGTAGCTCCAGGTGGACGAATAGATCAGCGGGTCGGGCGGTTCGGACTCGGTCTCACGCGGCGGACCCGGGGTGAGCACCGATGTCAGGCGTGGCTGATCCGGAACCGCGGGCCGCGGCGCTCTGCTGGATTGCCGCGACCGTTCGATCGCCTCGCGGAAGTAATGCTGGAATTCCGCCGCGGATTGGTGCCGCTGCGTCGGATCCAGCGAAAGTGACTGCTCCAGTACGACTTTGATCTCATCCGGCATCCCGGCCGGACCGTAGGCGTGATTGAGCACCTCGGCGCACACCACCGCGAACGAGTACACATCGCTCAGGTCGGTGATCTGCCCGTGGTGCAGATACTCCGGGGCCGAATACTGCCGGGTGCCCAGCGCCCCGTGCACCTGGGTGAGCCGCTGGACGTTCTCCCGCATTTCGATGGCGATCCCGAAATCGGCGAGCTTGGCGCTCCCGTCCCGGCAGATCATGATGTTCTCGGGCTTGATATCGCGGTGCACCACCTGTTTGGAGTGCGCGTACACCAGTCCGCCGAGCGCATCGGTGAGAATTCGGAGCAGGCTCGGCAGCGCCCAGTTCTCCCGGTACCGCAGATGCTGGCGCAGATTCTCCCCGGCGATGAACTCCATCACCAGAAACGGGTATCTGCGGCCGTTTTCGACGAACACCCCCGCGTCATGCACCATCACGATGTTCACGCTGTTCATCTGGGCCGCGATCCGGGCCTCGCGTTCGAACCGCTCCTGCTGGACCCGCTCATCGCGCTCCAGCGGCATCAAACTGCCCGAGTCGAGCACCTTCACCGCAACTCGCCGTCGCAGCTGCCGGTCCCACGCGTCCCAGACCTCGGCCATACCCCCTCTGCCGACGAGTTCCCGAAGCTCATACCGGCCATTGATCAGCCTCAACCGCGTGCGATCCCTCCAAGCCCGATGAACCGCGCTCCCTCGGCCCACCTAGGACAACTCGAATCCCCGCCGAGTCTACGCGCGCGCCCACCCCGGCACCTCCCCATATTCCGCTGTCCCGCAAAACATTCAGCAAAACCTCAGCCCCCATCGACGCGTAATCATCCGCACCTCTTTCACCAGCCGATTTGCGGTTCCGCACCGGTCTCCGATAACTTCTTCCAGTCGCCCCGGGCAATCGGGGCAACGGGGCTATGGCGCAGCTGGTAGCGCACCTCACTGGCAGTGAGGGGGTCAGGGGTTCGAATCCCCTTAGCTCCACGCATTGGCAAAGCCGCAGGCACTGAGCCTGCGGCTTTGTTCGTTTCACGGGTTGGATTGGGGAGGGCCAGTGAGCCGATTCTGGAAGCACGAGCTACGGGAGGCGCGGGATCGGGCGGCATTCGACGCCACCGACTTCAGCGCCATGAACTTCACCGTCACCACGGTCTCCTTCGACGGTAGCGACGAGGTCGTCGAGACCATGTCGATGGCCGATGCGTTCGCATCGCTCGGGTCGAGTCCGATGTCGGAGTCCGCCGAGGTGCGAACACGCATGTGGGACTGGTTCGCCGAGGCGCTCGCGTACACGCTGTTCACCCTGCCGCCGGACAGCCGCCTGATCTTCGCCAATCTGGTCGACGGCGAGACCGACAGGTTCGTGCGATTCACCAGGTTCGACGAGTTCCTGCTCTGCGAGACGTCGACGACGTACGACAGCGAACAGCGCAATCCGAAGAAGCGGCGCGGCAGCGTCGATATGTGGAGCTATGGCGAATGGCAGGAGCCGGACCCGAAAAAGGGTATGGACAGCTGGTTCCGGATCATCGGATGGCCGGGCGCCTACGCGGAATTCGAAGAGGTCGCGGATGCCGCGGTGGAGGCGTTCCGATACGTCAGTTCGGCGGAATGGCCGCAGGAACTCGTCTCCATCGCCGTCGATGTGAAAACCGACGCGGAGCTCGAGATCCCGCTGTTCGAACACGATCCCGTCGATGCCGAGACGATGACGAGCTTCCCCGCCGAACGGCTGGAGGAATTGCTCGCGATCCACGAGGAGATGCTCGACCATCAGCGGTCCGAAGGCGCTCGCGCGCACCGGCTCCGGGTGGGGATCGCGGGATCCTATGCCCGGAACCAGCACGCTGAGGTGCTGGTGATCGGCGCCGAGGACGATTGGCCCCCGACGCGCGAGCGCACCCTGGATGTCATCGCGCAGACCGGTCCTACGAGTCTGCTGGTAATGGATGTGGTGCTCGATGTGCCCGCGGGCGAGGATGTCGGCGCATACCTGGCGCTGCGTGAATTCGACGAGGTCGATACGCACCAGGGTTCCCGTCCGTACCTCGACGGAATGCTCGCCGCGGACCCGGATTTCGCCGAGGTGCTGCGCGCCAGACCCGCGCTGGCCGAAGCGGTGCGGGCCGGGACGGTGCAGTTGCAGTACCACCTGATGGTCGTCTGCGATGACGGCAGCTTCTCGGCCTGTTCGTACCTCTAGCCCCCGGCCCGGCTCAGTTCATCGAGCCTTCCATCGGAATGTAGATCTCCGCCGCCTCCACGAACGCGCCGCCGATCCGCGCGGCCAGGGCCAGTGCCTCATCGGTCTTGCGCATCGCGACGCGATAGAAGTCGCGGTCGTCATCGTCCTCGCCCAGCTCGAGCAGTTCCTCGGCATTGCGCGCCAGCCAGTGCCGGGTGAGCTGGACGGCGGGCGGGCTGACGAATCCGCCGATCTCGTAGTTGGTCGGAATCGTGTAGTTGGCTTCCCATTCCAGCGCCGGGAATTCCGTGCGCAGCAGGCCCAGTAGCGCCGAGTTGTCGACCAGGCCCGAATAGCCGGTCAGTTCGGCCTCGCGCTCGAGCAGCGTCGGCCAGGCCTTACCGCGCTGGATCCAGCCCGGCAGGATATTCGCGAGAAACTCGACCAGTACGAATTGCAGGTTGCCGGTGAGGACTTCGCCCGGATGAGATTGTTCGCCATTGGGTTTGGTGAACGGCTGCCCGGCACGCAGCGCCCGCACCGCATTGCGCAGCAGCACGATCTTGCCGGAAATCCCTTCGGCGAGATGCTGATCCGCCGGGAGTCTGCCCTCGGTATCCGGCCGCACCCGGCCCGGCAGGCGCGAGTCCAGAATCGAGAGCTGGTGCATCGCAATCTGATCCACCTGATCCGGGGTGCACCGGTTGTACTGCAGCACCGTCTCCGCGACATCCTCCGGAGATTGCGCGGTGACGAAATACGGTCGCCCCCACACATACAGCTGTGCGTCGAAGCCACTGTCGTGCCCGATCGCCTGCATCGCTCCCAGCCCCCAGGCGTTGGCCCGGAACCGGACCTTGGCCTGCTCCACGCCGAACCGGATCAGATCATCCAGATCCCGGTCGTCGCCGTAACCGGCGATATACGGAAGCACCCGGCTTTCGGCCATCCGCATATCAACCGCATGAAAACTAACGTCGTACCCCATAATTGCCAGACAGTACCGGCACTGCCAGGCAACACAATCGACCAGTCTGTTTTCGGGTTCTCACTGCCGCCGGAACAGTTCGAGGTTTTCGCGCAGGAAGTCGTCCAGGGTGCGCGGGCTGCTGCCGAGCAGCCGGGTGACGGTGTCGGTGGGGTGTTCGGGGCGGGTCACCGCGAGCTGCTGGATCTCCATCACGTGGGTGGCGAGCCAGGGTGGCATACCGGCTTCTCGAATGAGGCTGTCGCGGAACGCGGTTGGCGGTAGGTCCAGGTAGCGGATGGGGTGGCCGAGCAGCCGGGTGAGGCGAGTGGCCAGTTCCGCGTGGGTGATCGCCTCGGTGCCGGTGAGTGTGTAAGTGCGGCCGGTGAGTTCGGGGCGGGTGAAGACGGCTGCGGCCACATCGGCGATATCACGGCAATCGATGTAGTTGCAGGCGGCGGTGCCCATGGCTCCGGTGAACAGGGACCGAGCGGCGATGCCGGGGGCAAGGGTGAGCAGCTTCTGCATGAATGCGTAGGGGCGCAGGATGGTGTGTTCCATTCGGGACGCGCGCAGCTGCTCCTCGATGGCGTGGTGCCAGCGTGAAAAGGTAACGGGGGAACCGGGTTCGGCGGCCGGGGCGGAGAGTTTGACGATGTGCTCGATGCCGGTGGCCGCCGCGATATCGATGCACCGGTTCTCCAGTTCGATCTGGCGCGGACCGTTGGTCATGGTGAGGAACAGTTGCCGGGCATCGGTGAACGCGGCTCGCAGTGTGGCGGGATCCGTCGCGTCGGCGGGGTGGATTTCGGTCCATTGCAGCGTGGCTGGCGACAGCTCGGCGCGCAGGCGTTCGGGGTCGCGGGTGAGGGCCCGGCTCGGCCTGCCGAGCGCGGCGAGCCCGCGTACCAACGCGGATCCCGTTGCACTCGACGCGCCCATGACGACGATCATTGCGAATCCCTTCGGGCGCTGCCGATCCAGCGCCAAGTGGTGATGGTCGCCGCGAGCGCCGCGGCGATGGGGAAGTCGATACGGATGCGGTCGGGCAGGCCGGGCAGGTAATGCGTTGCGAGCCAGGCGATTAACGCCGCGAGCGCGGCTGCGGCGACGGCAGCGGCGGCGACGATGGGAACCCTCGGTGTGCCCGAATGCCGTCGATATCTCCTGCCTCGCAACAACATTCCAATGAGCGCGGCAACGATGGCGGAAGTTCCCGCGATCGAGGTGAACGCCGCGTACAGCAGATCCCGTTGCCCGGTGAGCAGGCCGCCGATACCGGCGGACAGCGCGGGTGCGAGGTAGGCGACCAGGACTTCGCGCCACAGCACGAACTTCGGTGGCGGCTTGTCGAACATATCGTTAGGAACCTAACTATGTGTCTACAAAAAAGCGCGCGGGGCGACGGACCTCAGTCCGCGACCAGCGCGCCGATACCGGAGGTGATGCGCTCGAGCAGATCGAGGAAGAGCGTGCGCTCCTCCGGGGTCAGGGTGGCGACCATGGATTGCAGGCGGGCGAAGTGTTCGGGTGCGATCTCCCGCAGCCTGCTCGCACCGCGGGCGGTGAGGACGACCATGACGGAACGGCCGTCCTCGCCGGATCGCGTGCGGCACACCAGTTTTTCCTTCTCCAGCGTGTCTATCAGCCCGGTTACCGTGGCCCGGGTGACACCGAGGGCGGCCGCCAGCTGCGAGGGCGATTGCTCGCCGTCGCAATCCTCGAGGTGGGCCAGTAGCCGGTAGCGGCCGGTGGACAGCCCGAATCTGGCGAAATGAATCTCGGTGGCCTGGCTCAGTTTCGCCCCGGTGGCCAGCAGTCGTACCGCGACGAGTACCGCCTGCGGGTCCGCCTCGCGCTCCAGTCCGTATCGCCGGAGCTGGGAGCGGGCCTGTGCCAGGGTGGGGGTCGCCGCCCCGGTCGAATCGGTGTCCACCCGACTAATATGGCACCTAACTACTGTTTCGGCAAGGTGGCGAGCATCGGCAGGAGCAGGTCGGGGCGGTACATGATGTCGTAATGCGTTGTGCCCTGCGCTACTTCCAGACGGGCCAGGTTGGGATGCGCGGCATTGAGCCGGGTGACCGTATCGGCGGCGTGCTCCCGGAAGATCACATCGGATTCCGCGGTCACGACCAGGGTGGGGGCCTGGATCTCGGCCAGTCGCGCCGTCCAGTCGTAGTTCTGGGCGAGCAGTTCCCTGGTCTTGGTGACCAGGGAGGTCCAGCCGTTCGGATCCGGGGCGATAGCGGTGTAGAGCTGGTGCAGCGGGGTGCCGCGCATGGCCTCCGGATCGAGTGCGGCCATGCCCGCGCGGCTTTCGGGCCGCCAGCCGTCCGATCGGAACGGCGCGCCGATCACGACCAACCCGCTGACCAGCTCCGGTGTGCGCGCGGCCACCTGCATGGCCACCGACCCGCCGAGCGAATACCCGACGATATCGGCCTTGCCGAGATTCAGATGGGTGATGAGCGCCGAGACGTCCTCGGCGAGCGATTCATAGGCCAGCGGCCGATCGCGATCCGGGGTGTGGCCGTGCGCCTGCAACTCCACCGAGATCACCCGGCGGGTCTTGGCGAGCTCGGAAACGTAAGGACCGAAAGTGGATTCGGCGGTGCCGAGCCCGCCGTGCAGCAGCACCATCGGTCGTCCGGAACCCTGCGTCTCGTAATAGACACTGCCGCCGTTGATCTGGGCGTAGTGGCCTTTGCCGTCGGCCGATGCGCGATCGGCCGCCGCGACGGGCGTGGTCGCGGACGTGCCAGCGTCGGCGGTGTCGTCGTTGCCGCAGCCACTGACGATCAGTGCGGATAATGCGACCAGAGCGGTCAGCGGCAGAATGCGGATTCGCATGGAATTGATCCTTTCGAAAATAAGAAGTAAGCGGGCGCGTCAGTGCGCCAATTGATCCGCGCTGATCAGGAATTCCCCCGAAACCGGCGTCAGCAGTCCGATATTCGGATTGTGGCTCAGCTTGGGTATTTCGGTATGACGCGCGTTCGGAAGCACCGCGGTGATGGCGCGCGCGGCGGTGCGCAGCAGTGCTCCACTCTTACCGCCGGAGATGACCAGGGTCGGAATTTGGATATTCGCCCAATCGGCCGGGCGCAATGCCTCACCGCGCATGAACGGACCCATGACCGCCCAGTCGTGCGCGGCGGCGGGTGCGGTGGCCAGCAGACTCTTCCAGAAGGGGGTGAAGCGCATGATCGCGGTGAACGCGCGGGGCATACCCATCGCATTGATCATGTAGTAGCGCACCACATCCGCACGCCGGTCCGCGGCGATCAACTCATGCAGCCGCACCGCCAAATTGGCCGGTGGCACGAAGTTCTCGCGATCGGTGACGAAGGGCGGTTCGAAGGCGATCACCTTGGTGAGGCCCGGAATCCGGCCCGAGGCGGCGGCCTGCAACGCCAGGCCCGCACCCGAGGACCAGCCGAAAATCGCGGCCCGGCCGCCGACCGCCTCGACCAGTGCGGCGAGATCGTCGATCTCATTGCCGACGTGATACTCGCCGGGGGAATCGGTGCTGTCACCGCGCCCGCGCCGGTCGTAGTTCACCACCGTGAGGCCGTAATCGTGCGCCAATTTCTGGGCCAATTCCACCATTTTCGGGAATTTCCGGTAGCTGAACGCTCCGCCGATCAGAATCACCGTTCCGGCGTCACCGCCACCGACGCGATCGTATGCCAGTTCGACGCCCCCGGGCGTAATAATGGTTTCCAACGTAATGTCCTTCTCGGCGAATGGGTTTCAGCGGCGATATCCGGCGCGCTCACCTGTCAGGACGACGGTTCGCGCCGGAATTCATCACTCGCTCACTGTGATGCGCGACATATGTTTTCGGTCCGCAGCACAATCTTCGCCAACGGCCGCGGGGCCCGGCAAGCGCCGAGTCGGCAACGCCGGGTGTAGCCGCGCTCAACGCTCACTCGTGTTGTGCGGCTTCGGCGATGACTTCGAGGAAGGGTGGTACGAGTGGGTTCCGGCCCGCGCTCGGCCACATGAGGCCGTAGTCGATGGTCGGCCCATCGTGAACGGGCACGAACACGATGCCGGGGCGGGCGTGGAATTGTTCGGCGCGCAGTGCCACGGTGCTGACCCCGATGCCCTGGCTCACGTGTACCAGAACCTCGGGCCAGAAGGTGGTGGCCGGTCCCTGCGGGATCGGGCGGCCGGACGGGGTTCGGCGCGGGAAGTGGTGGTCCATCCAGTAGCGCGGGATCAGCGCGTCGTCGAGGGTGACCAGTGTGGTGTCCGCGAGGTCCTCCAGCGCCACCGATTCCCGCGTTGCGAATGAATGTCCCTGCGGGACAAGCAATCCGCGGGGTTCGCTGAACATGATCGCGCCGGTGGTGATGTCGGGTTCGGCGATCGGGAATTCGGTCAGCTGCAGATCCACCGCGCCCGAACGCATTCGGCCCAGTGGGTCGGTGAGTTGGATTTCCTCGATGTCGACGGCGGTGTGCGGGTAGCGGTTTCGGAACAGTTCGGTTGCGCGTACCAGGAGGTTCCCGCTCCAGGCTCCGGAGAAGCCGAGGGTGATGGTGCGTTGAACGTTGTGGCCGCGGCTGGCGGCGGTGACGCCGGCGGAGATCTGGTCGTAGGCGGGGCGCAGATCATCGCGCAGCTGTTTCCCGAGCGGGGTGAGCGTCACCGTGCGGCTGTTGCGCTCGAAAAGCGGTGCACCGATGCGCCTTTCGAGCTTGCGGATGGTCTGGCTGATCCGGCTCGTCGTCACGTGCAGGCGTTCGGCGGTGCGGCCGAAGTGCAGTTGTTCGGCGAGCGTGAGAAACGCCTCCAGCTCGAGCCGCTCCAGCATGTGTTCCTCCATCGTGAAGCCGGACTCAACGCAGCGTTCGGAATTTCATGAACGATCGCCAAAGTACATTGCGTTTACTGTTTGATCAACATTCGCGCGCGGCACCTCGGATGCACATTGCAATGGTTATGCGCGTAAATGCAATGCGTTTCGCGAACCCTGCTTTGCAATGAGGTGAGCGTGAACGCATACTGGCCAGCGGCGCGGGCAGCGCCGCACCACGATTCGGCAGATAGGACACCGGCACCGATGCCCGGAGGCAGGCTCACCGATGAAGACCGTCAACGCATCGCCGCCGGACTGGCGGCCGGGCTCGCCTACGCGGAAATCGGGCGTCGACTCGATCGGCCCGCGTCCACCATCATGCGTGAGGTCACCCGCAACGGCGGCCCCGACGGATACCGGGCGGCCCAGGCGCACAGGGACACTCGTCAACGCGCGCGTCGCAGGAAGGAGCCCCGGCCCGCCACGCCGCCGCCGCTCGACACCGCGCACGGCCGCGATCCGGGCGCGGTTCGGGACATCAGCGAGACCTTCACCGATCAACTGATGGCGCAGGGCCTGCCGCGCATGGAGGCCCGAGTGCTGTCCTGTCTGCAATTCTCCGATTCCGGCGCTCTCACCGCCGCCGATCTGGTACGACGGCTGAGCGTCAGTGCCGCATCGGTTTCGCATGCCGTCGGGTTCCTGGAGAGTCAGTCCATGCTCCGCCGCGAGCGCGTCCCCGGTCTGCGCCGCGAACGCTATGTCATCGATGACAAGGTCTGGTTGTGCAGTCTGCTGACCTCGATGCAGACGAATCACGCGCTGGCCGTCACCTCCAAACGAGCCGCCGAGATCCTCGGCCCCGGCACCCCCGCCGGGACGCGCTTCGAATACGCCGCCGAAATCCTGGACCTGGTGAATCACGCGCTGAACGGGGCCATGGACGAATGGCGTCGCATTCTCGCCGAACGCGATGGCGGCCGTCGCTAGCGAGTCGTCCGCCAGCTTGCGGCCTGCGCATCGCTACCATCGCACTGCTTGCCTTTGGTAACGAGAATGTGCGATGAGGGGAGTACGACAATGCGATTCATGCTGTTCGGCGCTGTTGCCGCCACGTTCATCGGTGCGGGTGCGGCGATTGCGACGCCCGCCACGGCCGATCCCGGGGATGCCTGTCAGCTCGGCTGGTCGAATGTCGGACCGCGCACCTGCGCCAAGACCGATTTCACGCTCAGCCCGGTGTTCACGCTCGGAAACGGCGTGTGCGCGGGGATGCTGTCCGCGGGCGGAACCGGATTCGACGGTCCGCTCGCGCAGTACACCGAGGCTCCGGGTGCCGCGCATGCGGTCGTGCTGCGTGTGACACAAGGGTTTTCGCCGGTGGGCGAATGGGGGCCGCAATTGCTGGCCTGTGATGTGACGGCCGTCGTGGATTGGCAGAATCTCGACAGCGGTCAGGCCGGTACGGTGACCCGCTTCATTCCAGCGGGCCAGCGATTGAGTCCGGCGATCATCCTCGCCGAAACCGGTTCCGGCCGAGTGCGACTCACGCTCCGCACCGATAAGCCGAATATCCCGGCCGTGACCGAGATATTCGTGCCGTAGCGCGCTAGCCGGAGATGCTGGGCAGCGGGCAGCCGAAGCTGCCGGTGGCGGCGGAGGCGCGGACCTGAACGGTCAGCGGTGCCAGCGTGATCCAGTCGGAGCCCCAGCCGCCGGTCGCGGTGAGCACATGCTGGCCGGCGGTCTTCGGGGTCCAGGTGACCTTCGCCGGGCTGGGGATCAGGCCGCCCACTTTGCCGGTGCCGATGACGGCGCCGTTGTCGGAGAACGTGATCGGCATGCTGTTGGTCGAACTGCTGCCGCCGCCGACGATATCTCCACTGGTCAGGGTGTAACTGCACCCGGCCTGCGGCGCCGATGAGCCATCCAGCGTCACGGCGCCGTAGTCGGCCGCCGCCGCGTTCGGGGCGGTCGCCAGCAATACCGCGCCGAGTCCGGCGACCGCCGTCGCGGCGAGCTTGGCGCCGCGCACCCGAGAAGTTGTCATGAGAGCCCTTCCACTACGAAATGCCCATGCGTTCATGGACCTCCGGCACGAATTCGAGATCACGCCGATCAAGTGAAATTATCACGCTTCAAATTGCGTGGAGCTTGATTCAGGCAGCTGAAGATGGGGGCTTGACGAGCGCTCAGAAGGCGGCCAGGCGGGCCAATTCCACTCGATTGGCGACGCCGAGTTTGGGGAAGGCCCGATAGAGATGATGGCCAACGGTTTTGGGGCTGATGAAGAGTTTCGCGCCTATCTCCTTGTTCGTGGCCCCGGTGGCGGCGAGCCGGACCACCTGGAGTTCCTGCGGGGTGAGGGCGGCGACGGCTTCGATCGTGGGGGTGGCGAGCTGAGGTGAGGCATCCCCGGCGGCGCGGAGTTCGGTGCGGGCGTGGGCGCCCCAGGGGAGCGCGCCCAGACGGTCGAAAGTCTCTGCGGCGAAGCGCAATTGGGTGCGGGCCTCGCCGATGCTGCGTTCGCGGCGCAGCCATTCGCCGTAGAGCAGCGCGGTGCGCGCCTGGTCGTACCGAAGACCTTCGGACGCTTGGATTTTCAGAGCGGTGGCATAGGCTTCGCCATTCCCGTCGAGCAGGGCGCGCGAGCGCAGCGCGATGGCGTCGGCGAAGGGGGAGCCCAGGGCGGCGGTCCAGTGCTCGATCTCCGCCATCGCCGCCGCGGCGCGTTCGGGTTGCCGCGCCCGGACCGCGGCTTCGACCAGATCGCGCAGCAGATGCAGCCAGTGCCCGCGAATCCGGTTGGGAACGCGGTGTAGTGCGTCCAGACGATCCAGTGCCGGTTCATAGCGTCCATGCGCGAGATCGAGCAGGCTCAGCGCCCATTCGTGATGCACGTGGTCGATGAAATTGTCCTGGCCGAAGGAGCGGTGCGATGCCATCAATTCGTGGCAGCGCTGCTCATCGCCGCGAAAACCGGCGATCAGCGCGAGATAGGTCTCGCCGGTGGCGATATTGCCGCCCTGGCCGATATCGCGGGCGACCCGTTGCGCCTGCGCCGCCATCGATTCGGCTTCGTGCAACCGGCCCAGCATGAGTTCGGAGGCGGTGGCGAGCAGGGCCGCGGTGGGGAACCGGCTGATCATGCCCCGGCTCTGCGCGCTGTCCAGCATTCGGTTGGCCAGCGTCCGCGCGTCCTCGAGGTCGCCGATGAGCATGGCCTGCCCGGTCGCCGCCAGCATCAGCGCCGGATCCTCGGTGCTATGCCCGGCCGCGACGGTCGCCCGCACGATCGTGATCCCCGTGGACAGCTCATCGGTATGCAGAGCCAGCGGTCCGTCCATCGCGGCGAGGAATGCCGCGCGCTCGCCGTCGGGCAGTCGCAGCGCCGCCAGTTTGGCGCGTGCGGCGCGTGCGGATACCGGATCGCCCATGGCCCAGGACGCGTGGCCCGCCTGGAGAAACAGTGGACCCGCGCGTTCGGGGTCGACGGCGGCGACGTGGTCGGCCGCCGCGACCAGTGAGTCCCGCGATTTGCGCAGATTGCCGCGTTCGAATTCGATGAATGCGTCGATCCAGCCCAGCCGAGCGCGGCCGTCGGCGGCCAGCGGCAGCTGTTCGGTCTGTCGTGCCAGGTCCGATGCGCGCTGATAGCCGCCGGCCGCGGCCGCCCATTCGGTGGCGAGCAGCATTCGGCGACTGCGGATTTCGCGATCGGGGGTGAGCAGGGCGGCGCGTTCCATGGCGGCGGAGGCGGCCGAATATCCGGCGCGGTTCACCGCCCGCGCGGCCGCGGACTCCAGCAGTGCGGCGGTGTCCTCGTCCTGGCCGATGGTCGCGGCGGCCAGATGCCAGGCGCGACCATCCGGATCGTCGGTCGACAGGGCCGCGAGTTCGGTGTGCGCGGACTGGCGTTCACGGAAGGTCGCGCCGTGATAGACGGCCGCGCGGGCGAGTGGATGCCGGAATCGAATCGCTTGCGCGGTGATATCGATCAGTCCGGCGGTCTCGGCCTCGGTCAGGCTGTCGTGATCGAGACCGAGCGCGTCCAGCGCCTGCAATATGAGCCGTGGATCACCGGCCGGTTCGGCGGCCGCGATCAGCAGTGCGGTCCGGCAGCCCGCGGAATGCGCGGCGATCTGGCGCTGATAGCCGCTGGCGATCCGATACGGGAGCGGGAGCGGGCCGACGGGCAGTGCGTCCAGGTCCATGCGCGGAAGTTCCAGCAGCGCCAGGGGATTTCCACCGGCCTCCCGTAGAACTCTGCGCCGCACAGCATGATTCAGGCTCGGCCAGCGGTCGGCGAGCAGTGCGGCGGCGGCGCGCTCATCGAGCGGCGGCAGCGGGAGTTCGGGCACTCCGGGGAGTTCGGCGTCGCCGCGGCTGGCGAAGAGCATCACGATGCCTTCCGCGCCGAGCCTGCGCGCGGCGAACCGCAGCGCTTCCGCGGATGCCCGGTCCAGCCACTGCACATCGTCGACCGTGCACAGCACCGGTTGTTCGTCGGCGAGTTCGGCGAGCAGCGAGAGTGTGGCCAAGCCCACCAGGAAGCGATCGACCGGCTGGGTCGCGACGGTGAGGCCGATCACCGCCCGCAGTGCGTCCGCCTGCGGTTGCGGGAGCGTGTCCAGGGGCAGTGCCTCGATATGCCCGCAGGCGGCGATCAGTAGTGCGTGCAATCCGGCGAAGGGGAATTCGGAGTCGCCGTCCACCCCGGCACAACGCAGTATCCGCCACGTTCCGCCGGTCAGCTCCACCGCGCGGTCCAGCAGTGCGGTCTTGCCGGAGCCCGCGTCGGCGACGATTTCCAGGGCAGCGCTCTGACCTTTCCCGGCCTGGTTCAGAAGTGTGCTGATCCGCCGTTCCTCGAGCTCTCGGCCGTACAGCATGCAGCCAAACTTATCGGTGAGGCAAAGGCGCGGCAAACAGGTACTTTCTAGGGCACATGCCCGATACCGCCCCGCCCCGCGCCTTCCTAGGGTCTCTAACGGAGATCGGAACGACCATCCGGTTTGCGTCGCTTCGATGTCGAGGGGTTGACGAAGCGCACCGACCGCCACCGGATGGCGTCCCGTCCCATCGGTATTCCTTCACCACCGTCACTCGGGCGTTCCGCGACGCAGACAGCTACGGGGCGGTGCGTCTTGCGACGCACCGCCCCGTGTTATCGGCTGAAATGACTATCAGTTGAGGCCCGTTACGTCCTGGGCTATTGCGGCGAAACGGGTTTCGGCTGCTGAGACTACGTTGGTGCGGTTCTTGTGGGCTTCCTCGTAGGCGAGGACCGCGCGGATGTCGGCGGGGCGGGTGAGGGATTTGATGGCGCTTACGGCCTGGTTGACGTTGAGGTTGTCGTAGTTGTCTACGGGGAGTTCGTCGGATTCCAGGACGCCGGTGGTGGTGCGCAGGGAGTGGAGGGTGTCGGCGGCGGTGTCGACGCCCTCGCGGCGGGTGACTCGTTCGGCGGTGGCCAGGGCCGAGTCACGGGAGGCGCTCAGGGTTTTGGCGGCTACCTGGCTCGCGTGGGCGCTGCGGTCGAGGGCTTCCTCCAGGGCCGGTCCGGCCGAGCGGAAGAGGTCGAGCAGGCGGTCTATGCCCTGGGTGGACCAGGTGATCGGGAGGTTGGCCAGGCGTACCGCGGTGCCGGTGGCGGCCTGGAAGGGGGTGCGGCGCAGGGCGGCCGGGCCGCCGAGGGCGTCCTCGGCCAGCACGGTGGTGAGCCACTGCACGGTCGCGGTGTGCGCGCTGATCAGGCGGTCGGCCAGGGTGACCAGATCCGCGCGCTGGGCATCGGTGGCCAGGGCCTTGATATAGCGGGCTCGGTCGAGCAGCCGGTGTTCGAGGGCGAGGTCGTTCAGCAGTGCCTCGTCGAACGACTGTGCCTGCTCGCCAACGGTTTTGAAGGTAGCGGCGGCCCGTCCGAGGAAGGGGCCGATCAGCTGCGGTACGCCGCCCAGTTCGCGAATGGCGGCCTCGACGGCCTCGGCGCGGGCGCGGGCGTTGTCCGCGTTCTCGGACAGCTCGCGGCGCACGGCCTCCGTGCGAGCCTGCGCGGTACGGGTTTCGGCGATCTGGATTTCGGTATGGGTCAGATCGCGCACGGTGCGCAGTTGCGTCAGCAGGGTGGTGGTGTCGCGTGTGCTCATGGATTCTGGTCCTTCGCATCGACATTGGGTGATGGCGCGAAGTGCGCCATTGGTTGGACTACCCGCTGGTCGCATCCGAAACATCACAGCGCGGGGTTCGGCGTGAGCAACCACACGGCGAAACCCAGCTTTCCGGGTCATGACACGGCTAGATCTTTACGTAAGGTAAAGACCTGTGTTGAAAGAGGGGCTACGCGAGTTCAGATGTTCGGGTGCAACGGTTTTCGCACTATCCCTCGGTGCGGTGATCGCATTGACGCTGGTCTTCGCCACGGTCAACCCGTGGATGCACGAATCCGGCGGCATCCTCGCGGGTGGGCTGGACGCGCACGTGTACCGCGACGGCGCGGACCGGGTACTGCACGGCCGCCCGCTGTACACGGAGCCAACGTTTTTCGGGCTGCTGTACACGTACACACCGTTCTCGGCACTGGTATTCCTGCCGATCGTGGTGCTGCCCTGGAGCTGGGTCACGTATTCATCGCTGCTGGTGAATGTCGTTGTGCTGTACGGCTGCGTGCTGTTGAGCTGGCGCATCCTGGGATATCGCCTGAACGCCCGGCTGGCGGGAATCAGTGCGCTGCTTGCGATTACCTGCCTGTTCCTGGAACCGGTGCGCACCACACTCTTCTACGGCCAGATCAATCTGGTGCTGATGCTGTTGGTGCTCTGGGATTTCGCGCGCGCTGACGACAGCCGCCTGCGTGGTATCGGAGCCGGTATCGCGGCGGGTATCAAACTCGTCCCCGCGTATTTCACGGTGCAGTACCTCGCGCTGCGCCAATGGCGTTCGGCGGCAACCGTCGTGGCCGGATTCCTCGGTTCGATCGCACTGGCCTGGCTCATTCTGCCCGCCGATTCGCATCGCTACTGGTTCGAGACCTTCTTCCAGTCCGAGCGCATCGCACCCGATACCAATCCGGCCAATCAATCACTGCGCGGCATGCTCGCGCACTGGACCGGCGGTTCCGCGCCGATCTGGCTCTGGTTCGCGGTCGTCGTAGTGGTGACCTTCGCGAGCCTCGCGCTCACCGTGGCCCTGCAGCGCCGCGGCGAACGCCTGCTGGTGGTGACCATCGCGGGCATGACGGCCTGCGCGGTATCCCCGTACGCCTGGGGCCACCACTGGGTGTGGTTCGTCCCGCTGCTGGTCCATCTCGTCCATCGCGCGCAATCGAACTCCCGCTGGTGGATCGCGGCCGCGGCGCTGTTCGTCGCGACCGGCGCGTGGGCGTATCACTGGGGCGAGAACTATGTGTCGGTGGGAATCTTCCTGCTACCGAAACCCTGGCACAGCGAGGCCATCCTGGAGAACTCCCACATCCTGGTCTATTTCGCCGTGCTGCTCTACGGCTTCCTGATTTCGTACCGGTCGCCATCCTTCCCGCTCCCGGCAACGAATAAATGATCAGCACACCCTTCGATCCGGATTCCGGTTCGCAGGGAAGGGCGAATCTAGTTGATCTATAAGTATCTTTCGCGAAGGAGGAAAGGCATGATCCCGCATTTCATCGGTGACCTGGTCGCAGCGGTCAACGACCTCCTCGGGAGGTTGCTGCTTCCGTAGCCGGACCACCCGGGGCGGTGTGAGCCGCCCCGGGTGCGGGCACGCCTTGTCAAATACATTGCTTGCCATCTAATATTGCGGGTATGACGCCGCGCGAGCCGCTGGACCGCAGTTCCTCACTGGGCTACGGAATCAACCATCTGGCGCGCCTCATGGAACAGGCCCTGCGGGATCGAATCGCCGAACACGGCGTGGTGCCGGGGCAATTCGCACAACTGCTGGCGCTCTACGAGCAGGAGGGCCTGACCCAGCACGAACTGTGCGAGCGGGTCCGCATCGATCAGTCCACCATGGCCCACACGCTCAAGCGGATGGAGCGGGACGGGCTCATCGAACGCAGTCCCGATCCGGCGGACGGGCGGCGGGCGCTGATCCACCTCACCGACCGGGCGCGCGGCTTGCGCGCCGTACTGCAATCGGCCGCGCGCGAAGTTAATGCCGCTGCCACCGAAGGGTTTTCGGACGCCGAGCGGGAAGCACTGCTGCGCGCCGTGCGTCACGCGATCGGCAATCTCGAGGACGATCGCCCCACCTGATCATCGAACAAGAGGTGCACCAATGCTTTCCCGCATCCATCCCATCGCGGGCGCACTCGGACTGACCACCATTCTCACCTTCTGGCTCGCCACCGTCGCGACCGAGATCTTCGGCTCGAAACAGGCCGTCACGACCGTCAAACAGGCTGTTCCATGGGGTTTGCCGTTGCTGGTGCTCGCCTTGGCGCTGACCGGAGCGAGTGGATTCCGATTGGCGGGCAAAGCCTCTCACCCGATCATCGCCGCCAAGAAACGCCGAATGCCGTTCATCGCCGGTAATGGACTACTGGTGTTGATTCCGTCCGCGATCACCCTGGACGTACTCGCCGAGCGCGGCGATTTCGGCATCGTCTTCTACAGCGTGCAGGCGGTGGAAATCATGGCGGGCGCGGTCAATATCGTGCTGATGTCGCTCAATATCCGGGACGGTCTGCGACTGACCGGACGTCGCGGCGGTGACAAGACCGAATCCGCCGGAAATTCGGCAACTTCGGCTGAGGGACAGTGGGATTCGAGCCGCCTGGGGTAACTTTGATGGGCAATCAGGTGGGAGGTATAAGGGTGGATACCGTGATGCGACATCGAAACTCGCGGGGGAATTGGCGGCGCAGGGCGGGCACGATCGCCGCGGCGGTGGTCCTGCTCGGCGCGGCGGGGGTGGAGGTCGCTACCGCCGCTCCCGTGCCCGGTCCGGTATTGCGTTCTCCCGCAGGCGGTTACCAGGAGCTCTGGGTGCCGTCCGCGATGGGGAAGATCAAGGTTCAGGTGCAGTGGGCGGCGCGGGGCGGGAGTTCGGCGCTGTATCTGCTGGACGGGTTGCGCGCACCGGGGGATCACAGTCAATGGACCAGTGATACCGACGCGCTGCGCCAATTCGTCGGGGACAATGTGACTTTGGTGTTCCCGGTGGGCGGGCACTCCAGCTTCTATACGGACTGGTATCGGCCCAGCAGCACCAATCAGCAAGCGACGAAGTACAAGTGGGAAACCTTCCTGACCAAGGATCTGCCCGCGTATCTGGCGGGCTACGGCGTCTCGCGCACCAATAACGCGATCGTCGGCGCGTCCATGGGCGGTAATGCGGCGCTCACGCTGGCCGCACATCATCGCGATCAATTCCGCTTCGCCGGATCCTTCTCCGGCTATGTGCACCCGACGTTCCCGATGTGGAATGAGGCCATGCGCGCCGCCATGCGCGATGAGGGCAACTTCAATGTCGACGATATGTGGGGTCCGGCTTCGGATCCCGCGTGGGTGCGCAATGACGCCACCGATCAGGCCGAATTGCTGCGCGGGCTGCCGATGTACATCTGGTCCGGCAATGCGCTGCCCGGATTGGCCGATCTGCCGTTCGGGCTGGGCAATACCCTCAATGCCATGGGTCTGGAAGCGATGACCTTGATCGCGAATCAGATGTTCCGGGATCGGCTGGGAGCCTTGGGGATTCCCGCGCGCATCGAACTCGGCAATGGCACGCACACCTGGCCGTACTGGCAACAGGCGCTGGCGAACGCCCGCCCCATGATTCTGGACGCCCTCAACGCGCACTGACGTATTCCGTTGGTTCGCGGTATTTTTCGATGACGGGTGTCGGGGGCCCGCCCTACTATCGGCGGGTGAGTATTGCCGGGGATGAACAGCGGGTGCGCCCGATCGGACGCCGCGCCGAGGATGCCGGTGCGCCCCGGCCGAATCCCGCCGTGAACCCGTTCGACGCCGAGGACGCCGCACCCGTCGATCCGGTGCTGCGGCTACTCGACGAGATCGACGCGCTCGTCGAGGACAGCATGCGCGACGGCGAACCCGAAACCGGTTACGACTTCGACGATCCGACCTATCCGGACTGCCCAAACCCCTATTGCGATGAACCCTGGCACGGGCTGGCCATCACCGCTCGCATGTCGGCCATGCGGTGGCGCGGCCTGGTCGATCCGGACTACGACTACGACACCGACGACAGCCCGCTGCTGTGCCCGGGTTCGACCCACATCGGCGAATGGCCCGTGCCCGAGGGTGAGGCGGTCGCGGAATATTTTGCGGCGCACGAGGATTCGGAACCCGAGTTCGTTCCGGATCCGCGCCTGGTCGCGGCCGACGCCATGTGGATGGCGGTCGGCCGGGCGGCGACCGCGATCTGGGTTACCAGCCTGCCGCTCGCGGTCGTCTCCATGTTCACCGATGCCGCACGCTGGCGCTGGCTCACCCTGATCATCGGCATCGCATCGCTGTCGAAGATCTATCTGCTGTTCGGCCGCACGCGCCGCGCCCTGCCGCCGGGTTATCTGCGGCAGCGGCTATCCGCGCGGCCCGAAACGATTCCGGCCCTGGCGCTGATGTTCGCCGCCGGATGGCTCCCGGCGCTGTGGGCGTGGCGTTATCCCCGGGAGTCCTCCGGTTATCTCGCGGCCTGCTATCGCACCCTGCTGGTGTCCTGCCTGCTGGCCGGTATCGGTCATGCCGTCGTGCAATTGTCCCGAACCCGCACGGTGCCGGACGAACTGGTCGACGGAGTACCCGAGACCGACCGCCCGGCGCACGGCGGACGCCTGCTCCGATTCGCCTTCGGCTGGCTGATCTTCACGGTGCCGCTACTGCTGCTCTTCGGCTGGACCCTGGGCAGATTCACGCATCAGCCCGACGCGGTCTGGGTGGCCACCGGCATCACGGCCATTGTTCTCGCCACCCTGGTGGTCGAAGCCGTCGTCCTGAATCGTGCCCTGCTGGTCATCCGCGCCACGCTGCTTGTCGTAATCGCTACGGTGCCGCTTCTGTGGTGGTCGCTGCACGCTCTGTCGAGCGCTGACTTCCATCATTGATTTCCGGCTGCGCCGACCGACCACTGGGCGATGCCGTGGTGAATATGGCTGCTACGCAGAGGATTGCGATGACGAAGCAGGCCAGGGTGTACCAGGGGTTGCCGATCGGATCGCCGTTCGCGGTCAGGCCGTTGGTGGCGTCGCGGAGATCAGGGAGTGCGGTGATCCAGAGGATGGCCATCACCAGCAGGTAGAGGGGGCTGTAGACGCGGACGAAAGCGTTTGTGTAATGGGGCATTTCGGTCGATTGACGCTGACTTTGCCAGCTGCGGAACAGGATCGGGATGGCGACCAGGGTCAGCACGATCAGCTCGGCGGCGTAGAGGGTGCCGCGCACGGTGGTGCTGCCCGCGCCGAAGACGGTGGCGGGGAGCGGGAGGATGAAGGTCCCGAGGGAGGCCAGCAGGCCGATTCCGACTGTGCGGCCTGCCAATTGGGGCCCGGTGAAGTGGGTGCCCGCGTCGACCTTGCGGCCGACGAACCAGTAGACGCAGAACGCCAGCGACATCGGCCACAGGGCGGCGAACACCACCACGCTGGGAAGCGGGACCGAATCGAAGAACGGCTGATTCAGCGAATTACCGGTGGACCACTCCCACCAGCGCAATTGCGGGCCGAGATGATCGAAGATCTCGTAGAAGGCGTGGTGGACGAAACCCACGCAGGTCGCGCCCAAAAGCGCGCCGTAGCGGCGGAATACGCCCAGTGAGCGCACGATCTCATAGGCCACGGTCGCCATGAAGGGGTAGATGGCGACGATATAGAGCGGCAGGCGGCCCCATAGGAAATCCACCGTGAAGACGTTGTGCGCGAACATCGTATCGACGTGCTCTTCGATGCCGAATGCTGCGGGGAAGTAGAGCGGCGGTTCGATGATGAACAGGTAGGCGGTCGCGCTGAACCAGAGCACCAGGTTGGTGGGGTCGCCGTGCCGGCGCAGCCGGATCACCGCCCAGATCAGCGCCAGGATGGAGCCGAGGATGATGGTGGTTTCCAGGACCGTCAGGGTCCAGTTCTCCAGGCCGAACGGATTGCGGAATTCGACCAGGCCGCCCGCTTCCTCGCAGGAGAAGCCGAGCGAGTGCGCGAGTTGATCGAAGGTGGGGGCACAGTGGTCGGTCATTTACTTCGCTCCGATCGAATCCGCCGTGTACCAGCGGGATACGTCGTATCCGGCTTCGTAGCGCCGGAACCACACGTCCGCGAGCGCGGGCAACTTCTCGTGCGCGGGATTGTGTTTGGGCAGCTGACTGCGAATGATGCCCTTCAACGCCACCAGCTGCTCGCCGAGCGGCAGCGCGTCGAACGCGCGCAGCATCGGTCCGCTGTTCTGCGGGTGCAGGCCCGGTAGCAATCGGCGTAGATGCTGCTTTCTGCGGTAGTTCGCGAACATGGCGAGCGCGTCCACCTTCCGATCCTCCACCGGCACATGCTTATTGAAGCCCGCGCAGGCGATCCGGACCACCTTGAGCACATGCTGGAAGATAGACGGGGCCATGCGCATGCGGTAGAGATCGCTGCCCACAACGGAATCGAAGATGATCAGTGCCGAACTGCGGTGCTCGACCTCTTCGACGAAATGCCAGATGAACAGGGAGGCGACGCGATCGTCGCCGGGCGCGAACAGTGCCGCCTCATTGTCGAGCATCAGTTTGAAGACCGAGGTGAAGGTGGCCTCCAGGTCCGCGGTGTACGCGAGGCGGTAGTTCAGCGGGGTGCTGGCGGTGAGGCGGTCGAATTCGCCGATCACCTCGTCGAGGGTTTCCTGCAGGCCCGGATGGCTGCGGATCAGCCCGCGCACATGCTGGCGGTGCGCGGTCGAATGCTGACCCTCCTGCCGCATGAACGCGTCCGCCTCCTCGGCGACTTCGGCATCGGTGATCAGCGGTTTCGTCTGCATGATCATCTGCACGATCATCTTCTCGAAGCCGATGGCCAGGAACGACACGGCATTGGCCATGCTCGCGAAGGCGGGATTCTCCTCGTTCCAGAGGAAGGGCACGTCGTAGTCCTCGAAGGCGAAATTCATCTTTCGCACGATCAGATCCGTCATGGTGACCATACAAACATACACTCTGACGTCTAGGTGTATGTTCAATCGAAATATTGGGTGACCATGACGTGCTAACGTCGGTTTTCGTGGCACGAAGGCGCGGGTGGGGCGGCAGTCCGCCGGAGAGTGACGACGAGGCGGCGAGCCGTATCGTGGCCGCGGCCGTCGACCTGATCGGTCGTACCGGCCGCGAGATCAGCATTGCCGACGTGGCCGAATCGCTCGGTGTCATCCGGCAGACCGTGTACCGCTACTTCCCGAGTGCGGAAGCGCTCATGCGCGCCTCGGCCCTGGCGTCGGTGGCGGGGTTCCTGGACCGGCTCACCGAACAGGTACGCGGACAGGAGGATCCGGTCGAGGCCATGACCGATGCGGTCGTCTACACCCTCACCGAGGTGCACCGCACCCCGCACCTGGGCATTCTGCTGACCCCGACCTACTCCGCCGCCGATCCGGAGGGTGTCACCTCCGATGAGGCGCAGGCCTTCGGTATGACCATGATCAAACGCTTCGATGTCGACTGGTCGCAGTACGGCTACGACGACGAATCCCTGCGGGAGCTGGTCGAATACCTGCTCCGCACAATGCAATCCTTCTTCGTCTCGCCCGGCCATCCGCCGCGCTCGGAGGAAGAATTGCGCCGCTACCTACGTCGCTGGATGGGTCCCGCGATGCTGGCGCAGGCCACCCTGCACGTGCCCTGATCATCCGCGGCGATGAATTCCGCCACGGCGCACCGTCTCCATAGGCAATATCCGATACGAGGAGGAGCCATGCTGCCGGACCCGATCACCGCCAAGAACCTCAATATCTACGGCGACGACGAACTCCCCTGGAGCCGCGCGCTCAAGGCCGCCGAACAGGGCATCGGCGCAATGGAAACCGCCGCCTTCCTCTCCACCGTCGCCCCCAACGGCAGCCCGCATTCGGCCGGCATCGGCGCGATAGCCCACAACGGCTACCTCTACTTCACCAGCGGCCCCGGCACCCGCAAATCCCGCAACCTCACCCAAAACCCCGCCTGCACACTGTCTTTCCGCCTCCCCGAAGTAGACCTCGTCTTCGAAGGCCACGCCCACCGCACCACCGACATCCCCGAACTCGACGCCGTAACCGCCCTCTACCGCACCGGCGGCTGGCCCGCCGAACGCGCAGGCGACACCGTAAACGCCCCCTACAGCGCCCAAAGCGCCGGCCCCGCCCCCTGGTACCTCTACCGCTTCACCATCCACACCGCCATAGGCGTAGCCCTGGCAGACCCCCACGGCGCAACAAGCTGGCGCTTCGCCTGACCGAACTACGCGTGCCCCGCGGCGATCCAGTCCAGGGATTGGCCGTGTGGGCCCGTATATGCCAGGGGGTGGCCGTCGAGGCTGAGGGCGAAGGAGCCGCGAGTTGTGCTGGGGGAGTGGGGAAGGCGGGCCGCGACCGAATCGAGTACGCCGACGCCCTCGTTGGTGATCCAGCGGCAGGGGAGGGCGCGGATTGTTCTTTCGAAGGCGAGGCGGGAGGCGGGGTCGAGGTAGGCGAGTACCGCGCTGCCGAAGACCACGGGGGTGGCTCCCGAGGGGACCTGGGCCACCAGGTCGGTGATGGTGTCGAGCAGGTTGCCGGTGACCAGGTGGGGTGGGTCGGTGCGGGCGATGGTGATGGCTGCGCGGAGGCGGTCGCGGCGGTGCTGTTGTTCGGGCCAGATCAGGCATTCCAGCCAGCGCATATCGTCGGCGTTCTCGACGTCGAGGGGGTTCAGGTCGACGCCGGTGCGGGACACCACATTCGGGAGTTCGGCGGGTAGGGGCGGGTTGCCCGAGGTGGCGCAGGTGAGCACAACATCGGATATGCAGTCCGCCGGGTCTATGGCCACTCGCTCGTCGTATCGGTAGCTGTAGCGATCGGGGTAGAGGCACAGTCCGGCGGACGCGCCGACCTCTATCAAGGCCAGCGGCCCCGGAATTCGCGCCAGCGCGGGCAGCAGCACCGCCGCGCGCCCGGCCTCGTTGGTCTGGGTGCGGCGTGCGATCGCCGTTTCGGCGACAGCTGCCCAATGGCGGATCAACCACGGTTTGAAATCGGTGAACTCCGACGGCTCGGCCCCCAGATAGCGGGCCGCGCCCAGGATCAGGTTCGGTTGCCGCTTGTCCGTGGGCAGTTGCTCGATCAGCGTGAGAATCTCGTCGTCATAAGCGATTTCGCGAGACCATCGCTCGTAGCACTCCGAATGGCCGCGCGCCTCGTGCTCGGCGAAGAACTCATACCGCTGTGCCGTATTCACCCGTCCCCCTTCAGGTCCCGGCCGATTCGAGGCCGGGGACATGAAGTTACCAAGATCGAACTCGGGCCCGGCGAGTGGCCGGGCCCGAGTGGTCGGGATCAGTTCGCGGTGAGGCGGGCGGGGAGGTCGCGGTGGCCGTTGGAGATGAAGCCGATTACGGGGGAGAGGGTGGTGGGGTCTGCGAGGTGTAGGTCGGGGAAGCGGGTGAAGAGGGCTGGGAGGGCGATGGTGGCTTCCAGGCGGGCCAGGGGGGCGCCGATGCAGTGGTGGACGCCGTGGCCGAAGGAGAGGTGGTCCTTGTTGACTCGGGTGATGTCGAAGGATTCGGAGGTTTCGCCGTGGATTTTGGGGTCGCGGCCGGCGGCGGCGTAGGAGGCGAGAATCGCTTGGCCCTTGGGGATTTGGATGCCGTCGATTTCGATGTCCTCTACCGCGTAGCGGAGGGGGAGGTGGGCTACGGGGGCCTCGTAGCGCAGGGTTTCCTCGATGACGTCGTCCCAGGTGACCTCGCCGGCGCGAACGGCGGCGAGCTGTTCGGGGTGGGTGAGCAGGGCCACGATGGCCTGGTCCAGGAGGTTCACCGTGGTTTCGTGGCCGGCGTTGATGACGAGCATCAGCGTGTCGACCATTTCCTTCTCGGTGAGACGCTCACCGTCCTCATCGCGGGTGGCGATCAGGACGCTGGTCATATCGTCGCCCGGGTTATCGCGCTTGAAGGCGACGAGTTCCTCGATGAGACCGAACATTTCGAGGTAGTTGGCACCGGCCGCCTCGGGGGAGATCTCGGTGTCGAAGAAGCGCGCCACGCAGATGCGCAGCGCGGGTTCACGATCCTCGGGGACGCCCATCAGCTCGGTGAGCACCTGAATCGGCACCGGATAGGCGAAACCCTCACGCAGATCGACGGTTTCACCCGCCGGGGTGGCGGCGAGGTTGTCCAGCAGGGTGGTGACGATCTCCTCGATGCGCGGGCGCAGCGCCATGGTGCGGCGGTGCGTGAACGCGGGGGACACCAGTTTGCGCAGACGGCGGTGATCCGAACCGTACGCGGTGAACATATTGGTCGCCGCGACCCACGGGAACAGCGGCCATTCGGGGGTGACCTCACCATTGCCGAACGCCGCCCAGTGCTGCGCCGGATCCTTGGACACCCGGGGATCGGCCAGCAAACGCTTCAACACATCCGCGTCGGTCACCGACCACGCGGGCACACCCATGAGCTCGACCAGGGTCACCGGTCCACGTGCACGAATGCGGGCGTTCTCACCTTGAATGTCGACACCGGTCAGGTCCAATGCCAAGGGTTCGATCGTCAAAACAGCTCTCCTACTTCACATTCAACGGCGGGCACGCAGGGAACACCACCGGCAGCGCTGCCAGCGCGCGGTGGAATGGCCCTGGACGCCAAGATAATTCATCAACCGGAACGGCGAGACGCAGCTCGGGCAGCGCGTCCAGCAGTTGGTCGATGGCCTCCTGTGCCACCAGTGATGCGACCGACTTCGCCGGGCACGCATGCGGTCCCAGGCTCCACGCCAGATGTGAGCGATTGCCGATGCGCTCCCCGCCGCCGATGGCGGGATCGTTATTGCAGCCCGCCAGGCTGATCACCACCGGCTGATGGGCGGGCAGCCAGGTCTCACCGACCAGCATGGGCTGCCGCGGGTAGGAGATGGCGAAATTCGCCATCGGCGGATCGTTGAACAGCACCTCGTCCAAAGCGTCACGGGTGGAAAGACTTCCGCCCAGCACATCACCGGCGAAGCGATCGTCGGTGAGGATCAGCCGCAGCGTGTTGATGATCAGATTCTGCTGCGGTTCCAGCCCCGCGCCGTAGATGCTGATGATGTTGGCCAGCATCTCGGTGTCATCCAGGCCCGCGTCATGCTGGAGCAGCCGCGTCACCATATCGTCGCCGGGCTCACTCCGCTTGAGCTCGATGAGCTCGAGCAAAGCCCCACTGAGCGTTTGCATTCCGAGCTCGGCGTTCTCGTCCACCGAGTCGAACAGTGCCGCCATACCCGCGGCCACCCGCTGCCCGATCTCCGGCGGGCAGCCCAGCATGTCGTTGAGCCCCGCGAAAACCAGCGGGAACGCGTACTGCGTGATCAGCTCCGCGGATCCGTTCTCGCAGAACGTATTGATCAGCGGAATCGCCTCCCGCTCCACGATCGCGTGCAGCCCGTGCAGATCCACCCCGTCCACGGCGTACACATTGGCCTGCCGGTACCGGCGATGCGCTTCACCGGCATTGCGCAGCACGTTCGGATACCACTCCATCATCGGCTTGACCGGGCAGTCCGCCGGAATGTTCTGCTGCCAGATGCGCGGATCGGCGGGGAAATGCTCCGGATCATTGAGAATCCGCACCGCGTCGTGATAGCCGATCACCAGGGTGGCGGACACCCCCGGCGCGAGTTCCACCGGCACCAGCGAGCCGTAACGCCGGCGCATCTCGCGATAGTTTCCGTGCGGGTCGGCCGCGAATTCCTCTGCGTAGAGCGGGAATTGCGTGCCGTCGACTAGGACGGTGGGCCCGGTCGAAGTGGTCAAAGTCGTGACTCCTGACGAGATTGGAACAGGTACTCGACGAGGGTGATGAGCGACTGCACGCACGTACGCCGATCGCGTGCGTCCAGGGCGGTCAGCGGGGTGCCCTCGGCGAGGTCGAGCGCATCGCGGATCTCCGACAGCGGATACCGGTGCGCGCCTTCGAATTCATTGACCGCCACCGAATACGGCACACCGCGCTGTTCTAGCACGGCCAGCACCTCATCGGACTGCTCGATGCGCCGGGTGTCGACCAGCACCAGCGCGCCGAGCGCGCCGAGTGCGAGTTCCTCCCACAGCGGGACGAACCGCTGCTGACCCGGCGTACCGAATAGATACAGCGCCAGTTGCGGATTCAGCGTGATGCGGCCGAAATCCATTGCGACCGTTGTGGTCGTCTTCTCACGCAGTCCGGCCATATCGTCGACGCCGACACTGGCCTCGGTGATCGTCTCCTCGGTGCGCAGCGGCTTGATCTCCGACACGCTGCTGACGAACGTGGTCTTACCGACGCCGAAGTTGCCTGCCACCAACAGCTTTACCGACTTGACGACGGTGGGGGCCAGATAGTCGACGCCCGGGGGCGCCAACTCAGACCGCAAGGGCGCGGAGCCCATTCAGTACCTCTTCCAGCAGGCTGACGTCCGGCAGGGTGTGTGCGGGCGTCCGGGTTATCAGGTGACCGCCATCGAGCAGGTCGGCCACGACGATCTTCACCACCGAGGGCGGCAGATCGAGATATGCGGCGATCTCCGCGAGCGACAACGCGTCCCGGCACAGCGCGTAGATGCGCCGGGCATCGGGCGAGCCGCCCTGCGGTGGGGTTTCGGCGGCGACGATCACGGTGACCAGGTCCAGCTGCCGGGAGGCGCGCGAACGCCCGCCCGTGCGCACATAGGCCCGGACCAGATCGGGATCCCGCCGCGGCCCGGTCACGGCCGGGCGCCGCCGCGCGGTATGGCACCGAGCTCGTGCCCGACCCGCGCCGCGAGCTCGTTGAGCCGGTGCGCGACCAGCGCCACATCGACCTCGGGGGTGGTGGAGACGCCGATGACCGCGCCCTCGCCCGCGGCGGTAATGAAGATCATCCCGCCGTCGTATTCGGTGACGTTCTGGCGTACGCGATCGCCCGGGCCGCCGCAGAATTCACCGAGCGCCTTACCGAGCGAACGCAATCCCGAGGCGGCGGCGGCGAAACGTTCCGCGTTGTCCTTGGTGATATTGCCCGAATGCGCGATCCGCAGCCCGTCCTCCGATAGCAGCACGGCGAAACGCACGCCCGGAATGTCGAGATCGGCGAGCATCCAGCCGAGCCGGTTGCTGCCGTCGGACGGATTGTCGACCGCGGTGTGCGAGTCGGCCGCTGTCGGTGAATTCACGAGTTGTTCCCTTCGGTCTGATCGACTTCGGCCGCGGCGGTACGGCCGCTCACCGAACCGCTGTACCACGCCACCGCGATATCGGGTCGAGCGAGTTGGAGCGTCGGCGCGGGGGCGAGCGCCGGTGCGGATTGGAGATTGGGCGCCGCCTGCAATGCGGGCATGGGCGCCGACGTCGGTGCGCTGGGCTGAACAACGGTGCGCCGCCGACGTTTCGTCAGTCCGCTCGCGGTCAGCGCCGCGGCGATTTCTTCCTCTTCTGCCACACTGCGCTCCTGCACGGGTGCGACCACAGGCGCTGCAAGCGCGGGCTGCTCCCGCACGTCCTGCGGTGCGACCAAGAGTGATTCGGGAATGAAGACCATGGCGCGCACGCCGCCGTAGGCGTTCGGCCCGTCGACGTACACGCTGAATCCGTAGCGGCGCACCAGCGCCGCGATGGACGGGAAGCCGATCTTGGGTGCGGGGCCGAGTTCGAGAATGTCGATGGCGCGCTCACCCGCCAGCACCTGCCGGGCATCCTCGAGCTGTTCGGGATTCATCCGCACCCCGGCATCATCGATCAGAATGGTCACACCGTGGTGGCCTTCCTGAAAACTGATGTCCACGAACGAGGTTGGCGGCGAGTAGCGCAGCGCGTTATCCAGCAGCGTCGCCACCGTATGCACCAGCGGCTCCACCACGCGGCTCACCACCACGCGGTCGGCCTGGGTGGAGCGAACCCGCAGATAATCGCGGACACGGCCGATCGCGCCGCCCACCACATCGGTGACCGCCTGCTGCGGCCAGCGGCGTCCGGGCAGTCCGCCGCTGACGATCACGTAGGACTGCGCCTGCCGGATCATCTGCTGCACACTGTGATCGATGCGGATCAGCGTCTCGTACACCGCGTCATCGCGATGCTCGCGCAGCGCGGCGCTGACCACCTTGCCGACGTCCGCGCCGAGGCTGACCACCGAGGTGCCGAACGAGCGCACGGCCGCGCCGGTGACATCGCGGGACGCGCCCTGGGCGGCATCGCGCACGGCCTGCGCCTCATCGCGCACGGTCTGCTCCGCCTTGGCGATCGCCTGCCGGGCCTGCGTCTCCACCTCGCGCCTGCCCTGTTCGGCGGCCTCGGACCAGAGCAGCCGCAAATCCTCGGCATAGTATTCGACGGTCTGCCACACCAGCGGAGCGATACTGGACTGCTCCAGTCCGACCGGGATATCGGTCCCGGTGACCGGCATTCCGGGTCGCCGAATCGATTCGGTGACCGACGGAAGCGTCTTGCGCACAAGCTGTTCGAGCAACTGCTCCCAGCCGCGCACCTGAGCGGTCAGCGCGTCGGCCCGCGCCCGCTCCGCCCGCAGTCGCAGCGCCGTATAACCGGCCGCCGCCACCGCAACCACAAGTAGGGGAACAACTATCCAGAGAAACATCACGGCCATATGGGGTTTCGTCAATCCTGTCGGCTACACCGGGGTCGGGCGCACTCGCGCAACACGCCCGACCGTAGCCCACAACATACCTATTCCGTTATCCCAGCGATACTTTCACTTGCGATCCCCGCAAATTGAGGGCTCACGCACAATCAGGTCAGCGAGCGCACTTGCGCGATGTCATACTCGGCTACCTGCGCGGACCGGATCATCGCCGCTTGCGAATCCGTCGGACCGCTGCCCCGGAAGTCATTGACCGCCTGTTGGGACTCCCAGCGTTCGAAGATGTTGACGCGCGCGGGATCGAGCAGATCCGCGGTGAGCGAGAAGTCCAGATTGCCGGGTGCGTTGCGTGCCGATTCTACGACCTCGGCGCACTCGGCGAGATACGACCGACGGTCCTGGGGGTCGACGATGAGGTGTCCCGCGACGATGAGCATGTGCGAATCCTTCGCTCGATTCGAAACGATCTGTCGCAGGGTAGGACGGTGCGGCGCGGTGTGATTCATCGGAACCGAACCCGGGCGTCCGGTATGTACCGAACGCCCGGGACAGCCTCGGTCAGACAGCGGTGCCATTCAGATGCCGGGCGAAGAAGCGGCTCCGGCTGTCGGCCGGGACGCCGCGCATCCGGTTATGCCTGCCCGGATAGACGTGCACCGACTTGTCGAGGGAGCCGCAGGCGTCGAACAGCGCCAGACCCGGCCGCGGATCGATCTCCTCATCGTCCCAGGCGATCAGGAATTCGACCGGGACGGTGATGCTCTTGGCCGCGTCCAGCAACTCGTCGAAGACGAACACCGGACCGAATGACGCCGCGGTGATCCGCGGTTCGGCCGCGACCAGCAACAGGCCGGTGACCACGCCGAGGGTCATGCCGCCGAACCCGATCGGTGCGTCCGGCCCGATCTCGGGCAGCTGTTGCAGGGCGTCGATGGTGGCCTGCCACTCCGGAACGGCCCGCTCGGCCAGGGACAGGTTGAACTCGGTGATGACGGGTGCGAGGGATTCGCCCGCCGCCCGCGCCGCCTGCATTTGTGCGACCCACTGCTGATCGCGTTCATTGCGCGGCCGATCGCCGTGCCCGGGTGCGTCGATCGCGGCGACCGAATAGCCGAGTTCGGTCACCAGGTGGTGGGCATTGGCCACGAGTCCCGGTGCGCGCTTGTGCACGCCGCCGGAATGGCCGCTCAGGATCAGCGGTGCGCCCGTGGAACCGGATTCGGGGGAGAAGAGAACGCCGGTGACCTCGTCGAGGACGAAACCGCGTTCGATGACACCGTTGGACGATGTCTCGGAGATAATGTTCATGATGGTGCCTTTCGAAATGCCTTGCGTTCGAGGCACTCCCAGCGACACCTACGTCAATCGCTCAACCGTGAACCGAGCGGGAGCACCCATACGGATACAGCGTTCATGGGTCTCACCTCCTCGGTCGAAGTCACGGCCCGCGGTACGTTACACACCCGGTCGCGGACTGTCCATCGCTTATCTCGGCGTTCGCGCGCCGACCGGAGGGTGCGGTGGCGTTCGTTCCGTCGCCACCGCAACCGGTTTCGTGTTCGGGCTCAGGCCAGATCGAGCAGGTGCAGTGCGCCTCCCCGCACCATCCAGCCGGTGAACGATTCGATGCGCCCGCAGGACAGACAGCGCTCGGCGGTGGTCAGCGCGCGAATTCCGGTGCGCTCGGCGTACAGCGAATAGCCGACGGCGATATTGAAATCCTTTTCGCCGCATACGCATACCACCGCATCGGTATGGTCGTCGGACCAATCGTCATCGCATCCGGCGACGAAATGCCCTGCGCCGCAACCGCGGCAATCGCGGCGAATGGCACCCTGGTCGGGATCGCCCGATATGCCGAAAACAGTGGACCCGCAGTTAACGCAGAGCGAGTGTCTGGTCTCGTGGATCGCATAGCCTTCCGCGCCGATTTCGTGCAGAAACGCATCCAAATCGAGTGGGTTGTCACCGATGTGCCAGTCTCCGTCCGGGCTCATATGCAATGCCATGCGGGGCATACAACCAGAGTTCGCCGCACCGTGCCGCACGAAGCACCGAGTGTCCGAAACAAGCTCGGACTGTGCCGCATGAAGGCCCCGAGTGTTGCCGCACGAAGGCCCGACTGGACCGTGTGAAGCCCCGGACTAGGCTGGAGAGCATGGACCCCAATATCCTGTCGGTGCTCTCCGGCCTGGCCGTCGGACTGCTCGTGGACACGGTGTACGGCTGGTGGACCGCGGTGGCTCCCTTCCTGGGCGCGCACTGAGCCGTCAGCGTCTGCGCACCCCCTCCGCGAGCGCGGCGGTGAGTTCCCGGGCGGCGGTGATTCCGCTATCCAGATCGGCCGCGTCGAGCAGCGTCTTGACCAGCGCCGTACCGACGATCACGCCATCGGCGAAGGTCGCGACATCAGCCGCCTGGGCGGGTGTGGAGATGCCGATGCCGACGCAGACCGGCAGTTCGGTGGTGGCCTTGGTGCGCTGCACCAGGGTGTTCGCCGCCGTGCCGACGGACTGCCGGGTGCCGGTGACGCCCATCAGCGCCGAGGCGTAGACGAAACCCGATCCGGCCGCGGTGATTTCGGCGAGCCGATCATTGCGGCTGCTCGGCGCGACCACGAAAACCGTTGCCAGACCCTGCCGTTCGGCATGCTCGCGCCACACCGCGGACTCCTGCACCGGCAGATCGGGCAGGATCGCGCCCGCACCGCCCGCCGCGGCGAGTTCGGCGGTGAATCGCTCGATCCCGTAGCGCTGGATGGGATTCCAGTAGCTCATCACCAGTACCGGTTTCCCGGTCGCCTCGAATGCCTCGCGCACCGTGCGCAGCACATCCTTGATGCGGACGCCGCCGCGCAGCGCGATATCGTCGGCCGCCTGGATGACGGGACCGTCGATGACCGGATCACTGTGCGGCAGGCCGATTTCCATCACATCGGCCCCGCTGTCCAGCACCGCCTTGATCGCGGCGATACCGCCGTCGACGGTCGGAAACCCGGCGGGCAGATATCCGATGAGCGCGGCCCGGTTCTCCCGGGCGGCGCGGGCGAGCGTATCGCTCAGCAGTTGCGTGTTCCCGCTCACTTGGCATCCTCCGACTGTGCGAAATACTTGGTGGCGGTGTCCATATCCTTATCGCCGCGACCGGAGAGGTTGACCAGGATCAATCCGTCCGGGCCGAGTGCGCGGCCGACCTCGAGCGCACCCGCGAGCGCGTGCGCGCTCTCGATGGCGGGGATGATGCCCTCGGTGGCGGACAGCAGCCGAAATGCCTGCATGGCGGCGTCGTCGGTGATGGGAAGGTACTCCGCGCGGCCGATATCGTGCAGATGCGCGTGCTCCGGTCCTATGCCCGGATAATCCAGACCCGCTGAGATGGAACAGGGTTCGGTGATCTGACCCTCGTCGTCCTGGAGCACGTACGAGCGCGAACCGTGCAGGATGCCGGGCTCGCCCGCCGACAGCGTGGCCGCGTGCTCACCGGTCTCGATACCGTGACCGGCCGCCTCGCAACCGATCAGGCGCACCCCGGCATCGTCGAGGAAGGGGTGGAAGAGCCCGATCGCATTCGATCCGCCGCCGACGCAGGCGATCGCCGCATCCGGCAATCGCCCTGCCCGCCTGAGGATCTGGGCCTTCGACTCCACGCCGATGACGCGCTGGAAATCGCGGATCATGGCGGGGAAGGGATGCGGTCCGGCCACGGTGCCGAAAATGTAGTGCGTTGTCGCCGCGTTGGCGACCCAGTCCCGGAACGTCTCGTTGATGGCGTCCTTGAGCGTGCGCGCCCCGGACAGCACCGGAATCACCTCCGCACCAAGCATTTTCATGCGCGCCACATTGAGCGCCTGCCGCTGGGTGTCGACTTCGCCCATGTAGATGACGCATTCGAGCCCGAACAGCGCGCAGGCGGTGGCGGTGGCGACGCCGTGCGATCCGGCCCCGGTCTCGGCGATGACGCGGCGCTTGCCCATGCGCTTGGTGAGCAGGGCCTGGCCCAGCACATTGTTGATCTTGTGCGAACCGGTGTGGTTCAGATCCTCGCGCTTGAGGAAGATCCGCGCCCCGCCCGCGTGCTCCGCGAATCGCGGCACCTCGGTCAGCGCGGTCGGCCGTCCCGCGTAATCGGCGAGCAGTTCATCGAACTCCGCGAGAAAAGCGGGGTCCACCTTGGCTTTCTCATATTCGGCCGCCACCTCTTCCACCGCGGCGACCAGCGCCTCGGGAATGAATCTGCCGCCGAAAGCGCCGAAATAACCTTCGGCGTCGGGCGTTCGGCCATCGAGGTCCGGAACGAAGAATTGTGTGGTCATGGTTCGGTCTCCTGGGGCGTATGCCCCGGTCGGCAGGCTCGGAATGGGTCACGAGAACGCGTATGCGCGCGCCGATGCCGACGGCTCGACAACCGTTGACACCCTCGAAAAGGAGAGGGCGGAACCGGGAGCGAACGCTCCCTCAGACACCCCGCCCGGCACGCGACGCGTTGAGCCATCGCATTCCATTGACCTGCCCGGGTTCGGAACCGATCACATACCGAACCCGTCGCCCCAGCACCCGTCGCGCAGGCGCACGGCAGCCGCGCGGGCGGCAACCGGGAGCGAGACGGACGCTGATGGACATGCCCGCAGCCTAACCCATCACGACGCGCACCGATCGATCAGGTTTGAAGAAGCTTTGCCCCGCGCCCGCCCCCTAGCATGGGAAATGCCCAGATCAGACCACTGGAGGAGGACCGAAATGGCCGCGACGAAGAAGAGCTACGAGGGATTCTCGGCCGAGGAACGCGAGGCCATGAAGGATCGCGCCAAGGAGTTGAAGGCGGCCTCGGGTCGCGGCAAGAAGGATCCGCTGGCCGATGTGCTGGCGACGATCGCCGAGATGCCCGCGGCCGACCGCGTACTGGCCGAGCGCGTGCACGCTGTCATCACCGAGAACGCGCCCGCGCTGACGGCCAAACTCTGGTACGGCCAGCCCGCCTACGCCCTGAACGGCAAGGTCGTCTGCTTCTTCCAGGCCGCCGCCAAGTTCAAAACCCGCTATGCCACTTTGGGTTTCAGTGATGAGGCGAAGATCGACGACGGCTCCATGTGGCCGACCGCGTTCGGGCTCACGAAGATGACCGCCGCCGATGAGAAGCGCCTGGCCGAACTCGTGCGTAAAGCGGTCGGCTGAATCGGTTTCAGCAGAAGGTGATCAGGGTGCGGTTTGCCATCGAGACGCGTGCCTGCTCGAACAGCACCAGCCAGGTTTCGCGTTCGCGGTAGAGCGGATGCTCGTCCTCGTCCTCCGCGAACTTGGCTATCTCCGCGTCCGATAGCTCGCCGTCGACCAGGGTGATGCCGAGATACGGTGCGACATAGACGAGTTCGCGCTGCAGAGCGGCGCTGGAGCCGACCATGCCGCCCGGGATCTCCAGTGCGGCATCGGGGAAGAGCACCTCCTCGAAATCGGCCGGGACGTAGAAGCCCTCGCAGTCCGAATGGCAGATCAGGTGCGATTCGAAGGTGTACATGACACGGTCCAGCACCTCGTCCGCGGTCGGATCCTCGCCCGCGGCAACGGGTGTCAGCGGAGCTTCGGGATGCTCCAGCGCCCGGGCGTACGCGCGCCGCAGATAGTGCACGAAGCTGTAGGGGAACCCGCCCAGTCGGTCGCGGGCCGTCGCCGGGCCGTGGATGGCGGGCTCATCATGGGGTGCCAGTCCCTCGGCCGTGAGCAGTTCGTTCAGCGCTTGCAGCTGCTCGCGCAGCGCTTCGGCATGCTCTTCATCATGTTCCAGCGCGTAAGCCAACGCGTGTGTTGCCACTGCCAACCCCATGCGCCCGAGGCTAGCGTGGCCCTATGACATCGAGCGCCACTCCCTGGGAGCCGCCGCTGGCCGGGACCGAGGCCGAGCAGCTCATCGGCGCGCTGGAACGCCTGCGCACCACCTTCCGCTGGAAGGCCGATGATCTCGACTCCGCCGGGCTGGCCGTCCGCATCGGAGCCTCCGCGCTCACCCTCGGCGGTCTGCTCAAACACCTCGCCCGGGCCGAGGACGAGATGTTCACCGCCAAACTCTCCGGAGCGCCGGTGAGCCCGCCCTGGGACACCGTCGACTGGAAGACCGCCCCCGACTGGGACTTCGAATCGGCCGCCGCGGACACCCCCGAACAGCTCTACGCCCTCTGGGATCGAACCATCGAGCGATCCAGGGCGACTCTCGCCGCCACCCTCGCCGCGGGCGGTCTCGACCAATCCGTCCATCTCAACTGGGACGGCGACCACCTCAGCCTGCGCCGCCTGCTCTGCGACCTCATCGAGGAGTACGGCCGCCACACCGGCCACGCCGACCTGATCCGCGAAGCCGTCGACGGCCGCGTCGGTGAGGATCCGCCGCCGGGCTGGCGCAGCGCCGAATATCAACGCCCGTGATCAGTCCGGGGCCAGCAGCCCCCGGGCGAGCACGGTGAGCAGATCGGTGAGCGTGGGGACGAAGTCGAGCCGCAGGGCCGCCAGATCCGGATGCGCTTCGTAGGCGGCGAGCATGGCGGGGGCCGGATGACTGTGACTCCACAGCGCGCCCGCCGAAAGCAGTGCCGCCGCACAGAATTTCAGGGCCGATTCGGGGCCGAACTCCGGGATCAGGTGGTCGACCGGTGCCATCAGTTCGGCGGTGGCTCCCAGTGACGTGCGTTTGTAATCGGCCGCCACCTCGGGCGAGATATTGCGCTCGAGGATGGCGGCCTGGGCGTTGAACAGATCGCACAGCACCGGTTCGCCCGCGAGGGTCGAGACGAACGCGGTGACCAGGCGGGTGCGGCGGGTGCGCAGGTCACCGGTGTGATCGGCGAGCAGCGGGGTCACGGTGCCGATCCATTCGCGATAGCGCAGATCCAGCAGCTGGAGCAGCACCGCCTCGCGGGATTCGAAGTAGCGCAGCACATTCGACTTGGCCAGGCCGACGCGGCGGGCCAGTTCATTGAGTCCGACATCCACCACCGGCATTTCGGCGAGCATGGCGGCGGCCGTGTCGAGGATGGCACGGCGGCGTAGTTCGCGCTGCTCATCATTGCGGGCTCGTTGGAAGTGGACCATGTCCCGAGTATTTCAGACCACCGGTCTATTGACAACGAACCGGTGGTCTCTTAACCTCGAATCATGCAAGAGACCGATGGTCTCTAAATCCGCCGAAGGGGCTCACCATGTACGAAGTGCCTGATCAGACCGGTAAGACAATTGTCGTCACGGGAGCCAACAGTGGCACCGGCAAGGAAGCGACGGCACGGCTCGCGGCCGCGGGCGCACAGGTGATCATGGCCGTGCGCACCCCGGCCAAGGGTGAGGCGGCCAAGGCGGAAATCCTCGCGCGGCATCCGGAGGCGAAGCTCGAGGTGCGGCGGATCGACCTCGCCGACCTCGCCTCGGTAGGGGCCTTCGCAGACGAGCTCACCGCCGCGGGCACCCCGCTCGATGTACTGGTCAACAATGCCGGTGTGATGGCCCCGCCGGACCGGCACACCACCGCCGACGGCTTCGAATTGCAGTTCGGCAGCAACTTTCTCGGCCCCTTCGCGCTCACCATGCGCCTGCTTCCGCTGCTGTTGCGCGCCGAACGTCCGCGCGTGGCGACCATGAGCAGCGGCACCGCGAACTTCGGCCGCATCAACTTCGGTGATCCGCAGTGGGAGCGCCGCTACAGCCCGAACCGCTCCTACGCGCAATCCAAGCTCGCCGATCTGATCCTGTCGCTGCGCCTGGCCGAGGTCGCCGAACAGCGCGGCTGGAACCTGCTCAGCGCCGCCGCCCACCCCGGCTACACCCGCACCAATCTGCAAACCGCCGGCGCCAGTCTCGGGCGCGAGAAGCCCGCGCGCGGCTGGCTCAACAATCTCGGCTTCCTGCCTTCGCAAGCGGCCGAACAGGGTGCCGAACCGCTGCTCTACGCCGCCGCCGATCCCGGTGCGCGAAATGGTGAATATTACGGCCCCACAGGACGATTCGGACTGGTCGGCCCCGCCGGAACCGCCACCATCACGCGTCGCGCTCGGGATCGCGAGACCAATGCCGAACTGTGGGCACTGGCCGAGCGGCTCACCGGCACCCGGCTGCCCGCCTGACCGGCGTCCGGCCCGGCCGGGTACGCCGCGTTGCCCGCCCGAACTCTTCATGCCAGCCTGGAAGACAGAGCATGCCCGATCGCGTCGCCACTCGTGGTGCATCGGGCAGGCGGTCGAGGAGGATGTCGTGGGCTATCAGGCGGGGCTGGAGGGAGAAGCGCGGCTGCGGGTCACCGTGGAATTCGAGGCGGATACCCGCGAGGTCGGAATCGGCTGGTCGCCCGCCAGTGCGACAGCCGCGCACATGACACTCGAATACGCGCGAATCTTCCTGGTGCCGTTGGCAATCGGGGCCGAGCGCACCTACCTCGAACTCGTCGACGGCCACCCCTGGGCGACGGTGCGCCTGCCCGGCACCCTGCCGGCCGGGGAGTACGCCATCGAAGTCGACGGCTACGGTGGCGCCAGCTGGGGTGACGGCCGCCTGGACGCGCGCGGCCGCAGCCTCGCCTTCACCATTGCCCCGTGATCATTTGGCCGGGTCTGTGCCCGGTGGATTTCGTGGGGACGGGGGTGCGGGGGCGCGTTATGCTGCTCGGCGATATGGGCCGCGCCGTTGTTCGGTATGGCGGGGCGGTGTGGGGAGCGGTCGAGTAGGGCCGCATTGCGGAAGGGCATAACAGGATATGGGTGGCTTCGCTGTGCGAGGGGCGCGGGAGCGCCGACACAGATCCCGGGGTGGGTGGGGCAGGCGGACCGTTGTAGGTGCCGTCGCGGTCGCACTACTACCGTTCGGGGCGTCGGTGGTAGTGGCGGGACCCGCTGTGGCGGACCGTGATCCGGCGGCGTTCGACTTCTCGGTCGACTCCGCCATGGGCGCGATCAACACCCGGATCATTCGTGCGGCCGACGGCAATACCGATCGGGTGGTGTACCTGCTCGACGGGGAACGGGCGCAGAACGATCTGAACGGCTGGGAGCTGCACACCAGCATTCCGGCGGCGCTGGCCAAGTTCAATATCAATGTGGTGATGCCGGTCGGCGGCGAATCCAGTTTCTACGCGGACTGGAATGAGCCGAGCAGCTTCGGCGGCGTCAACCCCGATGCGTCGCTGCTGCCCGGGCGGGACTCCGGATCGGCCATCGCGGGCTGGGATGAGACGCAGGGCAAGACCAACACCTACAAATGGGAAACCTTCCTGACCCACGAGCTGCGCGACGCGCTGCGAAATCGGCTGGGGTTCAGCGATAGTCGCAATGGCGTGTTCGGGCTCTCCAGCGGCGGCAGTGCCGCGGTGGTGCTGGCGGCCTACCATCCGGATCAGTTCGTGTACGCCGGATCGCTCTCTGGTTATCTGCATTCCTCCGCGCCGGGCATGCGAGAAGCGTTGCGGCTGGCCATGATCGCCGCGGGCGGCTACAACATCGACTCCATGGCGGCCGCGGGCAGCCCGGCCTGGGAGCGACAGGACGCCGTCGGTTTCGCGCCGACGCTGATCGCCAATAACATCCGGCTGTACATCGCCGCGGGCAGTGCCGTTCCGGCGCAACAGGATCTGTCCTCGGTGGACGCCGTCATCCAGGGCATGCCGCTGGAGGGGATCGCGCTGGCCAATACCAAGGCGTTCCAGTCGCGGTTGCAGGGGCTCGGATACGACAATGTCACCTACGACTTCCCGAGCATCGGCGTGCACAACTGGGGACAGTGGGAGCAGGTGGCGAACCGCATGCTGCCCGATATCGCGCAGCACATCGGCAAGCCGCTGCCCGCGGGGCAGCAGCCTCCGGGCGGACAGCAGCCGCCCGGTGACGGGCAGCAGCCGCCGCCGGGTGGCGGTGCGCCGCCGCAGAAGTAGGCACGGTTGAAAAGGTCCGCCGCAGTCCGAGATTCGGAGTGCGGCGGACCTTTTCGGCTATTCGAGCGTGTTACTCGGTCTTGATCGGGGCGTCATCGACCCAGCCCCAGCGGTTTTCGACGCGCACCGTGATATCCGCCTGCGGTGCACGGGCATTGGCGGCGAACTGATAGCGCTGTAGCTCGCCCCAGTCACGGGTCCAGTCGTGGTCCAGATAGGACGGGACCGTGCGCGGGGTCAGCAGCAGATCGATCCAGCCCAGTGGGCCGCCACCGGAATCGCCCTGCCATGAGGTCGAGACCTGGGAATTGAGCTTATCCGGCAGGATGCGCCAGCCCGGCAGTTCCCCGACGCCGTCCAGGTGATTGAGCGGCTGTTGGCATGGGAAGGCCAGTCCCACATGGAAATCCGTCAGCACCGGCTCGGACTTGCCTACGACGGTGTTGAGAGTCGCCAGTTTGGGCAGGCGCGGCGGCGTCACCGCCAGCCACTGCTTATCGGTGAGATCATCGACCTTGGCGACCAGGCGAATCGCATTGGTCTGCGCGGGAATTCGATCCAGCGCGATCGGCAGATTCCGCCACATGGGCGCACCGCCGACACCGGGCGGGACCAGATCACCCAGCGGGGTGACGGTGCCGTCGTCGGCGCGATGCGCGAATTCCACGCGCAATTGCTGACCGTCGACGTGATGGCCAGTGTCATCCGTCGCGGCGATTCGGCCCGCGACCGTCAACACCAGCACGCGGTAGGCGGAATCCTTCTGCACCGCAGCGAGATCCATGCGATACCACTGCGTGGTCAGATGCGCGGGCTGCCTGTCGCCGCTGGTGTAACTGCCGAGTATCGGCGTGCGCGCGGCATCCAAACCGAACGGCAGAGCGACTGTGCTGCCATTGATTCCGGTCTCGGTGGTGGACCCGCCGGGTCCACCGGGCGGCGGACCGCCGTGTGCGCCCGGACCGCCCGGGCCACCGCTCGGACCGCCACCGCCCGGACCGCTTCCGGAAGGTCCGCCGCCGGAAGGCCCACTGCCCGAGGGCGGTCCGGATTGCTTGCCGCCCGGTCCGTCCGGCATGAGATCGCCGACGCCATTCGCGGTGAAACCGGTGTTCTCGGCGGCGAGCCCGTCGGCGGGCTTGCCGCTGTACGGCTCCAGTACTGAACCGGGCGTATCAGTCTCCACCAGTACGTCATCCGCCAGCGCGCAGTCCTTGCCCGTGAGCGTGCGCAGATTCGACAGCGCCACCGAATACGCCGGATACCGCGCGTACGCGGCCTGCGCCATGGATGCCACCTCGAACAGCACCAGCGCGGCCGCCGCCACCGTCAACGGCCTGATCCGATCGAAACGCCCGGTGGTAGAGGCGGTTCCGAGCGGATCGCGATAGTACTGCCACCCCGCTCCCACCAGGCTCAACGTCGCGAGCGCCAGGAACATGGTGGCGATACTCATCCCGCCCAGCACCGGCGCGCGATCCGGCCACGACACCCCGTACCCGGAGACATACCACCAACCATTGGACCCGGTGAAAGTGACGGCGAGCAGGAACAGCACCCCCGCACCGAACAGCCACCGCCGGTACGGCGCACGAACCCTGTTGCCGCTCAACGCGACCGTGGTGATCGCCGCCAACGCGGCGGCAAGCCCCGCGTACACCCCGAAGTGATGCGTCCACTTGGTCGGCGTGAACATCATCAACAGCAGCGCCATAACCACAATGCCGAGCACCCGCGCCACCGGCCCGCGCGCGGTATCCGGAATCCGGAACCCGCGACCTCGCGCCACCAGCACGCACACCACCAGGCACAGCAGCATTCCGAGAATCCCGAACCGCCTGGCCAGCGACCCATCCGGAGTCAGCGACAACAGCGATTCCCACCGCGTCGGCTCATCCGACCACCCCAGATTCGGCCCCACCAGCGTCCGAACCCGCGTCGCCTCGAGCACCGACGCAATCGTCTGATCCGCGAACACCACAACGAGCACCAGCACCCCGGCCGCCACCATAGGTGCCACCAACGCGCCATATCGCAACAGACCACGGCCGAAATGGGTTCGGGCGCGGGCGATTACGGTGCGGATGACCGAGCGGGAACCGGCGATCAGGGCGGCTACGCAGATCAGGCCGCTGGGACCGGCGGCCAGGGAGAAGGCCGCTATCAGGACCGCTATGGCGGCGGGGAGTAGGCGGCGGGTGGCTATGGCGCGTTCCATCGAGCACCAGGTGAGCAGAGCGCCCAGGGCGATCAGGGGTTCGGGGCGCAGGCCGTTGTTGTAGGGGAGCCAGATGGCCAGGAAGATCAGGGCGGCGGTCCAGCGGGCGGCCGCATGCGCGTGGACGCGGGAACCCAGGCGGGGCAGCACTTCTCGGCTGATGACCAGCCAGCACAGTATGCCCGCGAGCAGGGATGGCAGGCGCAGCCAGAGGCTGGCGTCGGTGAATCTGGTCAGCTGGGCGAGGATTTCGTACGGCCAGCCGAACGGGGCCTCCGCGACCTGGAACCAGCGGTAGTAGTTGGCGGTGTATCCGGCGTGCTTGGAGGCCCGGGCCATGGTGAGGATGTAGCCGTCGTCGGAGGTGTTGGCCCCGATCACATGCCACAGCGCCAGCACCGCGATCACCACGCCGTCCACCCGGCCGAATCGCCACCAGCGGGCGGGCAGGAACCGGCGCGCCCTGCGCCCGTCGGCGGAATCGAGCAGGTGCAGGCAGGCCAGCGCGATCAGCGTGCACAGCACCGCGCCCACGACCGCGGCTAGCTTGAGCGCACTCGGACTGGATGAGAACCGCGAATCGATGTCGGCGTGCAACCGCGCGTCGGTCAGCCGCGTCCGATCCAAATCCGTGTAGACGCCGACGATCTGCGGCCGCACATCCTTGTCGATCGTGGTCCGATACGGTGTGCCGTCCTTGTGATTCAGCCCGGTGAGCTCCACCGTGGTCGACCTGGACGTCGAATGCACAACCAGCGCACCGCAATTGGGAGGCGGTGACGTCTCCTGATTCGCCGCCGGGCCCGCACCGCTGCCGATCACCGAGTTGGTGCCCGGATCCGTGCCCGGGTTCGAGGGTGTATTTCCAGCTGGCGGAGTGGAATCCGCAGGCGGCGTACTGCCGGGTGGCGGTGTCGCACCGGGTGGCGGTGTGCTGCCGGGCGGCGGGGTCGATCCCGGCGGTGGAGTACTGCCCGGCGGCGGTGTCGCACCGGGCGGTGGTGTCGAGCCCGGCGGGGGAGTCGCACCGGGCGGTGGCGTCGAACCTGGCGGGGGAGTCGCACCCGGGGGTGGTGTCGAGCCGGGCGGAGGGGTTGCGCCCGGCGGAGGTGTGCTGCCCGGAGGAGGGGTGGATCCCGGGGAAGGTGTGTTGTTGCCGACTGGCTGGTTGCCGCCCGGTGGCCCGGTGGCAGGGGGTTGGCTGCGAGCGGTGGTCGGCGGATTCGGGTCGAATATCGGCGCGGCCGTGGATATCTCGGTCAGCGGCACCGTGAGGAGCGGGGTATCGCGGAGCAGGACCGAGAGGGTGCGGCCGGAGCCGTTCTTGTCCTCGATGCGAGCCAGCAGGCCCTTCGCCGTCGCGCCCTGGGATTTGGGTGGCACCGTTGCCAGCACGGTGCCGGTGGTGAGGTCACGCAGAGCGGTGCAGGGGATGCTCACATCCAGGGCGAGGGGGACGTAATCCACCAGGGGCGCGGTGAGCTGGATCGACTGCGGCTGCGGCCAATCCAGGCTCGCGCGGTCCTGGCGCACCGGTAGCAGCGGTGTCAGCACCGCCAGCAGGATGCCCAGTACGCCCGCGAGGAGTCCGATCAGCCTGATCCGATTCGGTCCGATCGCCCCCGGCCCGCCCGGTCGGTCGCCGCCTGCCCCACCCCATAGCGAAATTCCCCGTGCCGTAATCGGAATCGTCCCCCATCCACCGGCGTACAGCCGCCGACGTCACTGCCGTTCACGCACCGGGGCGCGGATCGATTCCACCCCCGGCTTTTGCCGCCCCCGAGGCTACCGATAGCCGGTGGCCCGCCGCCTCCCGAATTATTTGTTCACGGTGAGCAGCCAGGAGCCGTTGCAGCCCTGACCGGAGTTCTGCTCGGCGTCATAGGTCCAGTCCCGGGGGACCTCCTTGTCGAGGCGCACCTCCCAGAACCCGTTCGGCGAGGTGATGATCGAATTCGCCTCGTCGGCGACCACCGTGGGCTGCTCATTGTCGTCGTAATTCCAGGTGCCGGACACCTCGGGATATTTCAGGGTGAGCGTGAGCGGCCCCCCGCTGTGATTCGCCACCACCAGGCAGGAGCCCGGATGATCGTCTCCGCGTTCGGCATTCGCGGGTGTGGCGGTGAGGGCCAGCAGCACACCCGCGCCGAGGGCAGCCGCCGATACCGAGATGAGTCGCATTGTTTCTCCCCTGATCCGCCCACACAGTACCGAATCCCCGGTATCCCCCTCCAGTTGTGAGATCTCCAGTTATGGCGAGGGTGCCGCGGCCGGTGTACGGCGGCTGAACAGCAGGTGTACCAGCACTCCGGTGATGGCGGACATGGTCACCCCGCTGCCGAGCAGCAGCCGCAGATCGGACGGAAAGCTCTTGTAGAGCCCGGGCACCAGAATCGGCAGCAGTCCGGCGGTGAGCGCGGCGGTCGCGGTGATGAGCGCGGCATCGGAATCCAGATCGACCTGCCGGAACATGCCGATGGCCGCCGCGATGATCATGGCGAACACAATGGCGGCGGTACCGCCCACCACCGGTCCCGGCAGCGAATTCACCAGTCGCCCAATGGGAGCCACGAAGGCCGCGATCACCAGCAGCGCACCGGTCAGCATGGTGACGTACCGACTGCGCACCCCGGTCAGCCGCAGCAGCCCGACATTCTCACCGCTGGTCACCATGGTCGCGCCGCCGAACAGTCCACCCAGCAGCGAGGTCACCGCGTCACCGCGAATGGTGCGCCCGGTGGTCACGCCGGTGTCGATCTCCTTGCCGATGATCTTGGCGTTCAGCACGGTCTGCCCCGTCGCCTCGGCCATCGAACCGATACTGAATACCAGCAGCGGTACGGCCGCCAGGAAGTCGAAATGCGGTGTGCCGAACAGGAACAGCCGCGGCAACTGCGCGACCTCCGATCCCGATTGCAGATGGAACTGCCCCAGCGCGGCCGCCACCAGGCAGCCCGCGATCATGCCGAGCAGCACCGAGACCCGTCGCCACGCCCGCGGCAGAAACCGGTGCGCCACCACGGTGCTCACCACGGTCACCCCGGCCAGCGCCACCGCGGTCCGCGAAGGCTGTTCGCCGACAATGAGATTGCCCGCGACCTTGACCAGGTTCACCCCGATCACCAGCACCATGCTCGCCATGACCACCATCGGCAGCCTGGTCACCAGCCGCCGCGCCACCGGCACCAGCACGATTCCGGCCAGCGCGGTGATGATCACCGCACCGCTGGCCGTCGCCGCATCGGACTCCTGCGCGATCTGAATGAACAGCACCACCGCCGCCCCGCCCGGCAGCATGACGAACGGCAGTCCCGCACCGAGTGAAAACCGCCCGCTGGATTGCAGAATCGTGCCGATACCGCTGAAAAGCAGGGTGGCGCAGAGCAGTGCGCGCGCCTGACCGTCATCGAGTCGCAGGCTGTGCGCGATCAACAGCACCGAGGTGATCGGCATGGCGACCATGACCGCCAGGTGCTGTAGCGCGGCGGTGAATGCGCGCCCCGGCGGCGGCACCTCGTCGACAGCCGAATCCGGCCGCACGGCGGTAACACTCACAGCGCACCGAGCCAGGGGATGTCCTCGCCGCGGTAGCGGTAGGCGCGGAAGATGGCATTGGAGATGCCCGGGAACACCGCCGCGGTATCCGGATCCGGATATTCGGTGAAGGACGGCACCACGTACTCCCAGACGATCCGCCGTTCCGGCGTCACCTCGAAGATGCGCCCGAAGGCCGCCTCGGTGATCAGGGTATTGCCATTGGGCAGCCGCTGCGCCCCGCCCATGAACGGGGTGAAGAACGCCTCGCGCGGCGAATCCTGATAGCTCCACGCGATATCGCCGGTGGCGGTGTCGATTTCGACGACCCGGCTGTAGGTCACCGATTCGCCGGTCCGGAAGGTGCCGTTGTCGAACACCAGAATCCGCCCGTCCCCGACCGGGGTGGCGTGATGCTGCTGCGCCAGGCTGGCGCGATCGGCCAGCGTGGTGGCCTTACCGGTGCGCCGATCGATGGTGATGACCGCCGAAACGCTGCGCAGGCTGGCGACTACGGTGTGCTCATCGAGCGGGTACACGCTGTTGATCAGCGGCCAGTGCTCGCGCCAATAGTGCGGCTGCAACCCGAATTCCGTCGGATCGAGGTGTTCGACCGCACGCCACTCCCACAGCGAAGTGCCGTCGGGGGCGGCCTCCCTGATGACATCGGACCAGACGATCCCATCGGCCTCGGTGCCGGGGACACCGCCCTGGATGCGCGCCGCATCCGCCCCGCGCAGCGGTTCCACGGCGGCGTACAGCACGCGGCCGTCGTCGTAGTGATGCGCGTCGTGGTGCTGGTAGTCGTCGCGAATCTCGTTGAGCAGCACGCCCTGTGCGTCGTACCGGCCCATGGAGCCGCCGCTGTACTTGCGCCACATGGCGAATAGCGGCGCGATATTCAGGGTCGCGCCGTTGTAGGCCAGCACGCCGCCGGGCAGTAGCCGGGCATGCCTGCCCGGCCGGTAGGGCAGCGTCCACCGGTGCGCGAGCTCGCCGTCCAGGTCGACCAGATCGACGATGCCGTTGCCGGCCAGCGGCGCGTACAGCGTGTACCCGGGCGAAGCCAGTTCGCGATCGCTGCCGATCAGACCCGTACCCCGACGTTTGAGCGTGTTCTGCTCCACCGAACAACCTCCTGAATATTTAGTGACACTGAATATTCAGTACGATGGCTCTCGGCAGAAGCCTTCTGCTCACGGTGAGGCAAACCCGTGCGATCGTCCGCACGGGGCCGACAATGAGGCGGTTCGGATACCGACGAGAGGGCGATGTGAGCGGCGAGAGTGTGGCGGGATCCGATTCCGGTCTGCGTGATGTCATCCATCGCCGCAGGCGCGCGGCCGGGCTGACGCTGGCTCAGCTCGCGGCGCATACCGAACTCTCGCAGTCATTCCTGAGCCAACTGGAGAACGGTCGCACCAATACCAGCCTGCGGTCGCTCCAGCGCATCGCCGACGCGCTGGGTACCACCGCCACTGAACTGCTCGCCGCCGCGGATAGCGCTCCCACCGCGACGGTGGTGCGGGCCGCCGATGACACCGCGCTGGCGCAGGCCGAGCACGGCGGCGACGGCTCGGTGCGCTCGCTCGTGCACGGCGCGCGGGATCTGCGCGCCCTGGAATTCACCGGCGGCACCGAACGTGGTGACCGCGAATTCGCGCACGGCAATGACGAATTGATCCACGTGGTGGCCGGAACCATCACGGTGATCGCCGGTGGCGAGGAGATCATCCTCGCCACCGGCGACAGTTACTACTGCGTGGCGGGTGTGGCTCACCGCTGGTGGGCGCACACTCCCGAGACCCGCACACTGGTGGTCGCGGTGGCGGACGGCCGGACCGTGCGCCGCGCCCGGATCAGCTGACGGTGAAGGAGAACGTCGGCGCGGTGCCCTCGCCCTTCTTGGCGTCGTAGGTCACCACGTAGGTTCCGGTGCCGGGGGAGGGCACCACGAAAATCGCGAAATTCTTTGCGTTGTCGATGGTTTGATTGCGTTCGAGCAACTCGTTGATGGGTCCGCGAATATCGGCGGGCAGATTCTGGCCGTCCGGTGTTTTCACACTGAAGTATTCGTAGAAGATATTCGATCCGCCATCGGAAATACCCGATCCGCCAATGATTTTGACGTGCAGCGCGAGATCCATCTTCCCGTTCTCGCCCTTGCTGTAACTGGGACTCAGTGTGCCGCCGGTGATTTGGATCGTCGTCTGATCCTGCACCAGGGTGCCCGAGACGCTCAATTCCTTGGGCTTGACGCTCTCGACCTTGCCGTCGGCGGACAGCGGGATGATGGTCTGATTCTCGGCGGCGGTGCCGTAGATGACCTTGATGGTGTCCAGCAGATGCTGGGCGTCGGACAGCTTCTTCACCGAGGTGGTGACATTGCCGGTGGCCGAACCCTTTCCGGGCACGGCCGGATTGTCGAAGCCCGCCCCGGCGTCGATCTCATTGCCCACCTGCAACGTCGGCACGATGCTCAGGGTCTTGTTATCGGTGGTGTTGTTCTTGTAGGTGATGTCGATGCGGATCTTGGCCCCGCCGAACTCGTCCGGGATGACGGTCGCCTTGTCCACCGTGATGTCGAAGCCCTCGTACCAGCCGGTCTTGCCGACGGTGCGGACGGTGGCCTGACCGTTGGTGGAGGTGCCGCCCGGGCTGCCGCCGCCGGGCTGGCCGGTGCCCATCGGCTGCGCGATTTGCGAACTGGTCGGCCCGGCCTTGGTGTCCTTGTCATTACACGCCGTCATGAGCAATGCCGATGTGCTGATTACGAGCACCGCCCCCACGGTCGTGAATATGCGGCTTTTTTGCACCGCTTTACCTTTTGATTGGATTGTCGATCGCACGCTCTGCCTCCCAGAAGATTTGCCATCTCAGTGCGCGACGCCCGGAAGATCCGGACGAGTGATTCGCAGTGAAATCCTCTATGACGCTATGTTCGTTAACGGGGTGATGGTGGTCACATTCGCCAATCTCGGTGCAGGCGGCCCAGTTCGGTGATCGGTTCCTCGTCGTACAGCCATTCCCGGGCAATGCGATGCCAGTTCGCCGTCGCGCGCAGCTGACCCAGGGTGGCGCAGGTCCAGAAGTCGACCCGGCGGGAGAACAGATGCTCCGGCGGCAGATTCTGCCTGCGCATACCGTCGAATTCGGCGATGCGCGGATCGACCGCGTGCAGGAAGGCGGCCGAGGCCAGCTCCGGAGTCAGCGGCAGGTCCTCGTCCACCAGGCTCCACTCCGCCGCCGACAGCACGTAGTCGTAGCACTCCTCGGGGGTGACGCCGGACTGCTCGTCGATGACACCGCGCTCGACCATGAGCCGGTACAGATCATCATCGCGATCCTCGGCCGCGGCGCGCAGACAGGTGGCCTCGAAGGCTATGTGCTCGCGCGCCATTCGCTTGTAGAGCCCGAAATCCAGGAACGCCACGCGACCGTCCGGGCGCAGCAGCAGATTGCCCGGATGCGGATCACCGCAGAATTCGGCGAACTCGAACAGCGAACCCACGTAGAAGCGGTAGACGATCTCGCCGATGCGATCGCGTTCGGCGTCCGGCAGCGCCCGCATGGCCTCGAAATCGAGGCCGGGGGTGTATTCGGTCACCAGTACGCGGCGGCTGCTGTACTCCGGAAAAGCCTGCGGCACAGTGATGAACGGGTGGTCGGCGTACATATTCGCCACATGTCGCTGGGTGCGGGCCTCGACCTCGTAGTCGAGTTCGTTCTCGAAATTGGCGCGCATCTCGTCCAGCACGCCCAGGGTGAAACCGGGCAGCATCACCTGCTGCATCAGCACCCGCAGCATGCCGAGATTGCGCAGATCCGCGCGCACCGCCAGATCGATGCCCGGATACTGCACCTTCACCGCCACCGCCGTGCCGTCGAAAAGCCGTGCGCGATAGACCTGCCCGATGGAGGCGGCCGCGATCGGCTCCGGTTCGAACTCGGCGAACAGCTCGTCGAGGGGTTTGCCCAGATCCTCCTCGATGACCCCGCGCATGGCCGCGAAATCCACCTGCGGCGCGTGATCGAACAGCACCGCCAGGCGGCGCTGGAAGCTCTCCCGATACCTGGGCGGCACCAACTCCACATCGAGCAGCGACAGCAACTGCCCGAGTTTCATCGCCAGGCCCTTCATCTGACCGAGCACCGACACCAGCGATTCGGCGAGATGCAATACCGACTCATCGGCCATGCGGGCGCGCACCTCGGCCGATCTGCCGATCATGGCGAGTTTGGTCCGGCGCTTGCGAACGGCCTGCACGGCCACCACCGCACCGAGTTTGGAACCGCGGGCCAGCCGCGAGGTCGATACGGGCTTCGATCCGGTCATGGCCGGCCTTTCCACGGGATCGATATCGTCCTCGACCGTGCCGCGATCACGATCGCCGATCAGCATCATCGCACCTTCATGAGCACACCGTCGGCAATCGCCGCAGACGCGAGGATTTCGCGGTTCCGGGGCGGGCGCGTCATCGCGGAACGACTGGATTCCGGCCAAATCTTTCCGGTCCGGAAAGTCCTTTTCGGTCTTGAAATGGCCCATCCATCAGCGTTTTTCCAGGATTTCCGGTTCCGGAGAGGGTGATCGAAGCCGGGGTGCTGAGTCATGCTCGAAGGGCACCAGATCCTGCGAAGGGGGCAGGATCTGGTGCAGGCTTCCGGGGCCCGCGAACCCGGCGCGGACCCTCAGGCCAGGGTCAGCGGCTGCTCGAAATCGTCGTACGGGAGCGGGCCGTCGACGAAGGCGTTGACCCACAGGCCGTTCACGGTGATATCGCCACCGTGGTTGCCGAGGAAGGCGATATCGGAGGCGTCGCGGCCCGTGGCTATGCGAACCAGGGTGGAGCGCGGAGCGATGCGGGTGGGATCCAGGACCCGCCAGGACCCGCCCACGTAAGCCTCGGGGACGGAATGGAAATCCATCGGAACCCCGCCCGGGGGATAGGCCGAGGCGACCCGGGCGGGCACACCGACCGCGCGCAGCAGCGCGACGGTGAGATGGGAGAAATCACGGCAGACGCCGGTGCCGGACAGCAGGGTCTCCACCGCGCCGTCACTGGGGGTGCTGCCGCCGGGGAGATAGCGGACCCGGCGGGCGACCCAGGCGGCCACGCGGGCGGGGGTGTCCGGATCATCTATGCCGCAGCCGAATTCGGCGGCGGCGAAATTCAGCAGCTTATCGGATTCGGCGAATCGGCTCGGGCGGGTGTAAATCGCGAGATCGTACTCCGAAGGGGGCTCGGCGACTGCCGTCCCGAGCACCGTCGCGCTGTAATACGCGTGCAGATTCCCCGCGCCACAGCGCAATACGTGAATTCGCGTACCGTGCGGGCCGAGCACCTCGCGCGCCTGACAGCGCCGGCCGTCCAATTCGAACACCAGTGATTCGCTCAAATCCATACCGGGCTGACGCGCCACGGCGATTTGGAACTCGAGCACGGAATCGGCATGTACAAGAACGTCGAGATGGGCGGAAACGTCGCGCTTCACCCCCTAATACTCGCAGGTGAACGCCCGGTCAGCCGACTGTTTCCAAGACCTCCAGCGCGGCTGTGATGCGCGGAACAGCGGGCTCGCCGAAACCCGCCACCAGATCGGACAGGGCGCGCGCCACATGCGGTCCGACCGCGGCCGCTGTGAGCACATCCTCGGCCAGCACGATGCCGTTCACCACGTGCGCGGCCAGCACGCGCTGATCACCGGTGACCTGATAGCGCCACGAACCCAATTGCAGCCGTTCGGGTTCGGAGCGGAACAGGCCGCGCTTGGCGGGCGTGCGCACCGCGCCCGGCACCCCGGCGAACACGGTGAAGACCATCGCGACCCCGCCGGGGCCGTGCAGTGCCGCGCCGATCACCCGCGCCGCGTGCTCCGGATCGAAATCCACCGGTCAGCCGCCCATCGGGAGGACGAACTGCGGGGTGATCGTCTCACCGGATCCGGTGCGGCGCAACGCGGTTCCGGCGGCGTAGAACTCGACGGTGTGATGGCCCCAGGCATAGTTCTGGATCTGGAACTCCACCCCGGTGACGCCGATCCCGCCGTCCCGCTCGGCCTCGGCCTGCATGCGCGACATGGCGAGTTCGCGGGCCTGATAGTTGCCCTGCGTCCACTGCGGCATCTCGACATTGTTGCCGATCTGGCGCATGGACTGCATGAAACCCTGTACGGCCACGTGGAATACGCAATTTCCCATGACGAACGCCACCGGCGCGAAACCGGACCGCATCAGCGTCACCATGTCCTGGCCGGACAGATGACTGGTGAACGCCTGCCCGTTCGGCCTGCGGAACCGGCCCGGCTCCTGCGTGAATCGCACCGCGGTGCCGACCGCGATGAACTCCAGATGACTGGCCTCGGTCCCCACATGGCGCCACTCCAGCCGCACCCCCACCACGCCGTCGGCGTGCAACGCGTCCGCCTCGGCCTGCATCCGGGTCATGGCATTCCAGCGCGCCCGATAGGTGGCCTCGGTGAGCACCGTCAACTCCATCTGCTGCCGGATCCCGGTGAACTGGAACCCCACGTGATAGACCGACACCCCCATCACCAGATCGATCGGCTCGAACCCGGCCCCGTGCAATAGCGCGAACTCATTGACCGACAGATCCGAGGTGAAGATCCGCCCCGCATGCGAGAGCCGCTCACCCGCGGTCGGTTCCAACGGTGGATTAGGCTGCACGACCCCTACCTCCCATAGACGACCATCGCCACTGTACGACGCCGAATCCCACCCCGCCCGCCGATCCCGCAACCGGCGGCGCGCCACCGCAACCGCTGTACAGCGGTGTTTCCCCGATATCTCCGCCGCCCGTGCGCGGCTCGCGGCACGATGTCGGTCAAGCGCCCTCGGTATGGAACGAGCCCGGCCCGCCTCCGTGCAGAGG